>NZ_CP024160.1:1200000-1568783 GCF_002736145.1 Collinsella aerofaciens
GAAGCCGGCGATAACACCGGTGTTCAGGGCCTCCTGGATGCCCTTGTCGATGGACGGGATGTACTCCTTGGGCACGACGCCGCCGACGATAGCGTTGACGAACTCGTAGCCGAAGCCCTCCTCCATCTTCTCGAGCTTGATGACGGCGTGGCCGTACTGACCGCGACCACCGGACTGACGGACGAACTTGCCCTCAGCCTTCTCGACGTCGTGACCAGCGGTCTCGCGGTAGGCAACCTGGGGCTTACCAACGTTAGCGTCAACCTTGAACTCACGGAGCAGACGGTCAACGATGATCTCGAGGTGCAGCTCGCCCATGCCGGCGATGATGGTCTGGCCGGTCTCGTGGTTGGTGGACACCTTGAAGGTCGGGTCCTCCTCGGCGAGCTTGGTCAGAGCCAGAGACATCTTGTCCTGCTCGGCCTTGGTCTTGGGCTCGATGGCAACGTCGATAACGGGGTTAGCGAACTCGATCTTCTCGAGGACGATCTCCTTGCCCTCGGTGCACAGGGTGTCACCGGTGGTGGAGTTCTTGAAGCCGACGCAAGCGACGATGTCGCCGGCGGCAGCGTCGTCGCGGTCGATACGCTCGGCGGCGTTCATTTCGAGGATGCGGCCGAGGCGCTCGCGCTGACCGTTGGAAGCGTTGACCACGTAGGAGCCGGACTCGGCACGACCGGAGTAAACGCGGACGTAGGTAAGCTTACCGACGAACGGGTCGGTCATGATCTTGAAGACCAGGCCGGAGAAGGGCTCGTCGAAGGAAGGATGACGCTGGATCTCCTCGCCGGTGTCCGGATCGGTACCGGTGACGGCCTCGACGTCGAGCGGGCTGGGCAGGTAGTCGACGACAGCGTCGAGCAGCTCCTGAACGCCCTTGTTCTTGTAGGCGGAGCCCACGAAGACGAGGTTGAGCTCGTTGGCAAGAACGCCCTTGCGCAGAGCAGCCTTGAGCTCCTCGACGGTGAAGTCCTCCTCCATGAGGATCTTCTCCATGAGCTCGTCGTCAAAGCTGGCAGCAGCGTCGAGGAGCTCCTCGCGCTTGGTGGCAGCGATGTCGGCGAACTCAGCCGGGATCTCGTCCATCGGCTCGGGGTAGGTCATGCCCTTCTCGTCGGCCTTGAAGTCCCATGCAGTCATGGTGACCAGGTCGATGACGCCCCAGAAGTTGTCCTCGGCGCCCATCGGGACCTGGGCGGCCACGGCGTTAGCGTCGAGACGATCCTTCATGGTCTCGATAGCGTTGAAGAAGTCAGCGCCCACGCGGTCATACTTGTTGATGAAGGCGATGCGGGGGACGTTGAAGGTAGAAGCCTGACGCCAAACGGTCTCAGACTGGGGCTGAACGCCGGCAACGGCGTCGAAGACGGCGACAGCGCCATCGAGGACGCGCAGGCAGCGCTCGACCTCGGCGGTGAAGTCAACGTGGCCCGGGGTGTCGATGATCTGGATGCGGTAGTCGGTACCGTCCTTCTTCCAGAAGCACGTGGTAGCAGCGGAGGTAATGGTTACGCCGCGCTCCTGCTCCTGAACCATCCAGTCCATGGTGGCAGCGCCCTCATGGACCTCACCGATCTTGTGGGTCTTACCGGTGTAGTAAAGAATACGCTCGGTCGTGGTGGTCTTACCGGCATCGATGTGAGCCATGATGCCGATGTTACGGGTATCGGAAAGCTTGTACTTAGGCTTAGCCATGTTAGTTCCTTACCTTAACTTACCAACGATAGTGAGAGAACGCGCGGTTGGCCTCGGCCATCTTGAAGACGTCCTCACGCTTCTTGACGGAAGCGCCAAGACCGTTGGAGGCGTCGAGGATCTCGTTAGCGAGACGCTCGGCCATGGTCTTCTCCTTGCGAGCGCGGGAGAAGTTGACGATCCAGCGGATGCCCAGAGCGGTGGAACGACGGGAGTTGACCTCCATCGGGACCTGATAGGTAGCGCCACCGACACGCTTGGGCTTAACCTCGAGCGTGGGCTTGACGTTGTCCATAGCCTTCTTGAAGGTAGCGAGAGCGTCGCCACCCTCGGACTTCTCGGCAACGATCTCGAAAGCGGTGTAAACGATGCGCTCAGCGGTGGCCTTCTTGCCGTCAAGAAGGACCTTGTTGATGAGCTGAGTCACCAGGCGGTTGTTGTAAACGGCGTCAGGCTGAACCTCACGACGATTAGCTGCTGCACGACGCGGCATGTGAAATCTCCTTAAGTGTCTACCGTGCGGCGCTTAGGCGGCACACGGCGAAAGTATCAAAACGTTATCTGGCTTATTTAGCCTTGGGGCGCTTAGCACCGTACTTAGAACGGGCCTGCATACGGTTCTGGACCGGAGCAGCGTCGTAGGCGCCACGGATGACGTGATAACGGACACCAGGGAGGTCACGGACACGACCGCCGCGGACGAGCACGATGGAGTGCTCCTGCAGGTTGTGGCCCTCACCCGGGATGTAAGCAGTAACTTCGATGCCGTTGACGAGGCGAACACGGGCAACCTTACGAAGAGCCGAGTTCGGCTTCTTGGGGCTCGTGGTGAAGACGCGGGTGCACACGCCGCGCTTCTGGGAGTTGTGCTGCAGAGCAGCGTTCTTGGACTTCTTGGGCACGGAACGACGGCCCTGGCGAACCAGCTGGTTAATAGTAGGCAAAGCGTACTCCTTCTCGAATGATTCCAGCTTTCTGTAAAGTGCAACGGCTTGAATCGAGGGGTCAGCATCCCCCTACGAAACACGCAGTTCGATAGGATACGTGGCGTTAGCTGTGCCGTCAACAGACCACGCCGCCGGGCGTATCCCAAAATTGGCACATTTCCGCAAAGCCTACACAAAAGGAATCCCCTCCTGTGCGCGGGGGGGGGCGGATTCCCGGGCCGGGCGGCGCAGGGGTTAAGTTTGCTGCTCTACAGTCCTGGCTCGCACGGAGGCCACATTAAGTGGCCTCCGGCTCGTGCGGAACTCGCGACAAACTTAACCCCTGTGCCGCCCGGCCCGGGAATCCGACGTGCTCGTCGGGGCAACGTTACCTGCCAAAAAGGGACAGGTTTATTTTGGTCAGTTTTATCTGGGGAAACGTCGCGCTCCAACGGTGATCTGCTCTCACCTGTCGCATGGAAATCGGCGGCGCTTTCGGAAGTATGCGGCAAATTCTGGACCCGCCGAGCGCACCGGGGTTTTGCGATAATAAACCCGCAGGTAGAGCGCTTGAGCATATACGGTGTGGTCGACCCATCAAGATTTTGCCGCATACTTCAGGAATGCAGGCGAATATCGTGCGGTCTAACCGCCCATTTACCGCAAAGAAGGCCGCTTCCCCTAGTAGAAAGCGGCCCCAAATCTTACGAATAGACGATGGTAAAGGGTTCCGACGTTTCGGCGCCCCCTGTTGAAGTGCAGCGTGTGCCTTCGAGCGTTACTGAAACCACTTGGTCGACATCAATCAACTTCGTTGGCACCCAAATGTTCTCTCCGCTATTGCGTCCCATCGAAACATAGAAATTGTACGCCCCTGCGTCGTCATCTTCGATAATCTGCTCTGACCCATCCTTGTAGGTGACGGTCAGTTTATGATCAACTGCTTCATAGCCCAGATCATCGATGTGCGTCTGGATGGAAAACGGACTGATCTCGAGAGGCAAGTCATCGGAGCGGAGTTCTTTTGTATCGACGTGCGCTCCGACGTTAAACTCTGGCGTCGATACCTCGATCACCTTCGCATCCTCACCTTTGCCCTCCGTCCAACTGATATTCCAGGTGACCGCATGTCGTAAATCTCGATCGCGATTCCAAGATGCAAAGTACATCGTGCCGTTAATGACCGTGTCGCTTGATGTGTCTTTATCAATGGTGCAGCGTGTATCAGCCCATTCCTCGCCGAAGTTCATGCTGGGTGTACTGACGCCCCCTTCTTCTTCACCATAGAGAACAAGTTCGCCAAGCTCTGCCGCCGGCTTGTAGTAGTTAACGCCATTCGGATTGGACAATGTAAACGTCACAGCACCGCAACCGTTCTCGTCGATTGTCATCTCATGAATGTCGAGCGTATAGCCGTTGCCCTCGACGGACAAATTGACCTTCTGGACTGCACCCTCCAGGCTTTGGGGCGCGATACCATCACCAAACTCTCTGGTGTAGGTATATTTCGTCCCCGACGAGCCGCCATTTGTCCAGGTAACGGACTCTCCGTTGCCATGGTTTCCCCAGGCAGAGGCAAAATAACTGGAATTGACAACAGCGTAGGCGACCCCTCCGGTCGCCAGCACTCCGGCAAGACATCCGATTACGGCAACATACAGAGGCTTCGCGTGACCCTTTCGGCGAAGCGGCTCACCAGCAGCGGCATAAAGAACACGGTCAGCAAGATCGCTATCGGCTTGGACGGACTCGAAGGCCTGCTTGATTTGGTTGGATTTCACGGTCGCCCTCCTCTAGGATGAACTTGAGTTTCGATCTACCGCGGGCTAAACGCGTTCGAACGGTCGCGGCTGGCACATGCAATAACTCGGCAATCTCTGAAGTCGAGAAGCCCAGATAGTAATAGAGCACGATGGGGATACGGAATCGTTCCGGAAGCCGCATGACGTCTGACAGGACCGCCTTGGTCTCCTCCTGCGCCGTCGAAAGCGAATCGGCCAGGTTCTCAATATCCTCCACGCGCCTCCATGGCTTTCGAAAGAGCGATTTGCATTCATTGATCGTGACCCGGATAAGCCAGCGGCGAAGATGCTCCCAACTTTCAAAGTTTCCATCGCCTTTGAGTAACTTCAGGAAGACGTCTTGAGCGACATCGTCGGCGTCAGCGCGATCGCGCAGGTACGTCAATGCGATTCGAAACACGACATCCCGGTGATCTTCGACCGCCTGTCTAAATGCTTGTTCTTCCATAATCACCTCCCGGTGACATTAATGGTTCTCGATGAGGCCCTCACCATAGATACGCTTTGACCGAACAGAATGTTTCAAATTCAAGCAGGAAAAACCTACCAAAAATTAATCCGTCCCATTTTGGCAAGGGATCAACGGAACGCAACAGGTTGAGCATACGCAAGCGAGCGGCCCCCAGAGCGTACAAGGTGGCATGAAAAAGGCAGGGCATTGACCTTTTGGTCATGCCCTGCCTTTTGAATGACAGATTGTAGCTCTGGGGGCCGCGCAGCGACGGAGATTGCCGCCGTTCGTTAGAACGGCGGAACTAGTTACTCCTCGTCGTTGTCCTTGGCCTCTTCGGCATCGTCGGTGTCCACGAGCTGGTTGAGCAGCTCGTCGAGGGAAGCCATGTCCTCGTTGATGGCACCGTTGGCGGGAGCCTTCTTGTCGTCGATCGGGGCGCCCAGGAGCTCCTCGTCGGCGTCGGCGTGATGCGTCGGCGTGGCAGAGGTGCCCAGCAGGATGTCGTCCGGACCGTCGGGGCTAAAGACCATCTGCAGCAGCTGCGAGAGGTCTTCCTCGTCGGCAACGTCGTCGTTGTTCTCGAGGATGTAGAGCAGGTCGTGGGCCTCGAGGCCGTCACGGAGCTCCTCGATCGCCTTGGCACCGATGCCATCGATGCGCAGCAGATCTTCCTCGGACTTGCCGACCAGGTCGCCGACCGTCTCGATGCCGACCTCGCTGAACTTGTTGGTCCAGCGCTGCGACACGCCCAGGTCGTCGAACAGGTACAGGCGAGCCTTCTCGGCGGAGATGGTGTGGCCGTTGCGGGTGAACGAACCGTCAGCACCGCCGAACTCGTCGTAGCCGGCCCAGTCGAGCTGCTGCGGGAGCTGCTCGTCCAGGTCCTTGAGCTCCACAGGAGCCCACTCGGGCAGTGACTTGGCGTTGGGCGAAGCCGGACCGTCGATGTCGACATAGCCGTCGGCCGTGCGATACGTCAGCTTGGCGTTGGCGTACGGCTTGAGGCCAGTACCAGCCGGGATCTTCTTACCGACGATGACGTTGGACTTAAGGTCGAGCAGGTGGTCGACCTTGCCCTCGATAGCAGCCTCGGTAAGGACGCCGGCAGTGCGGATGAACGAAGCGCTCGACAGCCAGGAGTCGATGTTGGACGCGACCTTGAGCGTACCCAGGATAACGGGCTCGGCCACGGGAGCCTGACCGCCCAGACGGGCAACGCGCTCGACCTCGTCGGCGAACTCGTAGCGGTCGACGTACTGACCAAGCAGGTACTTGGAGTCGCCGGGGTTGGTGATCTGAACGCGACGCAGCATCTGGCGTGCGAGCACCTCGATGTGCTTGTCGTTCAGGTCGACGCCCTGGCTGGTGTAGACGTCCTTGACGCTCTCGACGAAGGTGTGCATCGTCGACTCGATGTCAGTCAGCTTGCGCAGGTTGCGGAAGTTGACGAAGCCCTTGGTGATCTGGTCGCCGGCGCGAACCTCGCAGCCGTCCTCGATCTCGGGCATAAAGCGAACCGAAGCGGGGACGCGACGCTCGTCGAGGACACGGGTGTGGTCCTCGGAGTCGGTGAGCGTCAGCACGTACTCGGACTTCTCGGGCTTAATCGAGAGGTGGCCGGAGTACGGAGCCAGCTCGGCCTCGCGACCCAGAATCTTCTCGTTGACGTTGCCGACGATATCGAACATACGGCTGACCGTAGGCAGACCCTGCGTAATATCGTCGACGCCAGCGACGCCGCCGGAGTGAATGGTACGCATCGTAAGCTGCGTACCGGGCTCGCCGATGGACTGGGCGGCAATAATGCCGACCGCGGTACCGATGGCGACCGGACGACGGGTGGAAAGATCCCAGCCGTAGCACTTCTGGCACACGCCGTACTTGGAGCGGCAAGTGAGCAGCGCGCGGAGCTTGACCTTCTTAAGGCCGGCATCGACCATCTTCTGAATGTCGGCAACCTTCTCGATGTAGCCGTCCTGCTCAAAGAGCACGGTGCCATCGGGAGCCACGACGTCCTCGATGAAGCAACGGCCGACGAGGTCGGTGTTGAGGTCGGTGGTGCCGGGGATGATGAGGTTGTAGGTGACGCCCTCGTGCGTGCCGCAGTCCTCCTCGCGGACGATGACGTCCTGGGCCACGTCGACCAGACGACGGGTCAGGTAACCAGAGTCCGAGGTGTGGGATGCGGTATCGACCAGGCCCTTACGGGCGCCGTAGGTCGAAATGAAGTACTCGAGCGGCAGCAGGCCCTCGCGGAAGTTCGCCTTAATGGGAAGGTCGATCGTCTCGCCGGACATGTCTGCCATCAGGCCACGCATGCCGCCGAGCTGACGCAGCTGGGTCTTAGAACCACGGGCGCCGGAGTCGGCCATCATGTACAGCGGGTTCTCCTCGTCGAACATGTCGAGCATGAGCGCTGCGACCTTGTCGGTACAAGCGGTCCACTCGTTAACGACTTCGATGTGGCGCTCTGTCTCGTTGATGAAGCCCTCCTCGAAGTACTCGTTGATCTGGTCGACGTTGGCCTGGGCGCGGTCGAGCAGCTCCTGCTTCTCGGCAGGGATGAGAGCGTCCCACACCGAGATGGTGAGGCCGGCGCGGGTAGCGTAGTGGAAGCCGGAGTACTTGATGGCGTCGAGGATCGGGCCGACCTTGGCCTCGGGGTAACGATCACAGCAGTCCGCAACCAGCTTGGCCACATCGCCCTTGACCATCTTGTAGTTCATGAACTCGTAGTCTTCGGGCAGGCACTGGCGGTTGAAGATGATGCGGCCGATAGAGGTCTCGAAGCGCGCGGTCTTATTGCCGGTGACATCGTAGTCGACAAACTCGTTCTTGCCGTTCTTGACGCGGAAGATACGGGTGCCGTCCTCATTGATGACGTTGGCATCGGCAGCGGACACGCGGACCTGGATCTTGGCCTGCATGTCGACCTCGGAGCGGCAGTCATAGGCGTGCAGCGCGTCGTCGAAGCTCGAGAACACGTGGTTCTCGCCCGGCAGACCCTCGCGGACCTGGGTCAGGTAGTACACACCGATGATCATGTCCTGCGAAGGGATGTTGACCGGCTTGCCGGATGCCGGCGAGCGCAGGTTGTTCGCAGAGAGCATGAGCACGCGGGCCTCGGCCTGAGCCTGGCTGGACAGCGGCACGTGGACAGACATCTGGTCGCCGTCGAAGTCGGCGTTGAAGGGCGAGCAGACCAGCGGGTGCAGGTGGATAGCCTTGCCCTCGACCAGCACCGGCTCAAAGGCCTGGATGGACAGACGGTGCAGGGTCGGTGCACGGTTGAGCAGCACGACGCGGCCGTCGATGACCTCTTCGAGGATATCCCACACAAAGGTGGCACCGCGGTCGATAGCGCGCTTGGCGCCCTTGATGTTCTCGACCTTGCCGAGCTCGACCAGGCGCTTCATAACGAAGGGCTTGAAGAGCTCCAGCGCCATGGTCTTGGGCAGACCGCACTGGTGCAGCAGCAGCTTGGGGTCGGTAACGATAACCGAACGGCCGGAGTAGTCGACACGCTTACCCAGCAGGTTCTGACGGAAACGACCCTGCTTGCCCTTGAGGGCCTCGGCGAGCGACTTGAGCGGGCGACCGCCACGGCCAGAGACCGGGCGACCACGACGGCCGTTGTCGAACAGGGCGTCCACGGACTCCTGGAGCATGCGCTTCTCGTTGTTCACGATAATCGCAGGGGCGTCCAGGTCGAGCAGGCGCTTGAGTCGGTTGTTACGGTTGATCACGCGACGATACAGGTCGTTGAGGTCGGACGCGGCGAAGCGGCCGCCATCGAGCTGGACCATCGGGCGCAGATCGGGCGGAATGACCGGGATGACGTCCAGGATCATGTTTGCGGGGCTGTTGCCGCCCTTCAGGAAGGCGTCAACGACCTCGAGGCGCTTGACGGCCTTCTCGCGCTTCTGCTTCTGGGAATCCTCGTCGGCGATGATGGCCTTGAGCTTCTCGGCCTCGGAGGGGAGGTCGATAGCAGCGAGCAGGTCGCGGACAGCCTCGGCACCCATACCACCCTTGAAGTACATGGAGTAGTAACGGGTCATCTCACGGAACAGCGGCTCATCGGAGATGAGGTCGCGCTCGGTGAGCTTCATGAAGGCGTTGAAGGCGTCCGTGCGGAGCTGCTTCTCGTCCTTGCACTCTTCCTCGATGTCGACGATGCCAGAGGCGATCTCCTCGGGGGTCAGCGGCTCCTCGTCGGAGAACTCGTCAAAGTTCTCGGGGTCGCCCTGCTCCTTGAGGGACTCGATCTGACGGGCGCACTCGGCATCGATCTCTTCCAGATCGGCGGCGAGCTCCTCGCGCAGGTCGTCGGCGTCGGCCTCGCGGGCCTCATAGTCAACCTCGGTGATGATGTAGCTGGCAAAGTACAGAACCTTCTCGAGGTCCTTGGACTTGATGTCGAGCATACGGCTCATCGGGAAGCTCGTGGGGCTCTTGAAGTACCAGATGTGGGACACGGGAGCGGCGAGCTCGATATGGCCCATGCGGTCGCGACGCACCTTGGCCGAGGTAACCTCGACGCCGCAGCGCTCGCAGACGATACCCTTAAAGCGGATGCCCTTGTACTTGCCGCAGGAGCACTCCCAGTCCTTGGCGGGACCGAAGATCTTCTCGCAGAACAGGCCGTCCTTCTCGGGCTTGAGGGTACGGTAATTGATGGTCTCCGGCTTCTTGACCTCACCGTGCGACCAGGAACGGATCTGGTCGGCGGAGGCAAGGGAGATCTTTACCGAGTCAAAATCAGTAGCTTCGAAATCTGCCACAGTCAACTACTCCTTATCAGTGGTCGTGGCGGCGACAGCCTCGGGTGCCTCGACGGTCTCGGCATCCTCGGCCTCGACGTCGGCGTCAACGCCGGCGAGCGCAGCCAGGTCGTCGAGAGCAGAGGTCTCCTCGGCGGTCACAGGGGCGGAGGCGTCCTCGTCAGCATCGTGCATGGGCTCGATGTCCAGCGCGAGGGAACGGATCTCCTTGACGAGAACCTTGAAGGACTCGGGGATACCCGGAACAGGAACGTTCTCGCCCTTGACGATGGACTCGTAGGTCTTGACGCGGCCCACGGTATCGTCGGACTTGACGGTCAGAATCTCCTGCAGGACGTTGGAAGCACCGTATGCGTACAGTGCCCAAACTTCCATCTCGCCGAAGCGCTGGCCGCCGAACTGGGCCTTGCCGCCCAGAGGCTGCTGGGTAACCAAGCTGTAAGGGCCGGTCGAACGGGCGTGGATCTTGTCGTCGACCATGTGGCCGAGCTTGAGGATGTAGGACGTACCCACGGTAATGGGCTCGCGGAACTCCTCGCCGGTGCGGCCGTCGAACAGGCGGGTCTTGCCGCGCTCGTCAAGCTGGGTGACGAACTCGGGACGCATGTGATCGCCAAAGGCAGCGGTGGCCTTGTTGAGCATGTTCTTGTTGGCACGACGAATGACCTCGGCGATCTCGTCCTCCTTGGCGCCGTCGAAGACGGGCGTCGCGGTGAAGAACGGACCGGGGACGTACTTGTCGGAGTCGGCCTTCTCGGTATCCCAACCGCAGGCAGCGGCCCAGCCAAGGTGGCACTCGAGCAGCTGGCCGACGTTCATACGCGAGGGAACGCCCAGCGGGTTGAGGATAACGTCGATCGGGGTACCGTCAGCCATGTAGGGCATGTCCTCGACCGGCAGAACGTTACAGATAACACCCTTGTTGCCGTGGCGGCCGGCGATCTTATCGCCCTGCTGGATCTTACGACGCTGGGCGACGTAGACGCGCACCTGCTCGTTGACGCCGGGGGCCAGATCGTCGCCGTTCTCGCGGCTAAAGCGGACGACGTCGATGACGCGACCGTAAGCGCCGTGAGGCATCTTAAGGGAGGTGTCGCGGACGTCGTGGGCCTTGGCACCGAAGATGGCGCGCAGCAGGCGCTCCTCGGCGGTCAGAGCGCTCTCGCCCTTAGGCGTGACCTTGCCGACCAGGATGTCGCCAGGGCCGACCTCGGCGCCGATGCGGATAATGCCGTCCTCGTCGAGGTTGGCAAGCATATCCTCAGAGAGGTTCGGGATCTCGCGGGTGATCTCCTCGGGGCCGAGCTTGGTGTCGCGGGCATCGATCTCGTGACGGGTGATGTTGATGGTCGTCAGCAGGTCCTCGGCCACCAGACGCTCGGACACGACGATACCGTCCTCGTAGTTGAAGCCTTCCCACGGCATGTATGCCACGGTGAGGTTCTGACCCAGTGCGAGCTCGCCATGATCGGTCGAAGGACCGTCAGCCAGGGGCTCGCCCTGCTCAACGGTGTCACCGACGCGCACGAGCGGACGGTGGTTGATGCAGGTGGACTGGTTGGAGCGCTGGTACTTGGCCAGGTGATACTCGTCCATGCCGCCGGCATGCTTGACGATGATCTTGGCAGCGTCGGCAAAGATGACCTCGCCGGCGTTCTTGGCCAGGGTGACCTCGCCGGAGTCCAGAGCGGCGCGACGCTCCATGCCGGTACCGACATAGGGAGCGGCAGGGTGAACCAGCGGCACGGCCTGGCGCTGCATGTTAGCGCCCATCAGCGTACGCTTGGCGTCGTCGTGCTCGAGGAACGGGATCAGCGTGGCTGCGACGGAGAGCATCTGACGCGGCGAGACGTCCATGTAGTCGACGTCCTCGACAGGCACGTCGGCGGGAGCGCCGAAGGAGCCGTCGAAGTCGCGGGTACGGGCGATCACGGTGTGCGGGCGGACAAGCTTGCCCTCGGCATCGGTCGTGATGAACTCGTTGGTCTTGGGATCGAGCGGCGTGTTGGCCGGCGCGATGACGTGCTTCTCTTCCTCGTCAGCGGTCATCCAGTCGATCTGGTCGGTGGCAACGCCGTTCTCGACGCGACGGAACGGAGCCTCGATGAAGCCGTACTCGTTGACGCGGGCGTAGAGAGCGAGCGAGCCGATCAGGCCGATGTTGGGGCCTTCGGGGGTCTCGATCGGGCACATGCGGCTGTAGTGCGAGTTGTGAACGTCGCGGACGGCCGTCGGCACGTTGGTGCGGCGGCTGGAGCCGGACTTGTGGCCGGCAAGACCGCCAGGGCCGAGTGCGGACAGACGGCGCTTGTGGGTCAGACCGGTCAGGGGGTTCGCCTGGTCCATGAACTGCGAGAGCTGCGAGGAACCGAAGAACTCCTTGATGGAGGCCACGATCGGACGGATGTTGATGAGCGACTGCGGGGTAATCTCGTCGATGTCCTGGGAGCTCATGCGCTCACGGACGACGCGCTCCATACGGCTCATGCCGATACGGAACTGGTTGGCGACGAGCTCGCCGACGGTGCGGATGCGGCGGTTGCCAAAGTGGTCGATGTCGTCGACCTTGAAGCCCTGCTCGCCGGCAGCGAGGGACAGCAGGTAGCGCAGCGTCGCGACGATATCCTCGTCGGTGAGCACCGTGACCTCTTCCTCGGTGGTGAGGTTGAGCTTCTTGTTGACCTTGTAACGACCGACGCGGGCCAGATCGTAGCGCTGCGGGTTAAAGAGCAGGCCCTCGAGCAGGCTGCGGGAAGCGTCCACGGTGGGAGGCTCGCCCGGGCGCAGGCGACGGTAGATCTCGATAAGGGCATCCTCGCGGGTGAGGGCGGTGTCGCGCTCCAGGGTGCGCTTGATCACATCGGAGTTGCCGAGCAGCTCGATGATGTCGTCGTTGGTGACGGCGATGCCAAGGGCGCGCAGGAACATCGTGGCGCTCTGCTTACGCTTACGGTCGATGGAGACCATGAGCTGATCGCGCTTGTCGACCTCAAACTCGAGCCAGGCACCGCGGGACGGGATGATCTGGGCCTTGTAGATCTGCTTGCCCGAATCCATCTCGGAGCTGTAGTACACACCCGGGGAACGGACGAGCTGCGAAACGACGATACGCTCGGTACCGTTGATGATGAAGGTGCCCTGATCGGTCATCATGGGGAAGTCGCCCATAAAGACGAGCTGCTCCTTGATCTCGCCGGTCTCCTTGTTGGTGAGACGGACGTCGGTCAGAAGCGGAGCCTGATAGGTCATATCCTTCTCGCGGCACTCCTCGACGGTGTGCGCGGGGTCGCCGAACTGATGCTCGCCGAAGGTAACCTCGAGAACATGGTTCTGACTCTGGATGGGGCTGGATTCCTTGAACGCCTCACGAAGGCCCTCGTCCTTAAAACGCTCAAAGGATTCCCTTTGAACAGAGATAAGGTTGGGGAGCTCCATGGCCTCCGGGATTTTCCCGAAGCTGACGCGCTTGCGCTCAGTGGCAGTGTATGCGTAGGTCACCAGGTTTTTCCTCCTTCACGGAAATGCTCGGTGGGTTGGCGAGGCATAGCTTCGCCAGTTATCGCAACCTAATAGTTTATCAGGTACCGACCGTTGGGCAAGAAAAGCCTTGACGCGATTGAGTTTTTGGAGTAGCAAAGTTTTTCGGCAGAAAACACGCAGGTAGATGTATGTGTATCGAACATCTGTTCATATATTTTCTGTGAACAGAGAGCCAGCAATCGCAGCTCTTATAAAAAACGGGTGCAGACCGAAGTCCGCACCCGTAAATGTCGATGCCCGAAGGCTTATTTGCGCATCAAGCCGCCGCGCTCGTCGATGGCGTCCCAGAAGGCGCTGGCAAAGCGAGGATCGCTTGCGGCCATGAGGGCGTTGGTGGCCATCCAGCCAGACGGGGTGCCGGTGTCGTAGCCCGAGAGCGGGTCGATGACGACAGCGTACATGGCCTCGCGATCGAGCGAGCGGGCCATGGCGTCGGTGAGCTGGATCTCGCCGCCCTTGCCGGCCTGCTGATCGGCGAGCAGGTCCATGACCAGCGGGCTCAGCAGATAACGGCCGACAATGTACAGGTTGGACGGAGCCGCCTCGGGAGCGGGCTTCTCGACCAGACCGCCGATGCGCCAGACAGCGCCCGGCTCTGCATCGGCAACGTCCTCGGCGCCCTCGAGCGAACCGACGCGCTCGCCGGCGATAACGCCGTAGCGGCTGACTTCCTCGGGCGAGCAAGCAGCGACGGCGATAACCGAAGCTCCACCGTGCTCCTTGGAAACGGCGAGCATCTTGTCGCAGATGTCGCGATTAGGCACAACGTAGTCGCCCAGAAGAACCAGGAAGTTCTCCCCTGCCACGGCGTCGGCAGCAGAGCGGATAGCATGGCCGAGGCCCTTGGGCTCGTACTGATAACGGAAGTCGACCGGCATACCGCCCGCATGGGCGACGGCGTCGGCGTAGGCGTCCTTACCGCGCTCGCGCAGCAGATTCTCGAGCGAGCGATCGGGCTGGAAGTAGCTCAGCAGCTCGGGCTTACCGGGAGAGGTAACGATGATGGCGTCATCGACCTCCTCGGGGTCGAGCGCCTCCTCGACGACATACTGAATGACCGGCTTGTCGAGCACCGGCAGCATCTCTTTGGGCGTGCACTTGGTGCCAGGCAGAAAACGCGTGCCAAGACCGGCGGCGGGGATGATTGCCTTCATGTTATTCAAGGATCCTTTCGCAGGCGCAGAATGCGCCCTGTGCGTGCGGCACGGCGGCCGCAGACCAAATTGCGATACCGAAGTATCTTACCGCCGGAGACATACGTCGCCGTAAGGCAAACGCAATTCTTCAGCAGGTCAACGCAAATTATTGCTCGAATGGTGCAATTTTACGCCCCAGCGGTAACGGGAATGGCACGGCGAAGACAACGATGCTCTGCGTGCCGAGCAATGGGAATGAGGAGCCAAAAACAAAAAAGACGGGGCTCGCATAGCGAGCCCCGTCTGTAAAGAAATCTGGCGAGAAAGCCTGATTACTTGAGGGTGACAGCAGCGCCAGCAGCCTCGAGCTTCTCCTTGGCAGCCTCGGCGTCCTCCTTCTTGGCACCCTCGAGAACAGCCTTGGGAGCGCCCTCGACGACCTCCTTGGCCTCCTTCAGGCCAAGGTTGGTGAGCTCACGGACGGCCTTGATGACCTGGATCTTGTTGTCGCCGAAGCCCTCGAGCACGACGTCAAACTCGGTCTTCTCCTCGGCCTCAGCAGCGCCAGCAGCGGGAGCGGCGACAACGGCAGCAGGAGCAGCGGCGGAAACGCCGAAGGTGTCCTCGATAGCCTTAACGAGCTCGGAAGCCTCGAGAAGGGTCATTTCCTTAAGAGCATCGATGATCTCATCGGTGGTAAGCTTAGCCATTTCTAAGTCCTTTCGGTTTCCGTGCGGATGCACGGAGATCAGTTAAAACACGGCGCGAATGCGCCAGGGGTGCGGCGTTGCCGCCGCGGGTGAAAACAGCGACTAGGCTGCCTTCTGCTCGGAGACCTGCTGGATCGAACGAGCGAGACCAGAGGAAACGCCGTTGACGCAGACAGCGATGTCGCGAGCGAAACCGGAGATGAGACCGGCAATCTGGCCGAGAAGCTGATCCTTGGTGGGCAGCTCGGCGATAGCCTTAACATCATCAGCGGAAACGGCCTTGCCGTCGGAGATACCGCCCTTGATCTCAAGGACGCCCTTGGACTGAGCAGAGAAGTCCTTAAGGGCCTTAGCGGCCTCGACCGGCTCGGACTCGTAGAACACATAAGCGACGGGGCCGGCGAGGATCTCGTCGAGCTCGGGCTGCTCCTGGTTCTTGAGAGCGATCTTGACCAGGTTGTTCTTGTAGACCTTCATCTCGGCGCCGCACTCGCGAAGCTGATGACGCAGCTCCTGAGCCTGCTTAACCGTCAGACCGTTGTAGTTGACGACGAACAGACCGGCGTTCTCGGCGATACGGGACTCGATCTCTGCAACCTTGTCGATTTTGTACTGCTGGGGCATGAATTACACCTCCTCGAATTCTTTCCGGGCACGGTCCGCCACAAGGACGTGACGGGGGCATGTCCAAAAAGAAAGCCCCCGCGCTGCATGAGCGACGGGGGCGAGAAGACATATCTACTCGACCACCTCGGCTGGCGGGAAGTCCCATTAAGCTCGCGGGTAAGACCCGTTTGCGCCGGCTGTCTCTGGCAGCGGATTCGTGCGTGAACCGAAAGTATTATGGCGGGGACCCCGGCGTCGGTCAACGGGCGCGAGGATTCGTACACAAACCCTGCATACGCTCCGGCCCGAGGGGACGGGTCGAGATTTTCGCTCGGTCAAGTCCTGGGCTCGCACGAAGGCCACATTAAGTGGCCTTCGGCTCGTGCGGAATCTACGAAAATTTCGACCCGTCCCCTCGGGCCAGAGCTACGGTAACTTTACTGCGAATCTTCGCGCCCGTTGAGCGACGCGCCCCACGCATACCCTTATGTCGGTGGGCTGATGTGTTGCGTCTCTGAGGACTACAAGGTTGAAACGAAGTTTGACAGGCGGCGGAGACCTTCGTCCAGATTTTTGTCGGAGACGCAGTAGCTTAGGCGGATGTGGCCTTCGGTTCCGAAGCAGTCTCCCGGGACTAGGGCTACGTTTGCTTCTTTGATGGCTTTGATGCAGAAGTCTTCGCTGGTTAGGCCGAACTTTTTGATGCTCGGGAAAGTATAGAAGGCTCCTGCGGGCTCTACTACGTCGAGGCCCATGGCGTTTAAGGCTTCGAGTACGCGCTCGCGGCGGGCTCGGTAGACTTTGAGCATGGGGGTTGGGTCGACGGTGAGGGCTCGGGCTGCGGCGTCCATTTCGAAGGAGACGGCGCTCGATACTAGGTATTGGTGGGCTTTTGCGATCTCGGCGATGACGGGTGTTGCTGCCGCGAGCCAGCCCAAACGCCAGCCGGTCATGGCCCAGGGCTTGGAGAAGCTCTCGATGACGACCGTCTGCTCACGCAGCTCCGGGTGACGCTGGGCAAAGCGCTCGTAGCCATCCACATAAACCAGGCGGTTGTATACGTCGTCGCAGACCACGTAGATGCCCGCCTCCTCCGCCACGCGCGCCACGGCGTCGAGCGACGCCGTGTTGAGGATGCAACCCGTAGGATTGTTGGGCGAGCAGATGACGATGGCCTTGGTCGCCGGCGTCACGCAAGCACGAAGCGCATCCTCATCGATCTGGAATTGCGCGGGCTCCGTATCCAAAAAGACTGCTTTGGCGTGGTTGGCCACGACGATGCTCTCGTACAGGCCAAAGGCCGGCGTGGGGATAATGACCTCGTCGCCGGGGTTGAGCATAGCCATGAATGTTGCCGACAGTGCCTCGGTCGCACCGTCGGTCAGGATGACCTCATCGGCGGAAAACGCCAGGCCCGCGTCATCCATATATTTGGACAGTGCATCACGCAGGGCGGGGCGACCGTTGTTGGGCGGATAGTGCGTGTCACCGCGGTCCAGTGCGGCGGTCACCTCGGCGCTAATCACATCGGGCGTGGGAAAATCGGGCTCGCCGAGCGCGAGCGCGATGCACCCCGGATGCTGGGCGGCGAGCGCGTTAATCCGGCGGATACCGGAGGGCTTGAGCGTGGCAAGCGAGGTATTCATGGACAGACGCATGGCGTTCCTTTCGTAAGGGTTGCACTAGGATAGCGCGGCGGGGCGCCACCAGACGGTGTAACCTAAACGGAAACGAGCCGGAAAGGAGATGGCATGGAGACGACCGCGCGCGGCGATGTACCAAAAACGCTGCAAACCATTGCGTATATCAGCATTCCCAATAGCGCCGATCTTGAGTTTTTGCTCTGGGACCTGCAGGATGCCATCGCCGCCTATGCTCAACTTTCCGGCACCGCACTCCCCCGCCCGGTCGACTTGAAGGCAAATGACGCCGGCAGCGTTGCCGATGGCATCGTGCTGGCCATTGAAGATGTGGCTGACGATGAGACGTTGACAGCCATCGAGCAGGCGCTTGAGCGCTTTGGCGGTACGGGAACGCGCGTCTATGTCGCGATTCGAGCCGCACAAGAGGGCACTGAGCAGGCGCGTGGGACCGCCGTTCGCCTGCACAAGGCATGTGAGCGCCATGGCCAATTGTGGTGTGGCGGCGTTGCCATCTGCGCCGGCAGCGGCATTGCGGCGCTTCGTCGCTCTCCGCGCATGGGACTCTTGCGGCGACCGTTTTCTGAGGCCATGGACAAGCTCGTGGGCGCCGTGCGCATGGGCTGCTCCGTCAAGCATGCACAGCGACTTGGCGGCGGCAATGCCGCCAACGTCGACGCCGACGGCATGGTTTGCGCCGAGCCAGCCGTGCCCGCGCCGATCTGGCGAGGCGTTCTGAAACGTCTGGGCGCCCACGCTCAAACAAAAATCTAAATTAAATTACAGCCCAGTCAACGGCCTCGCGCCAGCGCTCGACAAGGCGTTCCAGGCGCCATGCCGCATTGGCGGGACTTGTCGACGGCAGAACGATGGCCGGCAGCCCGGTGCGCTCTTGTAGATAGCGCTTGTAGAGCCGCCCTGCCGTGCCGCCGTTACAGACAACGACCTCGATAGGAGCTGCGCCGGTAATGCGCTCGACATGCGCCGGAACGACGTTTTTGATGCTGGCGTCACTCGAACCCTTAATGTCGCAGCTCTCGATCACATCCCACAGGGCCACGCCGCCGTTCAGCAGCATGGCCCGCTTGGCGGCAATGGAGGCATCGAGCGTCGCGGGCTCACCGCTTGCCAAAGGATCGCCCTCGTTGGGCGGCACAGGCATACCGAGGCACGTGGCCATCACACGCCAAAAGCGATTCTGAGGGTTGCCGTAATAAAAGGCATTAGCGCGCGACAGCACCGAGGGAAACGATCCGAGCACCAAAACGCGCGAGTGCTGGTCGAACACGGGCTCAAACCCATGCTCAATATGTTGATAGCCCTCGTCAGACGCTGCCATGGCCTAGGCCCTCAACAGATAGCGCACCTCGTAGGGCGCAAGCTCAAGGGAGCCCGCCAGCTCGACCGTGGGCACGCCGTCGGCAAGCAAATCGACAAAGGAGCCGTTGAGCTCGCCGGCGCCAAAGGTGTAAGGCTCGTCCACGGCGTTCACCGCCACGAGCACCGTCGCGTCGTCGCAGGCGCGCTCGAACAGCAGCTGCTTGTTCTGGATCACCACATTGCGATAGGCACCGTAGTTGAGAGCACGGGCCGCCGCGTCGTCGGCCGAGCGAAGGTGCGCAAGCTGCGTGATGAACGCCGTCAGCTCGTTGGGCGCAGGCTCATTGAGCGCAGGTCGCAGCGCCCAGTCGCCATCGGGGCCACCCTTTTCGCCGGCAATTCCCCACTCGCTGCCATAGTAGACGCACGGGATGCCCGGCATGCCAAAGAGCATGCCGTAGGCGGGACGCAGACACGACTTGTCGGTGAGGATACTTGCCAGGCGCGGCACATCGTGGTTGTCGACAAACGACAGCAGATGTTTGCCGCGGTAGATGCACCACGGATCGCCGCCAAACTGGCGGTGCAGCGAATGGGCGATCTCGAACATGTTGACCGAGTTAAAGCTGGAGTACAGGCCCTTGTAGCACTCGTAGTTGGTGCAGGAGTCGAGCATCTCGTCGTTGACGATTTGGTTGTAGTCGCCGTGGAGCGTCTCACCAATCAGCACAAAGTCGGGCTTGAGCTCACGGGTAAAGGCGTGCAGGCGGCGCATAAAGTCGCGGTCGAGCATATAGGCAACGTCCAGGCGCAGGCCGTCGACGCCAAAGACCTCGGCCCAGCGGCGCACGGACTCGAGCAGGTAATCGACCACAGCGGGATTTTGCAGGTTGAGCTTCACAAGCTCAAAATGGCCTTCCCAGCCCTCGTACCAAAAGCCATCGCCATAGCAGGAATCGCCGTCAAAGCTAATGTGGAACCAGTCCTTGTACGGCGAGTCCCACTTGCGCTCCTGCACATCGCGGAAGGCCCAAAAACCGCGGCCGACGTGGTTGAAGACGGCATCGAGCACCACGCGGATGCCATGGGCATGCAGCGTGTCGCATACGGCGGCAAAGTCGGCGTCCCCACCCAGGCGACGGTCGATATGGCGCAGGCTGCGTGTATCGTAGCCGTGGCTATCAGATTCGAGCGGTGGGTTGATGAGCACAGCGCCAACGCCGAGTTCCTGCATGTAGTCGGCCCATTGGGCGACCTTCATGATAGGAGCATCGGGGTTGGGCGCGGCGTTGGCAGCCTGGGCGAGCTCACCCTCGGCAACGGGCGCGGCGTTTTCGCGCGGAGCCCCGCAAAAGCCCAGCGGATAGATCTGATAGAACGTCGTCTCGTATGCCCACATAACAGCCTCCCGGTAAGCTCAACACAACGACATCCATTGTATGCCCAGCTTGTATCCTCTCCCCCAAAATAAGTTGCGGTGGAATAGTTCCTGTCTGGGCCTTCAGAAGCCTTAAACAGGAACTATTCCACCGCAACTGATGAGGGGACGTGATTAGGCGACGGGCTTGGCGCGGCGGATGGCCGGAAACAGCACGGTGATGGCGAGGATGACGCCCACGACGGCAATCGCCCCGCCCACAAAGCCGATCCAGGCGATACCGGGACCCGAAACCACGGCTCCGCCGATCGCGGTACCCGTGCCGATACCGAGGTTGAACAGGCCCGAGAAGATCGACATGGCGACGGCCGACGAATCTGCCGGCGTGTGCTTGATGAGCTCGGCCTGAAACGCCACGTTAAAGGCCGTGGCGCAGCAACCCCACAGTGCGCAGACGGCAAGCACTGTCACGAGCGACGATGCGGCCGGCCCCATGAGCAGCAGGGCCACCGGCACGCCGGAGAGCGTGATAGCAAGGAACGGAAAACGGTGCCCGTCGAACAGGCGGCTGAACAGCCAGCTGCCCACCAAGCCGGAACAGCCAAACGCCGTCAGCGTCATGGTGATGGCGCCCGCATCGACGTGCGCGACCTGCGCCAGGAAGGGCTCGATATAGCTGTAGCTTGCGTAATAGCCGGTCGCCATGAAGACCGTGACTGCGTAGAGCGCGATGAGGAGCGGGTTCTTGAGCAGCTCGGGCAGCTGTTTGACGGTAAAGCGCTCACCCGCCGGCATGGCCGGGAACACCGCTGCCTGGTAGACGACCGCGATGGCTGAGAGGCCCCCGACCACGGCAAACGTCATGCGCCAGCCCACGGCCAAGCCAATGGCGCGACCGAGAGGCAGGCCAAAGATCTGCGCGATGGACGAGCCCGTGGCGATCATGCTGATGGCGAGCGCGCCGTGGCGAGTGTCGACCAGGCGCGAGGCCATAATCGAGGCGACTGACCAGAACACGGCATGTGCGCAAGCGACCACCAGGCGCGCGCAGACCAGGATGGGATAGGTCGGCGCCACAGCGGACAGGAACTGACCGAGCGAGAACACGGCAAGCACGCCCAGCAGCATCCGCTTAAACTCGAAACGCGAAGCGAACACCATGAGCGGCAACGACAGCAGCATGACGCCCCAGGCATAGACCGAGATCATGATGCCCGCCTGGGCCTCGGTGAGCGAGAACGACGCGGCGATATCAGTCAAAAGGCCGATGGGCATAAACTCCGACGTGTTGAACACGAACGCACAGCAGGTGAGCCCGACGAGTGGGAGCCACTGCCTGAGCGTGATGCCGTCTTGCCTTGCCTGAGTCATATATAACGTCTCCAATCGTTTTGAGCGGAGGCGATTATATAGCAACGGCCCCGCATCCGTCAGTACAGAAGCGGGGCCGAAAACAATTCGATACACAGAGGTTGCGTCGTCAATTCATAACTAAGCCAACCCCAGCAATATGCCCGCCGAATGCACGACAAACGCCACGATCCAGGCAACGGCGACCTGAAACGCGAATACGGCCACGGCATAGCGCGCGCCCAACTCGCTCTTGACAGCGCCGATAGCGGCCACGCAAGGCGGGTACAGCAGCGTAAAGACCAAGAACACGTAGGCGGTAAACGGCGAAAACATGGTTGACAATGCCGCGGGCGAGGTTGCACCCAAAAGCACCGTGAGTGTCGAGATGACACTCTCCTTGGCGATAAGTCCGGTGACGAGCGCCGTCGAGGCGCGCCAGTCGCCAAAGCCGAGTGGGGCCAACACCGGCGCGATGATGCTACCCAGACCGGCAAGTAGACTCTGCGACTGATCGGCGACCACATTAAAGCGAATGTCGAACGTCTGAAGGAACCAGATGACCACGGTAGCGGCAAAGATAATGGTAAAAGCCTTGGTAATAAAGTCCTTGGCCTTATCCCATGCCAGCATCACCGTCGTCTTGACGCTCGGCAGGCGGTAATTGGGGAGCTCCATGATAAACGGCACCGGGTCGCCCTTAAATGCCGTGCGGTTGAGCACCAAAGCCGCGATGCAGCCGACCACGATACCGATCAGATAGAGCGAGACCATGGCGGGAACCGTCGCCTGCGGGAAAAAAGCCCCGCACAGCAAGCCGTAAACCGGCAGCTTGGCTGAGCAGCTCATAAACGGCGTGAGCATGACCGTCATCTTGCGGTCGTGCTCGGATGGGAGCGTACGGGTCGACATGATAGCCGGCACGGTGCAGCCAAAACCGACGAGCATGGGCACGAAGCTGCGGCCCGACAGGCCAAAGCGACGCAGCACCTTATCCATGACAAAGGCTACGCGTGCCATGTAGCCGGAGTCTTCCAGAATGGAGAGGAACAAGAAGAGCACGACGATAATCGGTAGGAAGGTCAGCACGCTGCCCACACCCGTAAGTACGCCGTCGACAGCCAGTGAGCGCACCACGTCGTTGGTTCCGAATGCCTTGAGGCCCGCATCGGCCGAGGCGATGATGGCAGCGATACCGTCCTCCATGAGTCCCTGCAACGCCGCGCCAATCACGCCAAACGTCAGCCAAAAGACGAGGCCCATGATCACCAGAAACGCCGGAATGGCTGTGTAACGACCTGTCAGGATGCGGTCAATCTTGACGGAGCGCACGTGCTCGCGGCTCTCGTGCGGCTTGACGACGCAACGCCCGCACACGTCGCCGATAAAGCTAAAACGCATATCGGCCAGCGCAGATAGGCGGTCGGTGCCGGCCTCGCCCTCCATCTGGGTAATGATGTGCTCGATAGCGTCGAGCTCGTTGCGATCCAGGTGAAGCGCCTCGGTTACCAGCTCATCGCCCTCGACCAGCTTGGTCGCCGCAAAGCGCACCGGAATGTGCGCCGTCACGGCATGGTCCTCGATCAGGTTAGCAATACCGTGGATGCAGCGATGCAGCGCACCGCCGTCCGGGCCGTCGGGCGCACAAAAGTCCAGGCGACCAGGGCGCTCGCGGAACCGTGCCACGTGCAGGGCGTGGTCCGCCAACTCGCCGATGCCCTCGTTGCGGGCAGCGCTAATGGGGACAACGGGCACGCCCAACAGGCTCTCGAGCAGGTTGACGTCCACGGCGCCGCCGTTGGCGGTCACCTCGTCCATCATGTTGAGCGCGATGACCATAGGACGGTCAAGCTCCATGAGCTGCAGTGTCAGGTACAGGTTACGCTCGATGTTGGTGGCGTCAATGATGTCGATGATGGCGTCCGGGCGCTCGTCAAGGATGAACTGACGGCTCACGACCTCTTCGCCTGTGTACGGCGACAGGGAGTAAATGCCGGGCAGGTCGGTAACGCTCGCCTCGGGATGGTTACGGATGGTGCCATCTTTGCGGTCGACCGTCACGCCGGGAAAGTTACCGACGTGCTGGTTGGAGCCCGTCAGCTGGTTGAATAACGTGGTCTTGCCGCAGTTTTGGTTGCCGGCGAGGGCAAAGTGCAGCGGCGCGCCCTCGGGCACGGCCGTCTTTGCCGCACGGGGCGAATACGTCCCCTCGCCCAGGGCCGGATGCTCCGTCGTGCCGATTGCGGCGTTAGCGCGCGGACCCGTATCGGTGTCGTGAATACCCACGAGCTCGATGCGAGCGGCATCGTCCTTGCGCAGCGTCAACTCGTAGCCACGTAGGCGGATCTCGAGCGGGTCACCCATGGGGGCGTACTTCATCATGGTGACTTCGGTGCCCGGCGTTAGACCCATGTCCAAAATATGCTGTCGGAGTGCCTGATCGTCCGATGCCACCGATGCGACAACGGCGTCCTTTCCAATCTCGAGTGTATCGAGCTTCACGTCCGTGCTCCTCCCCCGGCGCCCGCAGGGCGTTGTATTTATGTTCACCATGGCTAACCGTTTGCCATGGCTAACCAATTTTAAGCTTACATGATAGCGTGAACACACAACGACGTTCAATCGACAGATCGGTGCAAGGGGAATTCTGGGCCATTGCTTCCCAGACGGGCCTGTTGCGGAAACCGAATCCCACTCCGGAACACCTAAACGGGACGGGCTTTCCGGTTGAGGCATCTAGCGGAAACTGCAGCCCGGAATCGGCGCTCAGACTGGGATGCGATTTCCCGATCGAGCCCCTCGGGGAAACTGCGACCCGGAATCTGCGCCCAAAACGGGTCACGATTTCCCAAACGGGACGTGGTTTCCCGCGGGAGCAGAAACAGCCGCCCGCTCCCTCGACAAAATGATCCATTTTCCTCCGTCTCCAACAGATCAAAACGAAGTTGCGGTGGAATAGTTCCTGTTTAAAGCCCCGTGACTTTAATTGGAACTATTTCACCGCAAGTTATGAGGGACGGGATGGGGCTGGCCCTCTTACTCTTACAGATGGCGCTCCAGGAAGCGGAAGGCTAGGCGGATCCAGGGACGGACTGCCGCCTGCTTGTCCTCGTTGTCGACCGCGGTGTTGGCGTTGCCGAGCGAAAGGCCGTGACCACCCTGGTCGAAGACGTGCATCTCGCATGCAACGCCCTCCTCGGCCATGCGCTGCGCAAACGGGTAGACCTGCGCGATCGGCGCCGTCTTGTCGTCGGACACGCCCCACACAAAGGTCGGTGGCATCTGACGCGAAACATGCGTGGTGGGGCAGATGTCGGCCAGATGCTCGTCAGTTGCCTCGCCGCCCGTCACCATCGACAGGTAGTCGTTGAGCAAATCGCGCCCCGTCTTGCCGCCCGTCTTGGGCACACGCAAGTCAATGCGCGGATCGCGCGTCTGCATGTCACGCACATAGGCAAAGTCGAGCAATGGATAGCCCAGCACCACGGCATCGGGACGAATGTCGTCCGGACGCGCCCCGGCAAGTGCCGCGAAGGGGCCGGTCTTCCACTGTGTTGCCAGCGAGGCGCAAATCATGCCGCCAGCAGAAAAGCCCACGACGCACACGCGCTTAGGATCGACATGCCACTCGTCGGCGTTGGCGCGCACCGTGGCGACCATCTTGGCAAGATCTGCCTGGGGGTGCGGAAAGCTCACGTCACCCGTAGAACTCGTGACATAGTTGAGCACAAAGGCCTGGTAGCCGCGATCCAAAAATGCAAACGCCACCGGGTCCTGCTCGTGCGGAGCGATATGCGTAAACCCGCCTCCGCCGCAGATGATCACCGCGGGGCGGCGGCCATTCGGTTTATCGGGCAGCGGCTCGGCGCCCAAATACGTAAACGTCGCCGGATAATCCTCGGTCGGCTCCTCGCCCCACAGCGCATGGTTCTCGACAATCATATGTGCTCCCTTCGCGCAAATTATGCGCCCTTGTTTTTCGCCTTCAAGCGTACCCCACTTGAACCCGTGGCGCAGAAACACTCCGGCAATAAGTTTCCCTTCAACTGATATATCACATAATCCCAGTTCAGAGGTATCGTTGAGCAGCGTAGAATAGGGGCGTTGACCAAGCCGCGAAACACATGTGAAACGTTTCCGGCAAACCAAACGCGCGATATGCGCCTATTTAAGTTGGAGGCAACTATGGGTCTGCTCGATTCGCTTAAGTCCACCTTCACCTCGACCGGCGAGGCGTCCGTTCCGCCCGCAGCAAGCTTCGCTACCCGCGAAGGCGTCATCTATGCCCCCGTCAACGGCGTGCTCGTCAACCTGAACGAGGTTCCCGACGAGACGATCGCCTCGGGCATGCTTGGCCAGGGCTATGGCATCGAGCCCATTACCGGCACCATCTATGCGCCCGCCAACGGCCGCATCGGTGCCACCACTGTCACCAACCACTCCATCGGCATGATTACCGAGGACGGCCTGCGCGTGTTCATCCATGTTGGCCTGGGCACCGTGGAAATGAACGGCAAGGGTTTTGCCCGCTTTGTCGAGATGGGCGATGTGGTCAAGGCAGGCCAGCCGCTCATCAGCTTCGACCGCGAGGCCATTAAGGCCGCTGGTCACGAGGACATCGTGACCGTCATCGTCTCCGAGCTCGATCGTCTTAAGAGCATCGACCATGTCGGCGAGTCTGGAACGCTTATCGGCGGCAACCCGCTCGTCAAGCTGGGCGACCCGCTGCTGGTTGCCAAGACCAAGTAGCCAGGCCCCACGCCACACAGCCAAAAGGCACCTCGTCAAGCGCCCGCGACCATTTGGCCGCGGGCGCTTTTCGTTTGAAAAACCATCCCGCCAATGCTTTATCTGTATAGCTCAAATGAGCCGAGCTGCTAGAATATCGAACTGTATGGATAACTATCATTCAACCGTTATGGGAGGATACGTGAACCGCACCAAAATCGCGCAGCTCTATGCCGATGCCGAGTCGCTCGGCGGCCAGACCGTCACCGTCGCCGGCTGGGTCAAGTCCGTCCGCGACATGAAGAACTTTGGCTTTGTTACGCTCAACGACGGCAGCTGCTTCCGCGACCTGCAGGTCGTCATGAACCGCGAGGCACTCGACAACTACGACGAGATCGCCCATCAAAACGTCTCGGCCGCACTCATTTGCACCGGCACCGTCAAGCTGACCCCCGATGCGCCCCAGCCTTTCGAGCTTTCTGCCACCTCCATCGAGGTCGAGGGCACGAGCGCCCCGGATTACCCGCTGCAGAAGAAGCGCGCAACCGTCGAGTTCCTGCGCACCCAGCAGCACCTGCGCCCGCGCACCAACCTGTTCCGCGCCGTGTTCCGCATCCGCTCTGTCGCGGCTGCCGCCATTCACCGCTTCTTCCAGGAGCAGGGCTTTGTCTACGTCAACACCCCCATCATCACCACGAGTGACTGCGAGGGCGCCGGCGAGATGTTCCGCGTAACCACGCTCGACCCCAAAAATCCGCCCCTCACCGAGTCCGGCGAGGTCGACTGGAGCCAGGACTTCTTTGGCAAGCACGCGAGCCTTACCGTGTCCGGCCAGCTCAATGCCGAGAACTTTGCCATGGCCTTTGGCGACGTGTACACCTTTGGCCCCACCTTCCGCGCCGAAAACTCCAACACCACGCGCCACGCCGCCGAGTTTTGGATGATCGAGCCCGAGATGGCCTTTGCCGACCTTAACGACTACATGGATAACGCCGAGGCCATGCTCAAGTACGTCCTTAAGGACGTCATGGCAACCTGCCCCGACGAGCTCAATATGCTCAACAAGTTTGTGGACAAGGGTCTGCTCGAGCGCCTGGACCACGTGGCAAACTCCGACTTTGCCCGCGTCACCTATACCGAGGCCGTCGAAATCCTGGAGCAGGCCGTCGCCGCCGGTCACAAGTTTGACTATCCCGTGAGCTGGGGCATCGACCTGCAGACCGAGCACGAGCGCTTCCTGACCGAGGAGCACTTTAAGCGCCCGACCTTCGTAACCGACTACCCGGCCGAGATCAAGGCGTTCTACATGCGCATGAACGAGGACGGCAAGACCGTCGCCGCTGCCGACTGCCTGGTTCCCGGTATCGGCGAGATTATCGGCGGCTCCCAGCGCGAGGAGCGCCTGGATCTGCTCGAAGCCCGCATCAAGGACCTGGGCATGAATCCCGAGCAGTACAAGTACTACCTTGACCTGCGCCGCTACGGTTCCTGCAAGCACGCCGGCTACGGTCTGGGCTTCGAGCGCTTGGTCATGTATCTGACCGGCGTGGGCAACATCCGCGACGTCCTGCCGCACCCGCGCACCGTGGGCAACGCCGACTTCTAATCGCCACAGCGCCACCAAACGCGTTCCAGCGCATCACGCCAGCGCCTCTCGGCAAGCCGAGGGGCGCTTTTTTCAACAGCATCCGTCAAGCTTTTGGCAAGGTTTTGGTCAGTTGGGCAGAGCTGTTGAAAACTCGACCCGCCGCTTGCCGACGGCTACCGACCGCCCAGGGCGTCCTGCACCCCTGGGAAAGCCCCGCGTCCTAGGCTCCATACCGTCGCCACCCAAAACGGAAAGGACGTGGGCGCCATGACCGAAACCGCTGTTGAAACTTACGAGACCACGACGAGGGGCGCTGCCTCGATGGCAGCCTATCGCGCCGTTCGCATCCTGCAACTATTAAGCGAAAACACCGGCGAGGACAAGGCCATGCTTTCCGATGAGTTGATCCGGCGCCTCGCCCATCCCGACGACCCCGCCCGCATGCCCATCTCGGCGGCGCGGCGCAGCATCTACACCGCCATCTCCGCACTTCGCCATGCCGGATACGAAATTGAGTACAAGCGCGGCGTGGGTTATCGGCTCTTGACCCGTCCGCTCACCGACGAAGAGATCATCCGGCTCCACGGCATGGTCATGCGCAACCGCTCCACGCCCATCGCCATTCGAAAGAGCATAGCGCAGCACTTGGTCGCCATGGCGAGCGCCGACGTTCGCGGCTACCTCGATGCACCCGAGCCCGCTCCAAGCGTGGGCGGCAAATCCACCAAGACCACGCACACGCCCGTCAAGCGCATCGATGCCTGCGAGCTCATCGAGCAGGCCATCGACCACGGAACCACGGTGAGTTTTGATATTTCGAGCGTCACGGCGCGCGGAGAGGTCGAAGTGGCACGGATGACACTCCGGCCCTTTGCCATCAAGCAACGAGACGGCATCTCGTATGTGCTGGGAACGGTCTATGACGCCCGAGGCGCCGACGACACGCTGCGCACCGTTGAGATCGGCCGCATGAGAAACGTCACCACACGTCTCCTCGATGGCAAGAAGCTCTTCGCCGCCTTGGACGAGGACGACGCCTCCTCCGCCGCATAAGACCCTCCGCCGCCCATTCGACTACCCGTACCGCCCATCCGATTCTGTATTAAAAAACCCGCCAGGCTGTTGTAAAAATGGACATCAGCGCTACTATAATTCCACTTGCACTTTGTCCCAGTGCAGTGTTTCCAGCCATTTTTATACTGGGGGTAATGATATGAAGGACATCACCATCAGCCGCAGGAGCCTTCTGGTCTCCGCCGGCCTGCTCGCGCTCGTCCCGCTTGCCGGATGCGGCGGCAACTCTGGTTCCGGCTCTGCTGCCGCCGGTTCCGACTACACCATCGGCGTTCTGCAGCTCACCGAGCACTCCGCACTCGACGCCGCCAACGACGGCTTTGTCAAGGCCATCAAGGAGAGCGGCCTTAAGGTCAAGATCGACCAGAAGAACGCCCAGAACGACCAGTCCACGTGTAAGTCCATTGCCGACAAGTTTGTGGGCGACAACGTCAACCTGATTTATGCCATCGCCACGCCCGCCGCGCAGGCTGCCGCCGGCGCCACGGCCGATATCCCCATCGTGGGCTGTGCCATCACCGACTACGCCGCCTCCGGCCTGGTCCAGGACAACGACAAGCCCGGCACCAACGTCACGGGTGCTTCCGACCTCACCCCGGTCGCCGAGCAGCTCGAGATGATGCAGAAGGTCCTGCCCGACGTTAAAAAGGTCGGCCTGCTCTACTGTACCGCCGAGTCCAACTCCGACGTCCAGATCAAGGCCGCCAAGAAGGAGCTCGACAAGCTGGGCCTCGAGTACACTGACTTCACCGTCTCGAGCTCCAACGAGATTCAGTCCGTCGTCGAGTCTGCCGTGGGCAAGGTCGACGCGCTGTACTCCCCCACTGACAACACCATCGCCGCGGGCGCTTCGCAGGTCGGCCAGATCTGCAAGGAGAATAAGCTCCCCTTCGTGACCGGCGAGGAGGGTATGTGCATGGCCGGCGGCCTGTTCACCCTCTCCATCAACTATAAGGACCTGGGCTACGCCGCGGGCGAGATGGCCGTTAAGATCCTGAAGGGCGAGGCCAAGCCCGAGGATATGCCGATCAAGCACCTCTCGAGCAAGGACCTGGTCGTCGTCAAGAACGACGAGATGGCCGAGGCGCTGGGCATCGACCTTTCCGCTCTGGACGAGTAGCGCCATGCGCGGTAACGCGTCTAGGGCCCGCACGCGCGCCACAGCCGCGTTATTCAATATCTGAGTCCTTGGGGCGAACGCTAAAGACCGGCGTTCGCCCTGCTTGTTTCGGATGAGACAAAACATCCGTCCGCAGCTCTTTTATGCATTGGTACCGCTATTATGGAAAATCACGTGTCCACCCTATCCTAGGAGGTATGAAGCATGCTCATTGCATTGCAGGGCGCCGTTTCACAGGGCGTCCTCTGGGGCATTATGGTGCTTGGCGTGTTTATCACGTTCCGCCTGCTCGACATCCCCGATATGACCTGCGACGGCAGCTTTGCCCTCGGCGGCTGTGTCTGCGCCGTGCTCATCGTCAACAATAACGTCGATCCCTTGCTCGCCGTGCTGGCCGGCATGTGCGCCGGCGCCATCGCGGGCGCCGTCACGGGCATCTTGACCACCGTCTTTGAGATTCCCGCAATCCTCGCCGGAATCCTTACGCAGATCAGTCTGTGGTCCATCAACCTGCGCATCATGGGCAAGTCCAACACGCCCATCCTTGCCAAGGGCACTATCTTCTCATCCGTCAGCAACATGACGGGCCTGCCGCAGTCCACTGTTGCCATTATCCTAGGCATTGTGCTGGCCGTGGCCATCGTCGCCATCCTGTACTGGTTCTTTGGCACCGAGATCGGCTCGGCGCTGCGTGCCACCGGCAACAACGAGTACATGATCCGCGCCCTGGGCGTTAACACCAACACCACCAAAATGATCGCCCTCGTGCTCTCCAACGCCCTCATTGGCCTTTCGGGTGCGCTCATCTGCCAGAGCCAGAAGTACGCCGACATTGGCATGGGCACCGGCGCCATCGTTATCGGTCTTGCCGCCATCGTCATCGGCGAGGTGCTCGGTCGCCTGCTGCCCGGCGGCCTCACGCAGTTTAGCGTCCGTCTTGCTTCCGCCGTCTTTGGCTCCGTGGTGTACTTCCTTATCCGCGCCATCGTGCTGCAGCTGGGCATGGACGCCAACGACATGAAGCTACTCTCCGCCGTGATCGTCGCCGTGGCCCTGTGCGTGCCCGTGGTTTGGGAGCGCTATAAGCTCCGCAGCTCCTACACGAAGGGAGATGAGGCAGATGCTTAAGCTCTCGCACGTCAAGAAGACCTTTAACAAGGGCACCGTCACCGAGAAGCGCGCGCTCACCGGCGTCGACCTCACCCTCAACGATGGCGACTTTGTAACCGTGATTGGCGGCAACGGCGCCGGCAAGTCCACGCTGCTCAACATGATTGCCGGCGTGTATCCACTCGATTCGGGCGTTATTGAGCTCGACGGCAACGATATCTCGCGTCTGAGCGAGTCGCAGCGCGCCAAGTACCTGGGCCGTGTGTTCCAGGACCCCATGCGCGGCACCGCAGCCGACATGCAGATTGCCGAGAATCTAGCCCTCGCCAAGCGCCGCGGCCAGCGTCGCGGTCTTTCGTGGGGCGTCACCAAGGCCGAGAAGGACGAGTACGTTGAACTGCTCAAGCGTCTGGACCTTGGTCTGGACACGCGCCTCAACGCCAAGGTCGGCCTGCTCTCGGGCGGCCAGCGCCAGGCACTCACCCTGCTGATGGCCACGCTCACCAAGCCGCGTCTGCTGCTGCTCGACGAGCACACGGCGGCCCTCGACCCCAAGACGGCCTCTAAGGTGCTCAACCTGACCGAGGAGATCGTCGACGAGAACCGCCTGACCACGCTCATGGTCACGCACAACATGAACGATGCCATCCGTCTGGGCAACCGTCTGATCATGATGCACGAGGGCCACGTGATCTACGACGTGGCGGGCGACGAGAAAAAGTCGCTCACCGTGGCCGACCTGCTTCAGAAGTTTGAGGAGGTCTCGGGCGGCGAGCTCGCCAACGACCGCATGCTACTAAGCTAACGACTTAGAAAACCACCACAAAGGGGACAGGCACCTTTGTGGTGGTTTTTGTTAAGGACTAAGGAAACTGCCATGAAAAGATTCGTCCCCCGCCTTGCGTTAACCGTCTCGTTGTTTGCCGGCGCGCTCGCAGGCATCCCAAGCCTCGCTTTCGCGGGGAACCTGCCCGCCGCTATTGACGGCACTGTGACCGTCATGCACACCAACGACATCCACGGCAGCTACAAGTACAGCTACAACGAAAGCAAGGGCACCGGCACCGTCGGCTTCGACGGACTGGCAGTTCTCCATAGCGCCCAGGGCAGCGCCCCCGATCTTTTGCTCGATGCGGGCGACACCTTCCACGGACAGTCCTTCGCCACCATGAGCGAGGGCAAGAGCATCGCCGAGCTCATGGACACCTTCTACGCCGACGGCTACGACGCGACCACGCCAGGCAACCACGACTGGAGCTATGGCGCGGACAAGCTTCGCACCATGACCGGCTCCAGCACCACCAGCACGCCCTTCGCCATGCTTTGCGCGAATGCAACGTCCTCGAACGGCGTATGGAGCTCGAGCATCACGAAGACGCTCAACCGCACCTGGGAGGACAGTGAAAGTCACTCAACGTTCGCCTACCAGATCAAGGTCGGCGTTGTAGGAGCCATGGATGAATCGCTTGGCTCCTCGCTGCGTGCAGACCTAGTCGCGGGCACCAACTTCTCGAGTGCCGCGAACGCCATCAATGCCGAGGCAGAGCAGCTGCGCAAGGAGGGCTGCGATGTTGTTGTTTGTATCGCGCACACGCTCGACGCCAAGACCTTTGCCACGCGGCTCCGTGGCGTCGATGCCCTTATCGCAGGCCACGAGCACATCAACCTTAACGAGAAGGTGACGGGAGCCGACGGCAAGACAATCCACGTTGTCGAGGCGGGCAGCGCCTTTGCCGAAGTGGGACTGCTTTCCGTCCCCTACGAGTACGACACCAAGGGCACTGAAAGCACCGACGATGACACGGTGGCAGTATACGCAGGCAAAAGCGACGAGAAGCTCTATACCGCCAAGGATGTAAACGTTCTTTTGACCGACCCCAACAAGGGCTCCACCTATCAGAGCACCCTTGATGAGGTCCACGACAACAAGATCAAGCCGCTCGACGATGCCTTTAGCGCCGCATCGAGCGAGGTGCTCGGCACGAGCTCTACCAATTATTTCTACGGCGAGAACGCATCTGGCACGCACGGCTGGGAGATGGTGCGCACCACCGATTTCCGCCCCAGCAAGGAGGGCGACACCACCAAGGCCCAGACCATCGGACATGTGATCTGCGGCTCCTATCTTGACCTGACGGGCGCGGACCTTGCCATCGAGAACGCGGGCGGCATCCGCGGCGGCATCGCTGCGGGCGATGTGACCGCCGGCAACGTCATCGCTATCTCGCCCTACGGCAACACCGCGGAGACCTGGACCATGACCGGTGCGGACTTCCTGGCAGCGCTCGAGCACTCGCTGCAGATCAGCGACGAGTGCAATCACAGCTACGAGCTTCAGCAGGCTTATGTGGCGGCCGGTCACACCGAGCAGGAGGCGCAAGACAAGTACAAGTGGCGCGACGATTCCGGTAGCGTCCTTTCCTTCGGTGGCATTAACGTAACGATCGACTGGACGCAGCCCGAAGGCAAGCGCATCGTGAGCGCCACACTCACCAAGGACGGCACGGCACTTGATCCCGCCAAGGACTATACCGTCGCCACTAACAACTACATCATCACCAACACGACTGACTTCCCCACCTTCGCAAACGCCACCAAGCACACCGAGTGGGGTACCTGCGAGTCAGCGCTTAGGGCGTTGATCGGGCAGAACGGCTGGGAGAACAAGATGGCCTCGCTCGCGGGCACCATCAGCTTTGGCTCCGCTGCCGTGGACCCCACGCCCACACCGGCCCCGACGCCTGAGCCCTCGCCTAAGACGGACGCGACGACCACGAAGGTCATCACCAAGAAGACGACCGGCAAGCTCGCCGCAACGGGAGACCGCACGCTAGCCGTGATCGGCGCATGCCTCATCGGCGGCATCGTCATCATCATTCTCGGCATTATCTGGAAGCGTCGACGCTAAGCTACACCGCCGGGCCTTGCAGCCCCGCCGCGTAAACCTTATATCGAGCACAGAAGCCCGTCCGAATTTGATCGGACGGGCTTCTTGGTGGGTATCATGGTTGGATGATCATGAGGAGGTTTACCTACATGGAATTGTTTGAGCCGATTCTTCATTTCTTTGAGCAGCGATGGGTCCACAACATCATCTGGGCCGGCATCTTGGCCATCGGCACCGCCGTTGCCGCCAAAGTCGCGTCCAAGACCCTGCACCACCTGCTTAACCGCGACGATAACCCGCTCCCAGCATCGAGCATCTTCATCAACATCGCGCGCGCCGTCATCTGGATGATCGGCGGCAGCTTTATCCTCGACAACTGTTTTGGCATTAATGCAAACGCCCTCGTCGCCGCTCTTGGCGTCGGCGGCATCGCCATCTCGCTCGGCTTTCAGGACACGCTGTCGAACCTTATCGGCGGTATGCAGGTGACGTTTATGGGCATTATCAAACCCGGCGACAATATCGAGGTCGGCGGCGTATCCGGCGTGGTCCAAGACATCACCTGGCGCCACACGACCATCGAGGACGCCTGCGGGCAGACCATCATTGTGCCCAACTCCAACATCTCCAAGAACACACTCGTGCATCTGATGCCCTTTGGGCGCGTGGCCGTGCCCGTTGCCGTAAAGGACACGTCTAAGTGGGCTTCCCTTGACGCGCTGGCAGACGAGCTCACGAGCGCAACCAAAACGGCCGTCTCGCCCATCTCTGGCTTTGACAAGGAGCCGTACGTGCTCTTTAGCGAGATCGGCGACTTTGGCATTAAGGGCAAAATCATCTTTATCGTCAGCGACGATAGCACCACTTTTACGGCAGCCGACGCCTGCATTCGTGCCATCGCCCCCATCATCGCCTAAACCGCCACAAAGGGGACAGGCACCTTTGTGGTGGTTTCACATCGTGGTACCATGGTTCATATCGTTGTTTAAACGACTAAGGGAGTAGACACCATGGAAGAGGCCTATCGTCAAGCACGCAAGCGCGGCGAGCAGGGACGCCGTCGCGCCATCAGCCAAAGCGAGCACCCGTACCTCACGGACCTCGACAGTTTGGTTGCTCAGCTCCCCTTAGGTCAGCGAGAGAATGTCGGCCTGCGGGATATTCCGCTCGAAATGGTCGTCGGCACGGTCACCAAGGGCCGTCAGTCCGCTTTTTCATGCAACTTTATGCCCTTGTTGCCGTTTAACACCGAGTTCGCCCGCAAGTGGTCCAACCTCTACGACATCCAGGTGACCGAGGGCTATCGCGACCCCATCATCGTCACCGAGTTCATGCATCGGTTCTACGTCCAGGAGGGCAACAAGCGCGTCAGCGTCCTCAAATTCCTGGACGCCCCGACGGTTTCAGCCAAGGTCACCCGTCTCTACCCCGGCACATGGGATTCCGTCGAAAGTCGCCTATACGGCGAGTTCTGCGCGTTTTGGCGCGTCTGCCCCCTATACGAGATCGAGTTCTCGCGCGAGGGAAGCTACGAGACGCTCGCCAAGATGCTCGGCCAGGACCTTGTCGAAAAGTGGCCACAGAAAAAGGTCGACTACCTGCGCCACACCTTCCTACTCTTTAAACGCGCCTACCTTCGCGCGGGCGGCGACCACCTGGACATTACGCCTGCCGACGCCATGCTCGTCTACCTCAATGTGTACAACCAGGACCGCCTGTTGGATACACCGACGGATATCGTCGTAAACCGCCTGTGCAAGATTTGGCGCGAATTGGTCATTGCCGGCAAAAATGACGAGGACAAGGTCGATCTTGTCGAGGCACCGAGTGTCGATGAGGAAGAGGCGCTCGCCAAGTCCACCTCCGGCGTGCTCAACTTCTTTATGGGCAAGACCGTCTACTCGGCGGCCAACCCCCTGCGCATCGCCTTTATCCATGAGTTCCCCTGTGCGACGTCGAGCTGGGACAGCCTGCACGACCAAGGGCGTCAGTATCTCGATGAGCACTTTGGCGGTATCGTGCGCACCGAGGCGTTCGAGGACTGTCACAATCCGGACGTGTTCTACGCCGCCGTGGAAACGGCTGTCAAACATGGAGCTAACGTCATCTTCTCGACCTCGCACCGCCTGATGGAATACACGCTCAGAGCTGCCGTTGAGTATCCCCAGGTGCGGTTCCTTAACTGCTCTATCGGCCTTCCCCACCAAAGCGTCCGTTCGTACTTTGGCAAGATGTACGAGGCCAAGTTCCTCCTGGGCGCCCTTGCCGCCAGTATGGCGGACAACCACCGTATCGGCTACCACGCGTCGGTCTTCGCCTCGGGCGCGCTTAGCGAGATCAACGCCTTTGCGATTGGCGCCTCGCTGCTCGACCCCCGTGCGCAAATTATCCTGACCTGGGGCGATGTGCCCGCCGGAGGCCTTGCCGAGGCCATGTGCCGCGAAGGCGTGAGCGTCATGACCGGCGCTGACATGTCAAAGTCGCTCGTAGACCCTACGGCCTACGGACTCCACCGCCTGGTCGATGGCAAGGTCGTCGGCATCGCCATGCCGGTCTGGAACTGGGGCCGATACTACGAGCTTATCGTGCGAAGCCTGCTGCATGGCACCTGGGATGAGACCAGTGACGACAGCCAGGTTCGCGCCGTCAACTACTGGTATGGCATGAGCTCGGGCGTCATCGACATTCGCTACGCTCCGGGCCTGCCCTATCAAACGCGCAAACTGGTGCAGCTGCTCCGCAATGGCATCGTCGAGAGCTCCATCAATCCATTTGGCGGCGAGCTTCATAGCCAAGACGGCGTGGTGCAGATCGAGGGCTTTCCCCCACTGCCGAGCGCGCAGATTGTCGAGATGAATTGGCTGGCGGACAACGTGGTAGGCACCATTCCGCAGCTCGACGATGAGCCGGGAGTTACCGCCCTATGAAGATCCTTGCCATAGCAGATACCGAAGAACGATGCCTTTGGGAGTGCTTTCGCAAGGAGCGCTTTGAGGGTGTCGACCTGATTCTGTCTGCCGGCGATCTGGACCCGGACTATCTTGAGTTTTTGGTCACCGTCATCAACAAACCGCTCATCTACGTTCGCGGCAACCACGACGACCGCTACGCACGTCATGCACCGGGCGGATGTATCTGCGTGGAAGACAGCGTGTACACGTACCGAGGGATTCGCATTGCGGGCCTTGGCGGGTCCATGCGTTATCGCGACGGCGCCAACATGTACACCGAACGCGAGATGTCCAAGCGCATGCGTAAGCTGTCGCGTAAGGTTAGGATGGTCGGCGGGTGCGACATTCTGCTTACCCATGCGCCCGCCGCCGGTATGGGTGATTTGGACGATCTGCCGCATCGAGGGTTTGAGTGCTTTAACACGGCGCTTGAGTCCTGGGGGGTCGACTACATGGTGCATGGGCATGTACACCAAAGCTACGGTTACGATTTTCAGCGCGAGCGGCATCATGTGTGTGGAACGACGATCATCAACGCCTGCGGCTATACGCAGTTTGAGCTCGACCAGACGCGCTACCCCATCCGTGGCTGGCAGGCGGCCTGGCTCAATTCGCAAACCATGCGCCGCGAGCTCAAGCGCCACGATGCCATCGAGTCCTCAACCGCCAGAACACCCTGGTAGCCACCTCAAAGGGGACACTGTCCCCTTTGAGGTGGCTTTACCCCGAGATAGCAAGAAACCCGGTCCTGCACGAGGCAGAACCGGGTTTCTTTAGCAATGCTTGCTTTGCTCAGGCAGTAACTAGCAGTTACTCAGCCAGGAAGTCACGCTGGACAGCGGGATCGACCTTGACGCCAGGGCCCATGGTGGAAGACACGGAGATGGACTTGACGTACTTGCCCTTAGCAGAAGAGGGCTTGACGCGCAGGATCTCGGTGTACAGGGCAGCGTAGTTCTCGACGAGCTGCTGCTCAGAGAAGGACTTCTTGCCCAGGGGCACGTGGCAGATGCCGTAACGGTCGGCGCGATACTCAACGCGGCCGGCCTTGAGCTCGGAGACCATCTTGGCGACGTCCATGGTCACGGTGCCGAGCTTGGGGTTCGGCATGAGGCCACGGGGACCAAGGATCTTACCGATGCGGCCAACCTTGGCCATCATGTTCGGCGTTGCGATAGCAGCGTCGAAGTTGATCTCGCCCTTCTGGATCTGGGCGACGAGCTCGTCGGAACCGATGATGTCGGCGCCGGCAGCCTCGGCCTCGCGGGCCTTCTCGCCCTCGGCGAAGACGGCAACACGAACGGTCTTGCCGGTGCCGTGGGGCAGGGAGATGGAACCACGGATGTTCTGGTCAGCCTTACGAGTATCGATGCCCAGACGGAAGTGGGCCTCGACGGTCTCGTCGAACTTGGCGGTGTCGAGCTCCTTGATGAGCTTGGCAGCCTGAAGGGGGGTGTAGAGCGTGGCGCGGTCGATCTTCTCGGCAGCGGCGTTATAGCTCTTACCATGCTTAGCCATGTGCATTACCTCCTGTGGTTAAACGGGCGTGAGCCCTCCCACATCGTATCGTGTGCCCTATTGCACACATATAACGGGCGCCCCGGTCGGAGCACCCGTCATTACCTAAAGAAATCGCTACTCAGCGATGGTGACGCCCATGGAACGGGCGGTACCGGCGATGATCTTCTTGGCGGCGTCAATGTCGTTGGCATTGAGGTCCGGCATCTTGATCTCGGCGATCTTGGTGAGCTGCTCCTGGGAGAGCTGACCGACCTTGTCGGCCTGGGGCTTAGCGGAACCAGACTTGAGGTTCAGCTCCTTCTTGATGAGGTGAGCCGCCGGCGGGGTCTTGGTGATGAAGGAGAAGGACTTGTCCTCGTAGACAGAGATCTCAACGGGGATGATGTCGCCCTTCTTGTCCTGCGTCTCGGCGTTAAAAGCCTGGCAGAACTGCATGATGTTCACGCCAGCAGCGCCCAGGGCGGGGCCGACGGGAGGAGCGGGGTTAGCGGCACCAGCAGGAATCTGGAGCTTAATGACGTTGGCAACCTTCTTCTCAGCCATGGTCATTCCTTTCGAATCACGAGTGTGAAGTACTTGCTATATCGTAAGCACGCACGTGTTAGAAGCACTCCTGAGATGAGCAGTCACAGAAGAAGCACGCTCGCGCGAACGGACGAAAACTTAAGCGATGACAGCGACCTGGTTAAAGTCGAGCTCGACCGGCGTCTCGCGGCCAAAGATCATCAGCGTGACCTTGAGCTTGCCAGCCTCAGTGTTAACCTCGGAGACCTTGCCATCAAAGTCGGTAAGCGGGCCATCGGTGACGCGGACGGACGTGCCGACCTCAATATCAACCGAGGTGCGCTTGGGCGAATCGCCCTTACCGGGACGACGAGTCATCTTGTTGTACTCGTCACGGGAAAGCGGAGCGGGCTTGCCGTTGCCGCCTAGGAAACCGGTGACGCCGGGCGTGTTGCGAACACACGTCCAAGCATCGTCATCCATCTCCATGCGGACCAGGACATAACCCGGGAAGATCTTGGAATCCTTGGTCTCGCGCTTGCCACCCTCTTTAATCTCGGTGACGCGCTCCATAGGAATCTCGATATCAAAGATACGGTCCTGCATGCCCATAGTCTCGATGCGGTGCTCGAGATCGGACTTAACACGGTTCTCGTATCCAGAGTAAGTGTGAACGACGTACCAACGCTTAGACATGGTTTAGCCCCTCAATCCAGAGAACAGAGCAAGAGCCTCGCCAAAGCCAGCATCGAGCAGAGCGATGACGACGCCGACGACGATCAGAGAAGCGCAAACGACGACCGAGTAGTTCACGAGCTCCTTCTTATCGGGCCACGTGACACGCTTCATCTCGGACTTGACCGAAGCGAAATACTTCTTGGTGCGGGCGAAGAAACCAGGCTTCTCGTTCTTCTTGGACTTCGCAGCCTTCTCGTTCTTCTTGGCAACGGCCTTCTTGGCCTCAACCTTGGAGTTGGCGGCAGCGTTGTTGGCAGGCGCCTGCTGCTGTGCCTTCTTCTTGTTCTTCTTGTTGGCCATTTGGGTTACCTCCGCGCAATGCGCTTATACATGAGTAAACCGTAAGCCCCCAAGTGGGAGCTTACGGAATAATGACTGGCACGCCAGGAAGGACTCGAACCCTCAACACTCGGTTTTGGAGACCGATGCTCTACCAATTGAACTACTGGCGTATGTGACTAGAGACTAGCGAGTCTCTTTGTGCAGCGTGTGGTGACGGCACCAGGGGCAATACTTCTTGATCTCCATACGATCAGGCATGGTCGACTTGTTCTTGGTGGTCGTATAGTTGCGGCGCTTGCACTCAGTGCACGCAAGAGTAACTAGAGTACGCATGTATCCTGAACCTTTCATTTCCGCCCCGTACGGGCACGAGTTGTTACTTTATCAGCTCCACGTAAGTGCTGTCAATGAAAACCTCGAGTCAATTGGTTCTCGGTGGATCCATTCATATTTGGAACACATCAATGAAGCCATCGAGAGCTAATCGACGGTGCATCCAGGACCATTATCGATCCTCTCGACACCAGCAACGGCTCAACATCCATTGCAGAAAAGAACCCGGCACCCATATAAGTGCCGGGTTCTCTAAGTCAGCTATATCAAAGAGCTAATTTACTCAATGATCGTGGAGACGATGCCCGAACCGACGGTGTGGCCGCCCTCGCGGATAGCGAAGCGCAGGCCCTCCTCCATGGCGATCGGGTGGATGAGGTCGCCCTCGATGGTGATGTGGTCACCAGGCATAGCCATCTCGGTGCCCTCGGGGAGCTTGACCGTACCGGTAACGTCGGTGGTACGGAAGTAGAACTGAGGACGATAACCATCGAAGAACGGGGTGTGACGGCCGCCCTCCTCCTTGGTCAGAACGTAGATCTCGCCGGTGAACTTGGTGTGCGGGGTAACCGAACCGGGCTTGCAGAGAACCTGGCCACGCTCGATGTCCTCGCGCTTGATGCCGCGGAGCAGCAGACCGACGTTGTCGCCAGCCTCGCAGAAGTCCATGGACTTACGGAACATCTCGATACCGGTAACGACGGTGTTCTGGGTATCCTTGATGCCGACGATCTCGACGGGCTCGTTGAGCTTGAGCTCACCGCGCTCGACACGGCCGGTAGCAACGGTACCACGGCCGGAGATGGTCATAACGTCCTCAACGGCCATCAGGAAGGGGAGGTCGTTGTTGCGAGCAGGCGTCGGGATGTACTCGTCGACGGCCTTCATGAGCTCGCGGATAGCGTCCATCCACTTGGCGTCGCCCTCGAGAGCGCCCAGAGCGGAACCACGGATGACGGGGATGTCGTCGCCGGGGAAATCGTACTCGGAGAGGAGCTCACGGGTCTCCATCTCGACGAGGTCGATGAGCTCGTCATCGTCGACCATGTCGCACTTGTTCAGGAAGACGACGATGTAGGGAACGCCGACCTGACGGGCGAGCAGGATGTGCTCGCGGGTCTGAGCCATGGGGCCGTCGGTGGCGGCGATGACCAAGATAGCGCCGTCCATCTGAGCAGCACCGGAGATCATGTTCTTGACGTAGTCAGCGTGGCCCGGGCAGTCAACGTGAGCGTAGTGACGGGCAGCAGTCTCGTACTCGACGTGGGAGACGGAGATCGTAATGCCGCGCTCGCGCTCCTCGGGAGCCTTGTCGATGTTCTCGAACGCAGTGAAGTCAGCCTTGCAGCCCTCGGTCTCGGAGAGAACCTTGGTGATGGCAGCGGTCAGCGTGGTCTTGCCGTGGTCGACGTGACCAATGGTGCCGATGTTAACATGCGGCTTAGTGCGCTCAAACTTCTCTTTGGCCATAAAGCCCTCCTCTAAACAGGTCGTCCCCGGACGGGACTTTGCCTTTATACCATAGTGGCCTCTCAACATACTATTGAGAAGCCACCGTGTTACCTATGGTAGCGGTGACTGGATTCGAACCAGTGACGCCACGGGTATGAACCGTGTGCTCTAACCAACTGAGCTACACCGCCGGATGGAGCCTGCAACCAGACTTGAACTGGTGACCTCTTCGTTACCAACGAAGTGCTCTACCGACTGAGCTATACAGGCACTTGACGGGTGGGAGCTATAGGATTCGAACCTATGTAGGCAGAGCCAACGGGTTTACAGCCCGTCCCCATTAACCACTCGGGCAAACTCCCAATCGTTCAAGTATCCGCAGGTTCTTAGGTCTTTTGGACCGCCGCCCCCGCGAACGAAGTAGATAATACGATGCCACCTTGGGGGCTGTCAACGAAAACCTCTAGATACACGGTGCCGGGCGTATCTATATACTTTTGACCTGCGGTTTTGTTGAGTTTGGATATGAAGGACGGTGGATTTGGATACTGAGGCGACGTTTCCCGAGGTAACACTTTGGTGTAGTGGAGTACACCTTCAGGATCGAACTTCGATAACGGCTTATTTGCACCTATATATAGGTCAAGATCGAGCTTCCGCGTCAGAATCGAGCGTGGATTTTCTTCCGTTTGAAATCGAACGTGGATAATCTCCCACTTTTGGCGTGCCCCCAAGGCCAAAGTGGCAGATTATCCACGTTCATTCACTAAGCGGGAGATTTTCCACGCTCGTTCGTCCGATAATCCACGCCCAAGGTGAACGGCTGGGTTCGTTCCCGCCTTTGTCTCAATCTGTAACATTTAGAGAACATTTTCTCCCCTATCTGTTACAGATCGAGATGTTTCGCAGAGACCCCAGCTTACGTCTCAATCTGTAACAGTAAGAACGGTTTTCCGCCCCTTCTTGTTACAGATCGAGACAAACCTGAAGCTAGGTTGCGCCAAACCCGCCGACTTATCGACAAAAAAGAAACGGGCCCTGTCCCATAAGGAACAGAGCCCGAAACTCTCATGGAGCCAGTGACAGGAATCGAACCTGCAACCCACTGATTACAAATCAGTTGCGCTACCGTTGCGCCACACTGGCACACTTGGCGCTTTCGCGCGAAGCCAGATAAGAATAAAGGAATTGCGGACGAGGCGCAACAGACCCTTTGACCGACCACATCTCAAAACTATTCGTCAGAACGAATAGTTTTATCCGTTCGCCAAAACCAAAAACTATTCGTTTTGGCGACGGCAACCCACAGTCCATTGATTACAAATCAACGGGCCGGCCAATTGGGAAACGGGTCTCTATGGATAATCCCCTACCGTCCGCGCAGGGCCTTGAGCTTGGCCAGGGCATCGGGACTCAGGCGGCTGCCCAGAGTCATCTTAATCTGCGGGGCTTCCTCTGCCTCGTGAACATCGTTATCGATCTGTTTGATCTCGTCCACCAGCATACGGCTCGAGATGCGCGTGACGCCCTTGCCCATGACAACGGCCTGGATCGTGCCGTCGCTCGATACCACGGAGCACGCGCGGCCTTCCTCACGTGCCTCGATGCAGAGCTTCTGCACCACGGTATCGGCCGAAACACCCGTCGGCGAAAACTCGATGCGCACGCCGCGGGCCGGCAGATTGGGGCGCTCGCTGGAGATATTGCCCGCGCCGTCGAACACGATCACGGCCTCGTAGCGGCCCTGGGCAAACGCCGCCACGTCGTTAATGAGGGCGGTGCGCGCCATATCGTGAACGTCGCTGGAATACGGATCGTCGGAATGGTCGTACACGAGCTTTTCGTAGCGCGGCGTGCAGTGGATCACGTTATAGCCGTCGACCACCAACAGCTCGGGCTTGTTGGAGTGCACCGTCGAGACCGGGTCAGCGATGGCCTGCGCAAACGCATTGCCGCCCACGCCGTAGGTCGCGGCCGAAACAATCGGCTTGGCCGAGCCCTCACCAAAGCGCTTGGCCTTGGACTTGGCACGGTTCTTTTTGGACATGCGCTACTCCTCTCCCATGAGCTCGCCGGCGTTGCGGCGCAGCCACTCAAAGCACAGCGCCGTGGTCGCCTGGGCAACATTGAGGCTCTCGGTCATGCCGCGCTGGGGAAGTTTGGTCAAAAAGTCGCATTTCTCGAGCACCAGGCGCGAGATGCCGTCGCCCTCGGAGCCCATGACGAGCGCCACGCGGCCCTCGAAGGAAGCATCCCAGCAACTGCCTTCGGCGTGCTCGGAGGCACCGCCCACCCAAAAGCCAGCGGCCTTAAGATCGTCGAGCGCACGGGCGATGTTGGGCACCTGCGCGATAGGCAGATGCATGACGGCGCCGGCTGAAGTCTTGTAGCTGCCCACGGTCACACCGGCGGCGCGCTTGTTGGCGATGATGACGCCGGCCGCGCCCACAACCTCGGCGGAGCGCACGATGGCACCAAAGTTGCCGTCGTCAGTCACATGGTCGAGCACCACGACAAGTGCCGGGCCCTCGCCTGCACGGTCGAGAATATCGACGACATCGGCATAGGGGAAGTTGCCAACCTCGAGCGCGATGCCCTGGTGAGCGCCATGGCTCGACAGCGCATCGAGCTGCGCACGCGGCACATACTTAATGCGGACGCCCGCGGCGTTGAGGTCATCGACCAGACGAGACAGGGCGGCATCGCGCTCCCCGCCCTCGGCGATGAGCGCGCACTTGATGGGAAAACCGGTGCGCAGCGCCTCGGCGGCAGCACGGCGACCCTCGATGAACTCACCCTTGGGAGCCTGAACGTTGTCGCGGTTGCGCTGCGGACGCGCAGACTGAGCCTGGGAGCGATCGTGCTGCCGGTCGCGGCCATCACGCTGCAGACGGCCGGTACGCTGGTCGCGACGGCTGCCACCCTTGCCGGGGTTATTGGAACGAGACCCCCCTCGCTTGCGGTTATCAGCCATGTGAAAATCCTCGAGATATAGAAACTGAAATGGACGAGACGCCCTAGGACAGGTCCGAAAATCACGCCTTCGGCATTATTTTCAGGCCAGTCCCGAGGCGTCCCTACTCAAGCGCTTTGCCTCTAGAGAGTCTTGATGCGGGTGCCCGCGGCAGTATCTTCAATCGTCAGGCCCAGGTCCTTGAGCTGGTCGCGGATGGCGTCGGCCAGATCCCAGTTCTTGGCGGCGCGGGCCTCGGCGCGGGCCTCGAGAATCTTGGCAGCAGCCTCGTCCACGTCGTCGCCCGTATAGGCGACCAGGCCGGCGGCAACACCCAGCAGACCCAGCGGCAGCTCGACCTTGGGCTCGGGAAGCTCAACACCAAACGTATCGAGCAGCTCGGCCAGCGTGTCGGCGGCGGCAAGCGCGGCGGCCTTGTCGGCAGCGTCGCCCGCCTGCTCCAGGTACTGGTTGCACTCGGTCACAAAGCCAAAGACGGCACCCATGGCACCAGCGGTGTTAAAGTCGTCGTCCATGCACTCCTTAAAGGTGGCACGGGTCTCGGCGGCCTTGGCGGCAAACGCCTCGGATGCTGCCTCATCGGCATCGGCCGTCGCATGGTTCGCGGCCCAGCGAAGGTTCTCGACCGTACCGGCGATACGCGTGAGCGAGTTCTCGGCACCCTCCAGGCGCTCCCAAGAAAAGTCGAGCGGCGAGCGATAGCTCGTCTGCAGCATCAGCAGGCGCAGGGCGGCAGCGGAGTGCTGCTCGAGGACCTCGGCCAGCGTAAAGAAGTTGCCGAGCGACTTGGACATCTTCTCGCCGTCTACCAGCAGCATGCCCGTGTGCATCCAGGTGTTGGAGAAGCCCTGGTGCCAGGCGCAGGTGGCCTGGGCGCACTCGTTCTCGTGATGCGGGAAGGCAAGGTCGGAGCCGCCGCCGTGAATGTCGATCGGAGTGCCCAGGTAGCGATGCACCATGGCGGCGCACTCGGTGTGCCAACCGGGACGGCCCTCGCCCCAGGGGCTCGGCCAGCTGGGCTCGCCGGGCTTGGCGGCCTTCCACAGGGCAAAGTCGAGCGGGTCGTTCTTGTCCTCGTTCTCCTCGATGCGCGCGCCAACCATCAGATCGTCGATGTTACGGCCCGAGACCTGACCATAGTTGGGATCGCTGCGCACGGCAAAGTACACGTCGCCGTTATCGGCGGCGTAGGCATGGCCCTGCTCGATAAGCGTCTTGATCATAGCGATCATGGGGCCGATCTCCTTGGTGGCGCGGGGGCGCACATCGGGATCGAGCACGTTGGCGGCACGCATGACGCCGATGAACTTGTCGGAAAACTCCGTCGCGACCTCGGCGGCCGTGCGGCCCTGCTCGTTGGCGCGCTTGATGATCTTGTCATCGACATCGGTGAGGTTCTGGGCGAACGTGACCTCGTAGCCGCTCGCGATGAGCCAGCGACGAATCACGTCAAAGCTGATGAACGTGCGGGCATTGCCGATGTGGATGTTGTCGTAGACCGTGGGGCCGCACACGTACATGCGGACCTTGCCGGACTCGATGGGCTGGAACTCTTCCTTTTTATGGGTAGCGCTGTTGTAGATACGCATTCGTTACTCCTTAACGGTTTTCTGTAGCAGGCAGACGGCCCAGGCACCGATTCCCTCGCCCTGGCCTTCCCAACCGAGCTTTTCGGTCGTAGTGGCGGCGACGCCCACGTTTTCGACGTCAACGCCCAGGGCATGGGCAAGGTTGGCGCGCATGGCATCGCGGTGCGGGGTGATCTTGGGTTGCTGACAGGCAATGGTGCAATCGGCATCGACAAACTCAAAGCCCAGCTCACGCGCATAGTCCATCACGCGAGCGAGCAGCACCATCGAATCGGCGCCCTCGTAGGCGGGATCGGTGTCGGGAAATAGTTTGCCGATGTCTCCCCCGCGGCAGGCGCCCAGAATGGCGTCGGCTAAGGCGTGCGCGAGCACATCGGCATCCGAGTGGCCCAGCAGGCCGCGCTCGTAGGGAATGTCGACCCCGCCGATGATACATCGACGCCCCTCCACCAAACGGTGGACGTCGTAGCCGTGGCCAATGCGCAGGTTACTGAACATGGGGAAGGTCCTCTCCCTCGGCCATGCGACCGAGCAGAATCGCGGTTACAGGACGCAGGTCCTCGGGCACCGTCACCTTAAGGTTGTCGCGCGGGCTCTGGACGCAACGAACGCGTCCGCCCATGCGCTCGACCAGTGACGAATCGTCCGTGCCGATAAAGCCCTCGGCAATCGCCGCGGCATGGGCGCGCTTCATGGCGTCGACGCTAAAGATCTGCGGCGTCTGAGCGGCCCAATAGAGCTCGCGCGGCGGCGTCTCGACGATGTTGTCGCCATCGACGATCTTGAGCGTGTCAATCGCGGGCTGGCCGCACACGACACCGTCGAGGGCACGGTCGCTCACGAGCACGTCGATAGCGTGGTCGATGGCCTCGGTCATAATGAGCGGACGAGCGCCATCGTGAATGGCGACGTATTCAAAGCCCGCCGGCACCGCGTGCACACCTGCGCGGGTGGAGTCCTGGCGGGTATCGCCGGCATCGGCAAAACTGATGGGCGTGTCATAGTCAAACGGGTCGATGGCCAGGCGGCGCATCTCGGCACGGCGCTCGGCAGGGCAAACCACGACGATGTGGCCGACCTTGTCGCTCCGGTCGAACGCGCGGATGGACCAGCTCATGAGCGGACGACCTGCCACGTTAACGAGCTGCTTGCCGCCGGGATTTCCAAAGCGCTGACCGCTGCCACCGGCAACGACCACGGCGCATACGGGCGCCATTATGCGTTCCCCTGTTTGGTGCCCTTCATGCGGTACAGCGAGTCCGCAAGAATGGCAGGGTTGTTAACACCAAAGTCGCCCAAGCGCTCCGGATCCTCGCTGATGTCGTCCATGAGCTCCTGCAACGAGCCGTACTCGTCGACGATTTTCTCGGCCACGCCGTCGCGCACAACGGACACGCGCGAAAGCGTACGTAGGCCCAGCGGCGTCATGACGGAGTCCTCGTCCAGGTCGTCGTAACCCAGAACCGCTGCCACATGTTGTGGGTCGGACAGGTCCTTAGGTGTCATGCGAGCGAGCTCGGCGCGAATCTTCTCGGCGTTTGCCTCGGAGGAATCGCTCGCGTAGTCGCGAATCATCAGGTCATACTCGGTATCCATGCTGGAGCCCGCGAGCTGCTCGAGCTGCATCTGCACGAGCTTGCCCTGGTTGCCCAACTTGACGATGCAATCCTTAAGCTCAGTCTTTGCCTGCTGCATGATCTCGAAGCTCGAAAAAATACCGGTAATGTCGGCGAGCGTAACGTAGTCGTCGAGCTCGAGGGCCGTCAGGCGCAGCAGGGAGCGATCGAGCGACTGACGGGTAGTCTGGAGCGTGGCGACGAGCTGATTGACCGAGCTCATGATGGTGGTGACGGGCTGGATCTCGTAGCTCTTGCCGTGGACGTACACGTTAACGACGGCACGACGGGCCGAGACCGAGATCACGATGGCATCGGTGAGCACCGACATGCGAGCGGCGGTGCGGTGACGCATGCCCGTCTCGCTCGTGGCAAGCGAGGGATCGGGATTGAGGTGGAAGTTGGCGCGCAGAATCTGGGTGAGGTCACCGTCGATGACGATGGCACCGTCCATCTTGGAGAGCTCGAACAGACGGTTCGAGGTGAACGAAATGTTGAGCGGGAAGCCGTCGTTACCGGCAGCGAGCACGTTTTCGGTGTCGCCGACGCAGATAAGGGCGCCCAGGTGACCGGCGATGATCATGTCGAGGGCGGTGCGGATCGGCTGACCAGGTGCCGTCAGGCGGATAGCCTGTTCCATACGCTTTTGCAGCTCGTTCTTATCCAAGGCATCGCTCCCATCGTATACGCTCCATAAACGCTAAATAGTTTCTCACGGTTTGTCCCCGCAGCGCTTGCGAAATCCGATGCTTACAGAATGAGCGAACACCGCTTAGGTAGCTCATTTGAGACGGGGTTCTTTTGACTGCTCGTGTGGTAGCATCGGGTCTCATATAAATGAGGGAGTAGTCGCGTAATCGGGCTCGCCCGCAGAGAGGGAGCCAGACTATGGGATTCGCAGAGCTCGTGTTGCTCGCCGTTGGCCTTTCGATGGACGCCTTTGCCGTTTCCATCTGCAAGGGCCTTGGCATGAAGAAAATCAACCTTAAAGTCGCCGTAGTGCTCGGCCTGTTCTTTGGCGGCTTTCAGGCCGGCATGCCCGTAATAGGATGGGCGCTCGGCAGTCAATTCATGGGCATCATCGGACCCATCGACCATTGGATCGCCTTTATCCTTTTGGCCTTTATCGGCGGCAAAATGCTGTGGGAAGCCTTTTCCGAAGACGAAGATGAGAACGAAGGCGACGACAAGGATGCCGAAAAGATTGACCTGGTAGAATACCTGATCCTCGCCATCGCCACCTCAATCGACGCCCTAGCCGTAGGCATCTCGTTTGCGGCGCTCTCGGTTGACATCGTTCCCGCCGTATCGCTTATCGGCGTCACAACGTTTATCTTCTCCATCGCCGGCGTAGCGATCGGCCACACCTTTGGCGCGCGCTACGAAAAACCCGCCACCATCGTGGGTGGCGTCGTGCTCATCCTCATCGGGCTTAAGATCTTGCTTGAGCATCTGGGGGTTCTCGCACTGTAACGAATAACGGCCGCCCGGCATTACGCCAGGCGGCCGTTTTCATAGCCAGCCGTTTTAGAGCGGCTTAACCAAGGCGACCTTTACGCAGCGAGGCGCTTGAGGACGTCGATGAGCAGCTCGTAGAAGCGCTCGGCAGAAGCGAGCTCCATGCTCTCGTCCGGGGTGTGGACATCGGAGAGCGTCGGGCCCACGGCGATGGCGTCCAGGCCGTGCAGGGCCTCGGCAAACAGGCCGCACTCAAGGCCGGCGTGAATGGACTCGATGCGCAGCTCGGAGCCAAAGAGCTCGCGATAGCTCTCGACAAAGACGTCGCGGACCGGCGAATGCTCGGCATAGCTCCAGCCGGGATACTCGAACTCAAACTTAGCGTCGAAACCCAAGACATCGGCCAGCGTCTGCAGGCGGTCCTTGAACTCGTTCTGCAGCGAAGTGATCGAGGAGCGCGGGGACAGCATGATCTTGACCTCGTTATCGGAGGTGGCGACCACGCCGATGTTGGAGGAAACCTCAACGGAGCCGTCGGTGGCGACGTTGCGGCGGATCACACCATTGGGGGCAAGACGCAGAGCGCGAATGAGGGCAAGTGCGGACTTCTGGTCCATGGCCTCAACCTCGGCGTCGTCGGCAATCTCGACGGTGCAAGTAAAGCCGGGGTCGAAGACTTCGAGCTCGGCAGTGACGTCGGCGATGATGCCCTTTGCGATCTCGGCCGCGGCCTCGGCGGCAGCATGGTCGGCATAGACCAGAACGGCCTTGCACTCACGGTTGATGGCGTTGTCCTTGGTGCCGCCGTTAAAGCTGACGATGGCGGGCTCGCCGGCAACCATCAGGCGGTCGATGATACGGGCCATGATGAGGTTGCCGTTGCCGCGCTCCAGGTTGATATCGCTGCCGGAATGACCGCCCAGCAGGCCGGAGATGTCGAGCGTGAGGGTGCTGCCGGTCTTGTGCTCGCGCACGATGGGGCAGGTGTAGGTAACAACGACGCCGCCGGCGCAGCTGACAGTGGCAACGCCCTCTTCCTCGGAGTCAAGGTTAATCATGGTGCGGGCGCTAATCTGGGACTTGTCGAGCGTCTCGGCGCCGACCAGGCCAGTCTCCTCGTCGGTGGTGAATACGCACTCGAGGGCGGGGTGAGCAATCGAATCGTCGTTGAGTACAGTAAGCATCAGAGCGACAGCAATGCCGTTGTCGGCGCCCAGGGTGGTGCCGTTAGCGGTGAGGACGCCGTCCTTGACGACCAGGTCGATACCATCGGTCGTAAAGTCGTGCTCAACAGAGCCCAGCTTGTCGCACACCATGTCGATGTGGCCCTGCAGCATCACGGTCGGGGCATTCTCGGCGCCGGCAGAAGCGGGCTTGCGAATGATGACGTTGTAGACCTCGTCCTGATACGCATCGAGGCCGCGCTCCTTGGCAAACGCGACCAGGAAATCGCTGATGCCCTTCTCATTGCCAGACCCACGGGGGATCGCGCTGACCTCCTCAAAGAAATGGAACAGCTGGGCGGGCTCATAGCCGGTGATCTTGTAGTCCATGGTGCCTCCTTGGCGCAACTGGTTAGACAGTAAGACATGCGACTTGTATATTCCCAGACTTTGCGTGCATAAACCAGTCGAAAACGCCGAGCGCCCTTGCATCATCGGCTAACGGCGGGGAAACGCCACTTTATTAAGATAAAGCAGGCTAGACGGGTCGTGCAGAGGGAACGTTGGACTCCCCAACCAACCTCAACGCCTGTTGAACATTAATGCATACACCATTGGTATGTTTAATAAGATTCTTGTCCTCCGTCACGACGTAATCGGCATCAATGCGATTGGCGACGCCCAGCATCAGGTCGTCCTCAAAGTCATTGTGGTGGTACTTGAACACAAAGGAGTCGAAGACCTCGTCTGCACCGACCGGGGCGATGAGGGCTAGCTCGCGCATCTGTCGAACGCATGCCCAGGCCGTTTCGTCTGCCGCCGCAATGGCGTTATCGCTCAGTGAGCCAGTCTTTCTTCGGCACTCCTGCTTGATTGCCGCCGAGACAAGATATGAAACGTCTTTGACCGAAAGCGACGAGGCAAACAGGGCAATCCGCTCCGAGGCGTCGGCAATCTCGATCAGATGGACGACATTTGCCGTACGGTCGGACCTGCCAGAAAAATAATCCATCCATACGTTGGTATCGATTAACAGCTTGAGAACGCCTTCTGTGCTCATAGTTCCACCCACTCGGGATAGCGCTCCGCCATGGCCTCCTCATAGAGGTCGTCATAGTCTCCCGAGAACTCAGGGATGGGGATGCCGTATTTGAGGCACGAATCACGAACGATATGGCTGCCTTGCGCGGCCCTTGACTCCATGCGCCGGGGCTCCACTCCGTCAGAAACCGGAGCCGCCGCGTCTCCCTTCGAGGGCATGCGTCCGTTAACGACCAGATACTCCCAAAGTGTCCGAACGGCTTGTGACGGCGTCATGCCAATATGAGTCAGGACGGCGTCTCCCGCCTCTTTGAGCTGGCGATCTATACGCACGTTCATCTGAACTGGCCGCGTGTCGAGTATTGACGTAGGCATATCAGCTCCTTTGCTATACTATATCCCGATTTTAGTATAGCACGGCAGATTGAAGCGCATTTCAATAGAAATGAGGGCGCTTCTTTATCGGAAACGCCCCCGTTATACAAGGTATGTTTAATCCCTACAGCGCGCCGGAACCGGCTTGCATCATGCCGCCGGGGCCCGAGGTCACGCCGCCGCTCACGGGCGCGGCGTTGCCAGTGTGCGGTGCCGCCGGGGCGGTATCACCACCGAGCGTGCCCGCCGGACGCGGTGCCGGGATCTCGCCCGTGCCGTGGCTAAAGACAAACTTGCCATCGGCCACGTCGCACAGGACGGTATCGCCCTCGCCCCACTCACCGGCCAGAAGCTCCTCGGACAGCGGGTCCTCGATGAGCTTTTGAATAGCACGGCGCAGCGGACGCGCACCGTTGGTGAGGTCGGTGCCCTCGGCCACGATCTTGTCATAGGCCGCATCGGTGAGCTTGATGTTCATGCCGTTGGCAATCAAACGCTGACGCAGGTCGTCCACCAGCAGGTGCGCGATCTTGGTCAGGTTCTCACCCGAAAGCTTCTGGAACACCACGATGTCGTCGATGCGGTTGAGCAGCTCGGGGCGGAACAGGCGCTTGAGCTCGCCCATCGCGCGGCCGCGGATCTCACTCGACGTGAGACCCTGCTCGCCGGTGGTGCCAAAGCCAACGCTTGCATCCTGCGCAATCTCGCGGGCGCCCACGTTGGACGTCATGATGATCACGGTGTTGCGGAAGTCGACCGTCTTGCCCTGGCTATCGGTCAGACGACCCTCCTCCAGCACCTGCAGCAGGATGTTGAAGATATCGGGGTGCGCCTTCTCGATCTCGTCGAACAGCACGACCGAGTACGGGTGGCGACGAACGGCCTTGGTGAGCTGGCCGCCCTCGTCGTGACCGACGTAACCCGGAGGGCTACCGATGAGCTTGGAGACCTCGAACTCACTGCCAAACTCCGACATGTCGAAGCTGATGAGCGCGTCCTTGCTGCCAAAGAGATACTCGGCGAGCGTCTTGGCGAGCTCGGTCTTGCCCGTGCCGGTGGGACCCAGGAAGATAAAGCTGCCGCCGGGGCGACGCGGGTCCTTGAGCGGCGAACGGCTGCGGCGCACGGCCTTGGCGACGGCCTCGACAGCCTCATCCTGACCGATGATGCGTGTCTTGAGCACGCTTTCGGCCTGCAGCAGGCGACGGCTCTCGCTCTCGGTAAGCGAGGACACCGGCACGCCCGAGGTCACGGACACGATATCGGCGATCTGGGAGACATCGATGGTGAGCGGGCTGGCGTCGAGCTCGGCCGTCCAGGCAGCCTTGGCCTCGGCGAGTTCAATCTCGGCAGCCTTCTGCTGCTCAGTGATCTCGGCAGCCTTGTTCATGTCGTCGCTCTCGGTGGCCTCCTGCGCGGCGGCCTTGAGCTCCTCGATGCGATGCTCGGCCTCGCGCACCGGCTCGGGCGCGCGATTCGCGGCGATGCGAGCGCGGGCACCGGCCTCGTCGATGAGGTCGATTGCCTTATCGGGCAGGAAGCGATCCTGGATGTAACGGTTGGAGAGGTTCGCGGCGGCCTCGATAGCACCCTGCGTATAGCGCACATGGTGGTGCTCCTCGTAGCGCGGCTTGAGCGCGGTCAGGATCTTGACCGTGTCCTCGACGCTCGGCTCCTCGACATCGATGGTCTGGAAGCGACGCTCGAAGGCCGGGTCCTTGGTGAGGTACTTGCGAAACTCCTCGGCCGTGGTGGCACCGATGATCTGGAAAGCACCGCGCGCGAGCACCGGCTTGAGCATGGAGCTCGCGTCGATGGAGCCCTCGGCGGAACCGGCACCGATGATGGTGTGCATCTCATCGATAAACAGGATGACGTCGTCGGCCTCGGTTGCCTCCTGGATTACGTTCTTGAGGCGCTCCTCAAACTCGCCGCGATACTTGGCGCCCGCCACGAGGCCCGGCAGGTCGAGCGTCCAGATATTCTGGTTCATGAGGTTCTCGGGCACGTTGCCGGCTGCAATCTGCTGGGCCAGACCCTCGACGATGGCCGTCTTGCCCACGCCGGGGTCGCCCAGAATGAGCGGGTTGTTCTTGGTGCGACGCGAAAGAATTTCCATCATACGCTGGACTTCCTTTTCGCGGCCGATCACCGGATCGAGTTCGCCGTCGCGCGCCTTCTGCGTAAGGTTGGTCGCGAACTGCTTAAGTGTATCGGTACCGCTCCCCTTTTGCTGGGAGGTATCCGAGCCGCTAAAGAACGGCAGGCCCGTACCGGGACGACCAGCACCGGCGCCAGCGAGCGGACGCTTCTTATCCTGGTCCTTGGCGGTGAGCTTCTCGATAGCCTTTTTGATGGAGGCGGACGACACACCCAGGCGCATGAGGATGTCCATGGCCATGCCGTTGCCCTCTTCGACGATGCCGATCAGCAAGTGCTCGGTCGACACGTAGGTCTGGTTGTTCTCACGCGCCACGCGGAATGAACGCTCCATCACGCTAATGACGAGCGGCGTAAAGGCGAGCTTGGCCGCCTCGGTCTCCTCGCTGGGCTCGGGAACCGTGGTCTGGACCTCTTTGAGAGTATCCATGATGTCATCGTAGGAGATGTCGAGCGAACGCAGTGCCTCGGCGGCAATGCCCTCGTCCTCCTTAGCGAGTGCGAGCAGCAGGTGCTCGGTACCCACCTTATTTGAGTGAAGATCGAGCGCTTCTTGCTTGGCCATGGACATGACCTTGCGCGCGCGATCGGTAAAACGGTCTAACATGCTAGTTCCTCTTAGACGAGCTAGTTTTTTCAAACGCAAAGCGCCGCCCCGCGGCAGCGCTTTGGTCTCTTTACCCATATGGAGTATATGTTAACCGTTGGGACCTTTCCCACCCGTAGCCGCGCGACAACGTCTACAAAAAAGGAATTGCTCGGGTCCGTTTGGCGGTTTGGTTTTGAGCTGCTGTCTAGCAGGCGGGCTCGGCGTCCATGCTCTCGGCAACGTCATTGACGGCATCGGCAACGGGAGCGCCCGGCATGCGCACGAGCTCCATGTGCGGCTCGGCAAAGACCGTGCCCATGGGGAAGGCGCGGCGGAAGACAAAGCGAGCAACCGGACCAGCCACCAGCAGGTTCCAAGGTAGAGCCATGATAAAGTTGCGCGGAATGTTAACGAGCCACATCATCGGTAGCAGCTGCAGGTTGGCGAGCGGGCCGCCGGGCATGTGGAACAGGCCCTCGCACGCGCCGTAGAGCGACATGATGATAACCATGGGAACGACCATGCAGGAGCTGACGGCGAGCGTCATGGCAAGCGGCGAGCTCTTGCCCGGCGTGACCAGGAATTTAAAGGCGAAGCCCTTAGCAAGGGGGCTGGCAACAAACCAGTCGCAGCACATGGCAAAAACGTAGGCAACGGGGAAGCCGAGCCACGCGGCGGCAACAACCTCGCCGTTGATGGCCCCATGCTGCAGGGCAACGTTGTAGATGCTCATCCAGAGCACCATGCAAAAGCACATGATAAAGGTAAACAGCAGGCTCTCTCGTTTGTTGATAGGCATAAAGGGCATGGTCCTTTCTGTGTTACGCCGCTACGCCACGCAACAAAAACGGGCGAGCAAGATGGAGCTGTTGGGACTTCATCTCGCCCGCCCGTGGTACGTGCGTCTGCGACTACTTATGTGGTGAAACCAGCCTAGCACGAAAAGCACGTGCTTCGTAAGCGTTGAGTTTATGAAGATGCAGGGCACCAACAATCCCCCGACCCCATAAGTTGCGGTGGAATACGGACTGTTTTGACCCTTTAAGCAGCAATTCAGTCTCTATTTCACCGCAACTCATTTGGTGCAAAGTGACCTGTCCTCCTTGCACCAATTAGCTGGTGTGGCGCCAGCGGGGGTCGGTGAGGGTTCTCGCCACGCCCAGGCCAACGGGCAGAAACGCCACAATGAGCACTGCGCGCACAAACCAGCCGAGCATATTGACCGTGTCGAAGGTGCACATGTAATACATCGAGCGATACAGATACAAGCCCGGCACCATAATGACAATCGATGGCACCGTGAGGGCGATACGTGGGTAGGTGAGCTTGATTTCGGCTAAGCTCGCGAGCAGGCCCGATACCAGCGCACCGATAAACGCTGCTGCCTCGGGAGGCATACCTAAGCTCAGGCCCAGGAAGGGAAACAGCGCCGGCGCATCGACAAGGGTCAGACGCAAGGTATTGGACACGGCGCCGATCAGCCCAGCTGCCGCGGCCATCTTTACCGGGCTGTTGAACATCACCGAGAAGCCGAATACGCCAACGAAGCTCATCACCACGCGCAAGAGTGTAAGAGCCAACGGTGAGAGCCCGAGCGGGGCAAAATCATCCGGTGCCAGCCCCACACACTCGGCAACCATCCAGCCCACAAGGGTCGCCATCACAATAATCGACACGGCATACGAAAGACGCTCAATGCCGCTTCGCATATCAAGCTTAGCGATGTCGAGGCCTGCCGTAATGAGGGGAAAGCCGGGAATCACAAAGAGCATGGCGCCGATATAGCCTTCTTGGTGCGACATTGCCCCCGGTACGACCTGGCCAAGGCCGAGCAATGCCAGCAGATACGAAACGCAAGCGAGCGCAACGCCCGTCGTCAGCGCGCTAAACTGGCCAAGACCCTGCTTGAGAATATGGGAGCGAGCGAAGTTGCCGACACCAGCGCCTACGAATGCACAGGCCATCTCGATAGGACCGCCGCCGAGCAAAAAGACGAAGGCGCCGCAAGCACAGGCTGCCGCAAGGCCCTGTTGCCAGGGAGAGTAATCGGGCTTTGAGCTCTCAACGGTCCTGAGCATCTCGTGATACTCGTGTACCGTGAAGCGACGACCATAGGTCTCGATTTCCTTGAGGAAACTCTCCATCATCCAAATGCGATGGGTATTGACTCCCGTTGTGGGCAGGCTGACAACCTCGTTAAAGCAGTGGCCATCTTCGATGCAAGTGCACTCAAACGACAGAAGACTCAGGTCGACGTGAATCGTGACGCCGAGTACGGCAGCAACACGATTCATGGTATCGCGCACGCGCCAGGCACCTGTTCCGCTTGCCAGCATAAGCATGCCGGTGCGGCAGATGATGGATGATTTATCGGTGAGCGGCGCATCGACGGCAAGCTCATCGCCTGCCGTCACGATCTGGCGCCAGTCGGTTTTCATATGGAGGGCGCCGGCACGGACACCGTGGTGCATGGGGACTCTTGAGAGCAACGAATCATGGTGCGAAGGCTGTGGGGGTTCCGTCGATTCGACCTCGTCCTCGTCGGGCCCTTCATCAACAAGGTCGAAAGCATCGAGCGCCGCCGGCTCGCGACGATCGGTCAATTCCTCGTCCTCATCATCAAAATAGTTGAACTGATCGAGCATGTCCTCTTCGATTGCACGATCGCTCGCGTCGTCCATATAGACGCTCCCTTCCTGCCGACTAACCCCCATCCTAGGCAGCGATGGCTAAAGGAAACATAAAAGAGACGGCTATCATGCGAGCCATGTGCACAATAGCCGTTGGGTAGTCGTTTAAGAACGTCCCCAATGACTATTGACGGCCAAGGCAACGCCGGTGCCTTGGCAACGACAGCGAAAGCCCGCCAGAGCGAGCAAGGTCCTTTTAGGGCGAGATGACACCATAGGTTGAACATAAGTCAGCGAGCGGGCCGCATTTGAGACAAGGTGACGTGAAACGAAAGGGCGCTGACCTTCTGGTCGCGCCCTTGAAGTTGAACGTCAGATTGTCCAAATGCGGCCCGCGCAGCGTCGAGCCGTTACGCGGTTCGTAGAACCGCGTAACTAGTTAGTACATCTTTGCGCCGGCAGGGATGGAAGCGTCGAGCTGGATCAGGTTGAGACGTTCCTCACCATCCTCCTCGTGGATAGCGCTGATGAGCATGCCGCAGCTGGGAATGCCCATCATCTTGCGCGGAGGCAGGTTGGTGATGGCGAGCAAGGTCTTGCCGACCAGGTCCTCGGGCTCATAATAACCGTGAATGCCGGAGAGGATGGTGCGATCGGTGCCGGTGCCGTCGTCGAGCGTAAAGTTCAGCAGCTTCTTGGACTTCTTGACGGCCTCGCATGCCTTGACCTTCACGGCGCGGAAATCGCTCTTGGAGAAGGTATCAAAGTCGACGAACTCCTCAAACAGCGGCTCGACGGCAATCTTGGAATAATCGACCGTGGGCTTGAGCGGCTTGACGAAGGGGCTCGCGGTGTTGCCGGCCTCGGCAGCCTTGGCAGCAGCGGCACCGGACTGGAAACCCTTCTCGGGCTTCATGTGCGGGAACAGCAGTACGTCGCGGATAGAAGCCTGGTTGGTGAGCAGCATGACCACGCGGTCGATACCGATGCCGATGCCGCCCGCGGGAGGCATACCGTACTCGAGGGCGCGCACGTAATCCTCGTCGTACTCCATGGCCTCGTCGTCGCCGCCAGCCTTCTCGGCCATCTGAGCGGCAAAGCGCTCGGCCTGGTCGACCGGGTCGTTGAGCTCGGAGAACGCGTTGGCGTACTCGTGGCCGGCGATAACCAGCTCAAAGCGATGCGTCAGGCGCGGGTCGTCCTCAAAACGCTTGGCGAGCGGGCTGACCTCGATGGGATAATCGCACACGAAGGTCGGGTTGACGATGGTGTCCTCGCCCAGCTCATCGTAAATCTCGGCGATGATCTTACCAGCAGTCCACTCGGGCTTAATCTCCAGGCCCTTCTCGCGCGCGGCGGCAGCAAGCTCCTCGACCGGCGTGTCGATGGTGACCTGCTTGCCGAGCACGTCGGAGACGATGTCGGTCATGGGACGGCTGGCCCACTCACCAGAAAGGTCGATGGTCTGGCCCTGGTACTCGATAACCTCGGGGTTGCCGATGGCCTTGTTAGCCGCCTTGATGACACCCTGGGCGAGCGCCTTCATGCCCTCGAGGTCGGAGAAGGCACGGTAGGCCTCCATCGTGGTGAACTCGGGGTTGTGGGTAAGATCCATGCCCTCGTTACGGAAGATACGGCCGATCTCGAACACGCGCTCAAAACCGCCGACGATGCAGCGCTTGAGGTGCAACTCGGTAGCAATGCGCAGGTAGCACTCCTGATCGAGCGCGTTGAAGTGCGTGATGAACGGCTTGGCAGTAGCGCCGCCCTGGATGGTCTGCAGGATGGGGGTCTCGACCTCCATGTAGCCGTCGGACTCCATAAAGCGACGGAAGGTGGAGAGAATCTGCGAACGCTTACGGAACGTCTCGCGAACGTCGTCGTTGGCGATCAGGTCGACATAGCGCTGGCGATAGCGGGTCTCCTTGTCGGAAAGACCGTGGAACTTCTCGGGCAGCGGACGTACGGCCTTGGCAAGCAGGGTCGCGCTCTTAGGGGCAACGGAAAGCTGGCCGCGCTGGGTGCGCACAACCACGCCGGTCACGCCCAAGATGTCGCCCAGGTCGAGGGACTTGAGCGTATTCCAGGCAGCCTCGTCCATGTCGTTGATGCGGCAGAACAGCTGAATCTCGGCAGTCGCATCGCGCACGACGATGAACATAATCTTGCCCTGACCGCGCTTGGCGACCACACGGCCGGCGATCTTCACGACGTCCTCGGTGTCCTCGCCATCGGCAAGCTCGGCGTACTTAGCCTCGATATCGGCGACGTAGTCCTCAAGCTCAGAGTGCTCGGGATAGGGGTTCTGGCCCGCCTCGAACAGGGCGGCGCGCTTGGCCAGGCGGGTGGCGCGCTCGTCGTTGAGCGTCGATGCCTGATCGGCGGCGTTCTGGTTCTCTGCCATAAGTTAGCTCCTCAAACTAAAACGCTCCCCAGGATTCGGTCCCAGGGAGCGAAAACATACCTTTACGCGGGACCGTGGTCTAGCGTGCGATCTTGGCGATGGTGTAGACGCGAGTCTTGCCGGAAGGCGTAACGACCTCGACGGAGTCGCCCTCGCCGTGACCGATGATGGCGTGACCGACCGGAGACTCGTTGGAAATCTTGTGCTCGAGCGAGTTGGTCTCGGTGGTACCGACGAGCGTGACTTCCATGACCTCACCGTTGGGATCAATCAGAGAAACGGTGGAACCGATGGAGACGGTCAGATCGCCCGTGGTGGCAGCAACCTGAGCGTTGGCGAGGATGGCCTGGATCTCGGCAATACGAGCGGCGTTCTGGGCCTGCTTGTCCTTGGCGGCATCGTACTCGGAGTTCTCCGAAAGGTCGCCGAACGCGCGGGCTTCCTTGATGTCCTCGACGATCTCCTTGGCGTAATCGCCCTCACGCCAAGCGAGCTCCTCGACGAGCTTCTGGCGGCCCTCAGCGGTCAGTACGATCTGGCTTGCGTCCATACGGATATCTCCCCAACTCTGATCAAACAATCAACTGTCAATAAAACGAAAAAGACCGGCTAGCCTGCGGGCAAGCCGGTCAGGTGCTCACCCCAAAGGGATGGGACTACTCTGCGTCCGCGTCGCTGTCCTCTGCCTGCTTCTTCTTGGCAGCAGCGAGCTTGGCCTCGAGCTCAGCGATCTCCTTGTCCTCCTCGGACTGCTCGACCACGACCTCCTCGGCCTGCTTGGTCTCGGCCTTATCGTCGCCCTCCATACCCTCGCGGATATTCTTGACGGTAGAGCCGAGGGACTTGCCGAGCTTCGGCAGGTTCTTGGGCCCGAAGATAATCAGGACAACGAAGAGAATAATGATGAGCTCAGGAGCCCTCAGTCCAAACATGTAGACCTCCACAATACAGCGAGACAAGCTCGAATGAGTATACCGCGGGTATCGCGGTATCACAACAATAGCTAAAAAAAGGGACCGCAAGAAGCGGTCCCTCCTCATGCTCTGGTCGGGTTGACTGGATTTGAACCAGCGACCCCTGCGTCCCGAACGCAGTGCTCTACCAAACTGAGCCACAACCCGTTAGCTCGACTATAGTAACAAAGATTTCCGTCGTGTGCTAGAGAAATTTTTACTTCTTTGGCACTTCGATGAGAACCGTGTTGGGAATGAGCTCCGTCGCGCAGGACCACCAGCCGTTTTGCAGGGCAGCGTCGGCAAGCCTTTCGGCCGTGGCGGCGGTGTCGCAAATGGCAAACGAGCAGGCGCCCGATCCGCACACATCTACAGCAACGGTGCCGTCCTGTTTACGCAGCCAATCGAGAACCGTTTGAATCTGCAGCTCCATCTGTGCGGAAATGACACCCAGGTTGTTATGGATGAGCGCATATGCCGTCTCGGCATCACCGGAACGCAAGGCAGAAGCTATCGCGCCGGGCTTGTCTGCAGGCACCGGGGCCTCGTCAAAACGTCGATAGGCCTCAATTGTCGAAACGCTCGCCTCGCGCGGCTTGACCAACACGACGGGCGTTGCGGGCAGCGCGGGATACTCAGTTGCCAGCACGTCTCCCCCACCTACGTAGAACGCAGGGCTCGCGTGCAAAAAGAACGGGACGTCAGCACCAATGCCCCGCGCAATGTCGTCGAGCGCTGGGTCGGTGCGATCAATGCCCCAGAGCTCCGCCAAGGCGACAATGACCGCGGCAGCATCCGTCGAGGGACCGCCCAAGCCGGCGCACAATGGAATGCGTTTCTCAATCGTCACGCAGATGTTTGCCTCGCGACCATAATGCTCGGCCATAGCAACCGCAGCCCGATACGCCGTATTCTTTTGCATGGGAAAATCTGATGCCGGAACCGTCTGGACGGTCAGCGCCTGTGCCGGCGTAACCGTCACGGTATCGGAAAGACCGACAGCTGCCATCAGGGAATCGACCCTGTGGTAGCCGCGGTCATCGCGCTCGGTATGAACCCCCAGGTAGAGGTTGATCTTTGCCGGCGCGGTAAGGGTGAGGGACCGATCGGTCACCGCTAGTGCTCCTCGAGCTGGTTGCCGAGCGGGGTAAAGATATGCTCGCCGCTCTCGGGGTCAAACAGTTCGACCTGCCCGGTGAGGACATCGATATACTGGTAGGACTGACGCGACTTGCGGCCGCGGCGCTCGTCGACCTCGACGATAAAGACGGCGGGGTGGACGCTCTTGATGGTGCCCATGCGCTCGACGACGCGGGTGCGGCCCATGTTGGCCTTCACCTTGACGCGATCGCCCACCATATCGGTCAGCTTCTCGTGGATGTCGTCGACGTGATTGACTTCCATCTCTTCCATGAACAGGGCCTCCAGAAGGTGCAATTCAAAAAGGGGATAATACCCCTAAGATAGACAAAACTCTAATACTATAGCACCCTGTTACAAACACGCGCAAGTAGCTAATTTGGCTACTTACAGATTGTCGGTATCGAGGACGATGGTGAATGGGCCGTCGTTGACCAAGTCGACTTTCATATCGGCGCCAAAGATGCCGTGCGCCACGTGTTCGACATCTTGGCGAACGAGCGTCAGGAAGTACTCGTAGAGCTCGTTGGCAACATCGGGGGCGCCGGCATCGGTAAACGATGGGCGGCGGCCGTGACGGCAATCGGCGAACAGCGTGAACTGCGACACTACGAGAACCTCGCCGTCGACATCGGCAAGTGCCAGGTTGGTCTTACCGTTCTCGTCCTCGTTAATACGCAAGCCGCGGAGCTTGCCCCACAACTTATCAGCCTCGGCGCGCGTGTCGCCGTGGCCCACGCCCAACAGCACCAGATAGCCGCGCCCAATTTTGCCCACGCACTCGCCGTCGACTGTCACGCCGGCATTGAGTACGCGCTGCACCACCGCACGCACGGCTTACTCCTCGCCCGTCAGTTTGGCGGATAGGTGCTCGAGCGCATGGAATCGATGGCTGATGGCGTTCTTCTCGTCCGCCGTGAGCTCGGCCATAGTCTTGCCCGGCGTATCGACCGGCAGGAACAGCGGGTCGTAGCCAAAGCCGTGATCGCCGCGACCCTCGTGCGCGATAACCCCCTCGCAGGCGCCCTCGCCATAGGTGACCAGGCCGTCCGTATCGATGAGCGCGACGACGCTCATAAAGCGCGCAGTGCGGTCCTCGTCGGCCACGCCCTCCAGATTCACGAGCAGCTTGGCGTTGTTGGCGGCATCGTCGCCGTGAACGCCCGCGTAGCGCGCGCTATACACACCGGGCTCACCGTCCAGTGCGTCGACGACCAGGCCCGAATCGTCGGCAATGGCCATGAGCCCCGTCTCTTCGACGGCAGCCTGCGCCTTGATGATGGCGTTCTCCAAAAACGTCGTGCCGTTTTCCTCGGGGTCCTCAAAATCGCCCAGCTGGCCGAGCGCCACAAAGCGAACCTCGGGCATGACCTTGCCCAAAATGGCCTCGATCTCGGTGAGCTTATGGGCGTTACCCGTTGCCACGACAATGGTCGCCGCCGGGTCGAGGGTGTCGATGTCGATCTTCTCAAGTGCCATGAGTGGTCTCCTTGTCTCTATAGCAATGCCGCGCCGAGGGCGACGAGGGCCTCCGCCTCTCCCCTCTCAATCAACGGCAGTCTTATACTTCGACGTTTTCCCAGATAAAACCTGCCAAAATAAACCTGTCACTTTTTGGTAGGTTAGGCGAGGGCCTGGCGCTGGAGCTCGATGAGCTCGGCGATGCCTTTGTCGCCCAGGTCGAGCAGGGCGTTGAGGCGCTTACGGTCAAAGGGCGCCTGCTCGCCGGTGCCCTGGAGCTCGATCATCTCACCGGTGTCGGTGGCGACGAGGTTCATGTCGACTTCGGCATGGCTGTCCTCGGAATAATCGAGGTCAAGCAGCGTATTGCCGTCGACAACGCCCATGGAGATGGCGGCCACCTGGCCGGTAAGCGGGATGCGCTCGATCTTGCCCGCCTCGACCCACATGGCGAGGGCGTCGCGCAGCGCCACCCAGGCGCCGGTGATGCTCGCTGTACGCGTGCCGCCATCGGCCTGGATCACATCGCAGTCGACGGTGACGGTGTACTCGCCGAGCGCCTTCATGTTAACGACGGTACGCAGGCTGCGGCCAATGAGGCGCTCGATCTCCATGGAGCGGCCCTTGCGGTTGGCGTGCTCGCGCTTGCAGCGCTTGCCGGTCGACGCCGGCAGCATGGCGTATTCCGCGGTCACCCAGCCGGCCTTAGCTCCCTTTCGCCAGCCCGGCACGCCCTCCTCGATAGTGGCGGCACACAGCACGCGCGTGTCGCCAAACTCGGCCAGGCACGAACCGTGGGCGTGCTTCATGACGCCACGGGTGAGCTTAACGGGGCGTAACTCGTTGGCGGCGCGACCGTTGGCGCGGTTGACCTGCATGTACTCCATAGAAAAATCCTTTCGGCAAAAGGTGTGGCGAAGACTTTGGCGGCGGCCTTACATCTATTTCAGCTCATCGATATCGATATGCTCAATGCTCTTGAGCGGCTGACCAAAGATAAAGCTGCCCGCCACCGCAAACTCGGCAATGTTATCGGCCGTCGTGGCAAAACGATGCTGCGGCTCGGCGGCGTCGCCCGCCAGCTGCTCGCGGCGCGTAAGGATGTCGGTCAGCTCGCGCGTGGTCTCCTCGGCGGAACTCACGACGCGCACCCCAGGCCCCAGCGCATGGCGGATAGGTCCCACCAACAGCGGAAAATGCGTACAGCCGAGCACCACGGTATCGATACCGTGGTCGCGCAGCGGCTCAACCGTGGCACCCACCAGTGCACGCACGGCAGGCGTATCGAAGATGTCCTCGTTCTCAAGCCACTGTTCTTGCAGATGTGCACCCGAGGCGAGCTCGTGTTCGACAACCTCGACAAAGCTCGAGGCAGGACAGCCGTATACATCGACGCCGGCATCTAGATCCTGAATGGCGCGCGTGTAGGCGCCCGAGCGAATGGTGAGGTTGGTGGCGAGCACGCCCACGCGACGCGAGCGGGTGCTGTTGATTGCCGCACGGGCACCCGGCGCGATCACGCCGATCACGGGAACGTCGAGCACCTGCTGGGCCAGACGCAAGGCCGCAGCTGTCGCCGTGTTGCAGGCGATGACCATAATCTTGACGTCGTGCTTCGACAGCCAACGGCCCGCCTGCAACGCAAACGAGCGCACCTCATCCTCGGTGCGCGTGCCGTAGGGGCAGCGTTTGGTGTCGCCGAAGTAGTAGACGGACTCATGCGGCAGCGCCGTCGCGATGGCGCGCGCAACCGTCAGACCGCCCAAACCAGAATCGAACACGCCAATCGGGCGCGTGTCGCCTGCCAGATTCTCGATATCGGACATTACCTCACCAGTCTCTCTCGAAAAGACATGTCCAAGTGCGGCGACGCCGCGCTACGAACGCGCCGCGACCAGCAGCTCTGCCGTCGCCGCCCAACCGTCGACAATTTTGCCGCGCGTAACGAAAGCGTTCTCGCAAGCAGCCAAGAACTCGGGCGCACCGGCGCTCGTCAGGCCATTCTCGACCAGGCAGAACGTGCCCACGTGATCGGCCATGTAGAAGTCGGACTCGGAATCGCCGAGCGCCAACGTCTCCTCGCGCTCGATCCCTAGGTGCTCGCAGAAGCGCGCAATGGCGACGCCTTTGTTGAGGCCCGCGGGGTTGATGTTGAAGGCGCGACCGTCCTCGACGCGATCGAGCTCGAGCGTCGTCGGCTTGGACAGATGCGTCAGATGGCCGTTGCAAGCCCAGACCAGACCGCAGCCGGCCTCGTCGAGGATGGCCTGTGCCTCGTCATCGGGGATGTCGCCGCGCATGCCGACGGTGACCTCGCGGTACTTGTAGCCGGTCGACATGTCGTTGTGATACTCGATCTTGTGCGGCCAGCGGGCGAGGATCTTCTCGCACACGCCGGTCTGCTCGATCACCTGGTGCGGCGTGAGACCGCAAGAGGGGTCGTAGGGCATGTCGCCGGTCAGATACTCCCAATCGTTGGCTTTGAGGTCGTACATGACCAGGCCGCCCATCTCACCAATGTAGGAGTTGAGGCCGAGCACGCGCGCATCCTCGTGGATCATGGTGCGGTTGCGGCCCGAGGTGGGAACCACCTGAATACCAGCGCGGGCAAGTGCCACGACGGCCTCGACGAGTTTGGTCGAGGGGTTGCCGTCGTTGTCGCGCAGCACGCACGAGCCGGGTGCGAGCATCGTAGCATCCAGGTCGGTAAAGACGTACTTAACCTTGGCCAAGCGCTCGCGCATCTCGCCCGAAAGCTCGGCGACGGTCGGCAGGGTGTTGTGGGACATGGTTACTCCGTTTACGTAGAAGGGTTTGGACTTGGACGGCATGTTTTGATTGAGGGAACACGCTTATGGCGACAGCGCACTCAGGGCGCCGCCGCCATCATGGTTCATTAGTCAAACTGGGTAACATCGATCAGGCGATTGGCCAACGAAAGGTCGCTCTCGATGGGCACGAACTCGTCGCCCACGTGCATGAGCTCCTCGTCACCCTTTGCCAGCAGCAAGACAATGGTGGGAGCATCGGGGTTGACGTACTCCTCGCGCGCTGCCTTGAACGCCGCATGCACAGCGGCTTCGCGATCGAGGATGATCTTGTTCGGCGTATCGTCGGGAACATGTTCGGCAAGCTCGCGACAGACCTTCATCGGGTCCTCGTGAGCCGGGTCCTCGTTGGCAAAAATCATCAGGTCGGAATATGGTGCGGCCTCGCGCGGAAGCTGCTCGCGGCGCTCCTGCGCCTTGCCGCCGGCAGCGCCAAACACTGCAATGACGGGGCTAGTGGGAAACGCGCGCTTGACCGACGAGAAAAGCGAACGGAACGAAAGCTGGTTGTGCGCATAGTCAACGACGCAGATCACGCGGCCGTCCTTCGACTCCACGACCTCCATACGGCCCGGCACACGAAGCTTGGAGAGGCCCTTCTTGATGGCATCGATACCGATGCCGATCTCGTGCGCAGCGGCGATAGCGACCAGCGCGTTCTCCACGTTAAAGTCTCCCGCGATACCCAGCAGGATCTTCTCCCCCGCCTCGAACTCGTCGGCACACAGGCCATGCAAGTTGAACTCGATGCTAAAGCCGACCATGCGCACATCGCTCGCCCACAGGCTTGCCTCGGGATGCTCGACGCCAACGGTCACCAAGCGCTCGGCCGTCGACGCTGCCTCCAGCACACGGTCAACCTCTTCGGTGCCCAGATTCACCACGGCGGTCTTTGCCTGGTCAAAGATCCTGAGTTTGCTCTCAAAATAATCCTCAAACGTGGGGTGTTCGATCGGCGAGATGTGGTCACGACCGATGTTGAGGAAGCACGCCACGTCAAACGGCAGATTCTCGACGCGTTGGTACTTGAGCGCCTGGCTCGAGACCTCCATGACCATGGACTGGCGACCGGACTCACGGCAGTTGGCGATATGGCGCCAGACCTCGGGGGCCTCGGGCGTAGTATTGGTGCTCTCGTAGCACTCGATGCCATCGTCGGTACTCACCGAGCCGATCATGCCGCAGGATTCGCCCGCTGCCTTGATGATGGACTGAAGCATAAAAGCGGCCGTGGTCTTTCCCTTGGTACCGGTGATGCCCACGATCTTGACGTCGTGGTCGGGACGGTCGTAGACCTCCGGCGGCAACAGGGCCATGGCCGTGCGAACGCTATCAACAACCAGCATCGCAGCACCGCTCTCCTGCGCCAGCGGCTCCAGAGACTCGACCAGCGACTCTTCGCACACAAATGCGACGGCACCCGCATCGAGCGCCATGCTCAAAAACGCGGGCTTAAAGGCAGCACCTTTGCAAAAGAACACGTCACCTGCCGAGACCGCGCGCGAATCAAACGAGCAGCCGGTCACGGCACGCTCGTCAACCTGCTCTGATGCGCGCAGCTCGCCGCACACATCGAGAAGCTTGGCAAGCGTATCGACCGTGGTCACGGTCGCGGAATCCGAATGGTGCATCTTTCACCTTTCTCAGCCATTTGGCAGGGACGGTTTTTATAGTAACTGAAACGCACCCACGCAAAAACGGCTCCCGGAGGAGCCGTTACGCGCAGGCGTTCGTAAGCCGAGGCTAGGCAGCCTGAACAGCGGGCTGGTCCTCGTCGATAAAGAAGCGCTTGTACCACACCAGGAACACGAGCGGCGTATAGATCTTGCGCTGGAAATCGCCCTTGCCCGCAAAGTGCAGATCGAGCAGGTGCATGAGCTCGTCGGTATCGAAGAACTCGCTTGCCCACGGCGCGGTGAAGTACTCCTTGACATAGTCGTACCACTTTTGCTCGCGCAGCCAGTAGACAATCGGCACCGGGAAGCCCACCTTGGGACGGGTGGCCCACTCATCGGGCAGCGACTTGTTGGCAGCGTGGCGGAGTACCTGTTTGTTGCCGTTCTCGTTGATGCGGTAGCGGTCGGGAATGTGCTCGGCGAACTCCATGACTTTGCGGTCCAGGAAGGGCACGCGCAGCTCCAGCGAGTGCGCCATGCACATCTTGTCGGCCTTGAGCAGAATGTCGCCCGGGAGCCACATGTTCATGTCCAGGTACTGCTTCTTGACCAGCTCGGGCTGACCCTTCACGCGCGCATAGATGGGAGCGGCAAGCTCGAAGGCGCCATCGCCGGTGTTGTACTCGGGCTTGAGCACGCCGTCGACCTCGCGCTCCGGCCATACCAGAGCCTGTCCCAGGAACGACTTCTCGGGGATCTCGGCACCCTTGACCAGGAAGTTATGTCCCTTGAAGTACGGCATATGCAGCGCCAGGTTACCGAGCGCGCGACGGATGGGCAGCGGCACCATCTTTTTGTACTTGCGGACCGGAACCGTGTCCTCGTAGTAGGCGTAGCCGCCAAAGAGCTCGTCGGCGCCTTCGCCCGAAAGCACGACGGTGACGTCCTTGCGGGCCATCTCGGCCAAGAACCACAGCGGCACGGAAGATAGGTTGGACTGCGGCTCGTCCATGTGATACTGGATGTCCTCGAGCGCACCGAAGAACTCGTCGGCGGTAATCATCTTGCGGACATTCTCGACGCCGAGCTTATCGGAAAGTTCCTTGGCGTAGTTGGTCTCGTTGAAATTCTTGTAATCGAAGCCCACCGAGAAGGTCTTGTCGGGCATGAGGCAAGCGGCGATGTAGCTGGAGTCGACGCCGCCGGAGAGGAACGACGCGACCTTGACGTCGGCGATGCGATGGGCCTCGACGCTCTCGTGCACGACCTCGTCCAGCTCATCGACATACTCTTCGAACGGCTTCTCGACGGCAGAGTAATCGCAATCCCAGTAGCGCTCGATGTTCATCTTGCCGGTCGGGATGTCTACGGTAAAGTAGTGCGCCGGCGGCAGCTTGTAGACACCCTCGAAGAAGGTCTCCTCGGTTGCCGAATACTGCAGCGTCATGTACGGACGCAGGGCCTTTTTGTTGACCGCCTTGTGGAAGTGCGGGTAGTCCAGGAAGCTCTTGATCTCGGAACCAAAGAGCACGCCCGGAGCGCCGTCGCCCGCATCGGCCATGGGATAGTAGTAGAGCGGCTTGATGCCAAAGATATCGCGGGCGCCAAAAAGCTTGTTCTTCTTCTTGTCCCAGATGACGAAGGCGTACATACCGCGCAAGCGATCGAGTACTGCCTCGCCCCACTCCTCGTAGCCGTGCAGGAGGCTCTCGGTGTCGGCGCCGCAGTGGAACTGGTAGCCCTTGGCCTCGAGCTCGGAACGGAGTTCTTGGAAGTTGTAGATCTCGCCGTTGAAGACAATGACGACGCTACCGTCCTCGTTGGCCATGGGTTGGGCGCCAGCCTCGGTCAGGTCGAGGATCGACAGGCGGCGGAAGCCGAGGGCAACGCGGCCGTCGATAAACTGACCGCCCATGTCGGGACCGCGATGGACAATGCGGTCCATCATCTTGGTGAGCACCTCGGATTGGTTATCCGTCCCACCGACAAAACCGACAAAACCGCACATATACTATCCCCTCTGCTGTTGCTGGGCATCAAATCGAATCAGTAGCTTTTGAGTATACCCGAGGGCGTAAAGAGGGGCGGAATGTTCAGGCAATCTCAACTGAATCAGCTCCGCGCCGACACGCGCCGGTTACCTTTAATGGATATGAGATGAATGAGGCGATTGTTTTGCTATACTCTCTCCGCACGGGCGATTGGCGCAACGGTTAGCGCAGGTGCTTTACACGCACAAGGCTGGGGGTTCGAATCCCTCATCGCCCACCACTGATTTGGAAACGGTCCTCGAAAGGGGACCGTTTTTTGTTTGGGCCTATTTCATGGGATTCGAACCCGGAAGGGTGCGAAGCTGAGGAAACGCGAAGCGTTTTCCAGCGCAGCACGCGAGGGCCGTAGGCCCGAAGCGAGAGCGGGCGGCGTCAGCCGCACGCGACATCCCTCATCGCCCACCACTGATTTGTTAGGCCTCCAGTGATGGAGGCCTTTCTTTTTTGGGCCCATCGCAGAGGGATTCGAACCCGCCAGCACGTCCGTCACAAAGGCCGTGGCCAAAAAATGGCAAAAATGAGTACTGTTACCAATTTTGTAGCAGCGATTTTTGGGTTTCGCTGGATAAATCTAGCTCTGAATCAGCGATTTGAAGCCTTTACTAGCTGTTTTCCCATTAACATAACTGAACATGTGTGGTCTAACTAATCCTAGGTAGTCGGTTTCATATGAGATTCAACTGGTGACAGTACTCATATTTGGCATTTTTTGTCCAAAGGCTCTCCTGGCCATTGCAGATTTATGGCAAAACGGGCTCCAGACCGCCGAATCGTGCCGCATATGGCACGTCCGCAGTCCGGAACCCGGTCCAAATTGAGTTATTGCGCCGCGTTAGCCCAAGACACCCGCCAGGATCTCGATTAGGCTGTCCACGTCGGCCTCTTCGCACACGAGCGGCGGCAGGAAACGCAGCGTATGGGCACCCGTAGCGTTAATCACGGCACCGGCGGCCAGCGCGCGGGCAACAATATCATGCGCGTCGCCCGCGGCATCATCCAGGTCGCAGCCGAGCATCAAGCCGCGACCGCGCACATCGGTAACATGCGGTAACTTGGCGAGTTTTGCCTCCATATAGGCGCCCACCTTGGCAGCGTGGTCGGCATAATCGCCGCGCACGAGCGCGGAGAGCGTCGCGGCACACGCCGCGATGGCCAAGCAGCTACCGCCAAAGGTCGAGCCGTGGTCGCCCGGCTCAAACACGTCGGCAATCTCCTTCTTTGCGACGACGGCACCCATGGGCACGCCATCAGCAATGCCCTTGGCAAGGCTCATGATGTCGGGCTCCACGCCATAGGTCTGGAACGCAAACGGCTTACCCGTGCGGAAGATACCGCACTGGACCTCGTCGGCGATAAGCACGGCGCCCACTTCGTGTGCCAGGTCGCGCGCTGCCGCCATAAACTCCTCGGTCATGGGGTGCACACCGCTCTCACCCTGGATCGGTTCGAGCATCACGGCGCAAATTTCACTGCCCAGCTGCTTAAAGATCGCACGCAATTCATCGACATCGTTGGGCGTGCAGGCCACAAAGCCACCCGGCAGCGGGCGGAAGCTGTCCTGCAGCCAATCCTGCATGGTGGCGGCAATGGTCTCGAGCGTACGGCCGTGGAAGCCGCCGCGCATGCACACGATGGTGTTGCCGCCATTACCGGCACGCTTGGCGTACAGGCGCGCGAGCTTCATCGAGCCCTCGTTGGCCTCGGCGCCGGAGTTGGCAAAGAAGGTCTCCCACACCTGCTCGTCCGCAGCCGGGGCACCAAGAGCAGCTGCCGTGGTCTCATCGCCGGCGGCAATGGCATCGGCAAGCACGCGCGCACCATCTACGTCGTCGTTAGCAAGCTTGGACAGCAGCGCCGCGACCTGTCCGCGCTGCTCAATGTAGAAGTAATTGGAGACATGCATGAGCTTTTTGGTCTGTGCCTCGAGCGCCGAGAGCACAGCCGGGTCGCCATGACCCAGGCTGCACACGCCGATGCCAGCAAGAAAGTCGAGGTACTCACGGCCATCGTCGCCGGTGAGTTTCATGCCGTGGCCCTCGACAAACTCGACCGGAGAGCGGCCAAAGGTATGCATAACGTAATGGGATTCAAGCGATTGCTGAGCTGCAAGTGACATGGGATGCCTTTCGTTGAGCGCCGGACGGCGCAGGCCTATGGGTGCAGAAATGGGGCGGCTGCGGGTCGGCTAGACCGTCTGAAGCTTCTCGACCTCGTCGAGATTCTCGGTCAAACGCGCAGCAAACGTCGAAAGCGGATGCGGATGTGTATCGAACTCGTAAGCCATCTCGGTGGAATGGATCACGGTACCGACGCCGGCATCGGTCAGCAGCTCCAGCAGCAGCGAATGCGGCGTGGTACCGTTGATGATGTGAGCGCGAAATACGCCTCCGGCAAGCGCATCGACGGCAGCACGCAGCTTGGGAATCATGCCCTTATCGACCTCGCCGCCGTAGAGCATTTCGTTAACCTCGTCGAGCGTTAGGTTGGAGATGAGTGAGTCTTTATCGCTAAAGTCCTTGTACAGGCCGTCGACGTCGGTCAAAAAGATCGCCTTATGCGCATGCAGCGCCGCCGCAACGGCACCGGCGGCGGTATCGGCGTTGATGTTGAAGAAACCGCCGTCCTCCCCCGCCGCGACGGTAGCGATGACGGGGATGTACTCGCTATCGAGCAGGCGCTCGATATAGTCGGTGTTGACGTGCGTCACTTTGCCCACGCGACCGAGCTCGGGGTCGAGCGGCTCGGCGATGAGCGTGCCGGCATCGCTGCCCGACACGCCCACGGCCAGGTTGCCGTGGTGGTTGATGGCAGCAACCAGCTCCTGGTTGACCTTGCCGCCCAGCACCTCGCGCACGATATCCATGGTCGCCGGCGTGGTCACGCGCTGGCCGTTCTTAAACTCGACGGGGATGTCGTAGTGGCTCAGCGCCTCGTTGATGGCCTTGCCGCCACCGTGCACGATAACAGGGCGCATGCCGATGATCTTGAGCAGCACGATGTCGCTCATCACGTCGCGGCGCAGCCGCTCATCAACCATGGCGGCACCGCCGTACTTGATAACGACCGTCTTACCGGTCAGGTTCTTAATCCACGGCAGCGCTTCGAACAGCAGCTGCGCGGTTGCTTCGTTGGATTCGCTCGAACGACAATCGCGTGCGAATTTCATAATCTGCCTCGTCTTTCGTATCGTTATCGCGCCGTGCTCCGCCGTCCGCAATCGCGGCAAGATGCGCAGCGTGCCTGGAATCTAGGAACGGTAGTCGCCGTTAATGGAGATGTACTCGTGCGTGAGGTCGCAAGTCCACACGGTGGTCGCCGCGTCACCCGCGCCCAGGTCTGCCGAGATCACAATCTCGGACGCCTCAAAACGTCGCAGAGCCTCGTCCTCGTCAAAGGGAACAGTCAGACCGTCGCGACAGACAGGCATGCCCATCATGTCGATGGAAACGTCTTCCTGATTAAACTTCACGCCGCACTTGCCAAGCGCCATAGCAACGCGGCCCCAGTTGCAGTCGTGGCCGGCGATGCAGGTCTTAACGAGCGGCGAGTTGGCAACGGCACGGGCGGCGATATCGGCCTCCTCATCGTTCACGGCGCCGGTAACGTTGACCGTAACAAGCTTAGATGCGCCCTCACCATCGGCGGCGATATTGCGCGCCAGGCTCTCGCACACCTCGTGTACGGCAAACGCCAACTCGTCAAAGGCATCGGAGCCCTCGACGATAGGCTCGGCATCTGTGGCAGCGACGCCGGAGGCAAGCATGATGCAGGTGTCGTTGGTCGAGGTGTCGGAATCGACCGTTACCTTGTTAAAGGTCTGCTTGACGGTCGAGAGCAGCAGGGCATGAAGTGCCGCAGGCTCGACGGGGGCATCGGTGGTGATAACTGCGATCATGGTGGCCATGTTGGGCATGATCATGCCCGAGCCCTTGCACATTCCGCCTACCGTATAGACATTGCCCGCATGACCCGCAGCCTCACTGACGTAGGATACGGCGTACTCCTTGGAGTGCGTGTCGGTCGTCATAATGGCGCGAGCGGCATCGGCGCCACCGTGGGCGGAGAGCGCCTCGTAGGCAGCAGGAATGGCGGTCTCAAACGTGTCGATCGGCAGAATCTGGCCAATCACACCCGTGGAGGCAACCAGAATCTGCTGGGGCTCGCAGCCGATGACCTGCGATGCGATGCTGCACGTCTCGCGCGCGCATGCAAGGCCGGTCTCACCCGTGGCGGCGTTGGCATTGCCAGAGTTGACCGAAACGCCGGCGATGATACCGTAGCCCTTGTCGGCACCGCCCAGGTTGGCACGGCTCACCTGCACGGGCGCCGCGCAAAAGCGATTGGTGGTAAACACGCCGGCACCGGGACAGGGTTTATCGGGCACGACGAGCGCGTAATCCAGACGCTCGGGGTTCTTGCGGAACCCCGCGTGGATGCCTGCGGCTTTAAAACCAGCCGCAGCCGTAACGCCACCCTCGACGGCGCGAATCTTGATATCAAACAGCTCGGTATTCATCGTCTTTATGACTCCTTATGTCAAACAAAAAAGGCGGACATCGGTTGGTGCGCCATGCCAGTCGTGATCGTGAGACCAGCTTAAGAGTGGCGCCCCACTCGATGCCCGACTACCAAATCGTTAACAATCGAATGTGCTACACCGGGCACGCCACTGTGGGCAAGCCTCGTCGCTCGTCAAAGCCAAAGACGATATTGGCGCACTGGACCGCTTGGCCCGCAGCGCCCTTGCATAGATTGTCGATGGCGCCCGTCGCAACCAGCACGCCCGCGCGCTTGTTGAGCGCGAGGCCAATCTGGGCAGCGTTGGTGCCGACGACCGAAGCCGTCTTGGGCTGCTGACCGGCATCGAGTACGCGTACGAAGGTGCGACCGGCGTAGAACTGCTTGTAATAGTCGACGACATCCTCAAGGGTCAAGGTATCGATAGCCTGCGGCGCGAGCGGCATCGTCACCGTGGAAAGCAAACCACGCTTGAGCGGTGCCAGGTGCGGAGTAAAGACGACGCGGTCGGTTAGGCCCAGAATTTGCTCGATTTCGGGCGTATGGCGATGCTTGCCCACGCCATAGGCCTCCAGGTTCTCGTCCGCGCTACAAAAATGGGTGCGGGCGTTGCAGGACTTACCGGCGCCCGTCACGCCGCTAATGGCATCGACGACCACGGGGCCGTTCTCGGCCACCCAGCCCGCGCGCACGGCGGGCGCGGCGGCAAGGCTCGTTGCGGTGGGATAGCAACCGGCGCAGGCGACCAGCACGGGTTTGCCGTCAGCATGGTCGGATGCGGCGGTCTCCAAGTCTTGGCAGAACAGCTCGGGCAGACCGAAGGCACGGGTCTTGAGCAGCTCGGGGCTCGTATGCTCGGCGGCATACCATGTCTCAAAGACGGACGCGTCGTTCAGGCGGTAGTCGGCCGAAAGATCAAAGCAGGAGACGCCCGATGCAAGCAGCGCGGGCACCTGTGCCATGGCAGCCGTGTGCGGCACGGCAAGAAAAACCGCATCGCAGCTCTTGAGCTCGGGGGCGTCATGCGTGGTGAAAACCAGATCGCTCACGCCAGCAAAGCTCGGATACACCGCGGACAGCGGCTGGCCGGCATCGGCGTTGGACGTAATGGCAACAAGTTCAAACTCGGGATGACCGAGCACGAGGCGAATGAGCTCGGCGCCGGCATATCCAGCCGCACCGACGATTCCAACCTTTACAGACATATCAGACTCCTTGTCTGCAGTTATGCACCAATGCGCATCCCGCAGCCGTCGTTATGAAGTGGGTTGAAACTTTAACACCAAAAGATGCATATATACGCAAATCTTTTGCATATTCATGCATTGAAACAATCCCGACACATTCACTCGAAGGAATTGACAAATAGAGCGGGCCCGTATTGACCGACGCTCCTAACGGCGCCGGGCAATACGGGGCCCGCCCATGCGAAAACCAAGTTGTTAGGATGAGCCGGTTGGCTAGAGCTCGACCGGCACCCATTCGTCGTGATTACAGATAAAAGCCTCGGGATCCTCGACGCTAAAGAAGACAAGCGTGGGGTCGTTAGGCCCCTCATAGTGCTCGCCCAGGCGCTCTAGATGCTTCCACCCGGCTTCGCGCATTTCGTCTAAAGCCCGGTCATCCAAGCCAGCGCGCCCGCGCAAGATGAGCCAGCCATGGCCCGGCCACCAACTCGTGGCCTCAAAGCGCTGGTTTTGCAGCAGCTCTTGCCACACATCTTTAGTGCGCGCTGTCACAAACCACAGCTTGCCGTCCTGAATCTGTGCAAACGAGAACGGACGCACATGTGGCTGCCCGTCCACGCTCGTCGCCAGATACCACGCCGGCACCGACGTCAGATACTCCAAAACCGTATTCAATCCGTCCACGTTTCCTCCTGTACTAGTCAGCTTGAGAGTCTGGTTTGTGTGAGCTAGAGCTCCAGGCGCTCCTCGCTGCCGTCGATATCACAGAAGCGCGCGGCAATGTTGCGGACCGAAAAGAAAGCAAGGCGGCCGTCGTTGGCACTCTCGTGTTCCTCGCCGATGCCCACCATGTGCTTAAAACCCGCTTCGCGAACGCGGTCGCTCACCACCGCATCGTCCTCGAGCGCGGCCTCGCCAGTTAACACGATCCAGCACTCCCCCGGTTTCCAGCCCGAAAGCTCAAACTTGGGGTTCGCGCTGAGCTCGGCCCACACGTCCTTATCGCGCGAGGTGCAGAACCACAACTTGCCATCATCGACCATGGCAAATGAGAACGGTCTCACGCGGGGCTGATGCCCGTCGGCCACATCGGTCGTGGCCAGATACCACGCGGGGATGCGTCTGAGGTATGTGCAGGCGCGCTCGAGTTGGGCCGTGCGGTCGATGTCGGTCATAGGAATCCCTTTCTTGCGCTCGAATCGCGCCCTAAACAAGTTGCAGATTGACAACGAGAACCACTGTCACCAGTAGCGCTATAGCCGCCGCGGCCAGCGCATCGACGCGGCCAAACATAAGCGCATGCAGCCGCGTACGCCCCTGCTCGCCATGATAGCAACGGGCATCCATGGCGGCAGACAACGTCTCGGCATGACGGAACACGCCCGTGAACAGTGGAATCGCCACACTGCCGAGCATACGCACGCCGCCGAGCGGGCCACCCGTTACGCGTGCACCGCGGCTTGCCTGCGCGTCCGCCGTCTGCTTCATCTCGGTGGCGAACTGCGGCATAAAGCGCAACGCGATGCCCATGATCATGCCGAGCTCATGCGCAGGGAGCCCCACGCGCGCAAACGGTGCGAGCAGACGCTCAAAGCCCGCGGTGAGGTCGAGCGTAGGCGTGGTGAGCGTAATAGCGCTCATACAGGCCATCATCAAGGTCAGACGGCAGGTCATAAAAGCGGCGGAATGCAGCGAGCCCTCGCTTATCCGCAGAAAGCCGAGCTGCCACAGGATGCGCCCACTCTGATCGGTAAACAAGTTGAGCACCGCGACCACGACGACGATTGCCAGCAGCGGCGCCATCGACGACAGAACGCGACGAACCGGCACCCGAGACACGGCATAGATCAGCACGACGAAAATTGCGACCGGTGCCAGTCCGCGGAAGCCGCTGACCGTAAGCGTCGTGATCAAAAACACAAAGCCCAAGAGCAACTTGGTTCTCGGGTCCAGGCGGTGGATTGCACTATCGCCGGGATAGTAGCTGCCAAACGAAAACGCCTCCATTAGCAGCCCTCCTCTCGCGCGACCGTCTTGGATTTAGCAATGTCCGCGACGTTAGAAGGACCGTCTGAGCGACCGATCAGCAAATCTGCCAGCTCGTCGGCCAGCGACTCAACCGTATAGAGCCCGCCGCAACGCAGCGGCACGCCCGCCTCCGCGAGCGCCAACGCCATGCGCTGAGCAGCAGGTACGCCCAAGCCGATCGACTTGAGCTCATCGGCATGCGCAAACACCTGCGCGGGGGTTCCCTCGGCAAACACCGCACCTTCGTTCATTACGACGATACGGTCGCAGCAATTGGCCAGGTCATCCATGCTGTGTGAAACCATGACAACGGTCAGGCCATCGCGGTGAAGTCGATCGATAAGCTCAAGGAAATCCCTGCGCGCAGCCGGATCGAGCCCCGCCATGGGTTCATCGAGTACCAGGACCTCGGGCTCCATAGCAAGCACGCCGGCAAACGCCACCCGCCGTTGCTGACCGCCCGAAAGCTCAAAGGGACTCTTGTCGCCGACCGTGGAAAGGTCGAGGCCCACGCGCGAGAGCGACGACTCGACGCGACGGTCGACTTCATCTTGCGGCAAGCCAAGGTTGTGCGGGCCAAACGCCACGTCCTGCGTCACGGTTTCGGCAAACAGCTGACGCTCGGGATATTGAAACACCACGCCGACCTTGGCCTTAACCGCGGCGGCGTCTTTCTTGTTTGACAGATCGAGCCCCAGCGCGCGAACGAATCCCTCCTGGGGGCGAATCAAACCGTTGAGATGCTGGACCAGCGTCGACTTACCCGAACCGGTATGACCTGCTAAGCCCAGGAACTCGCCGCGACGCACCGTCAGAGATACATCGCGCAGCGCCCACGGGCTGCTGGGGTCGTTGCCCCAGAGAGCCTGTTTATTCGATTTGCCCGCAGTGGCCGAGCGCTTGCGCCATCGACGGCGCTCGCGGGCACTCAGCGAGTAACTATGCGAGAGGTGCGAAATCTCGATGAAGGGCTCCGACACGGCTGTCCCGTCGGTTGCAGAGGAGACGTTGTCGAGCACACGAGAATCAGATGCAGAAGGCCGCCCTGCGGTGTCTTCCCCACTCCGGTCGGCATATACCTGCGCAATCTCGGCGACCATATCCGCCTCGCGCACCTGCGCATGAACGGGCACGCCCTTCGCACGAAGCGCCGTGCCCAAGCAGCACGACGCAGGCATATCCAGGTTGAGCTCCGCGAGCTCATCTGCCCGCGTCAGAATCTCCTCAGGCGTACCGAGCATGGCAACGTGCCCCGCCCGAAATACCGCGACACGATCGGCCTCGGCGGCCTCTTCCATAAAGTGCGTAATCATCACGATGGTCATGCCGCGATCGTGCAACGCGCGGCAAGCCTTCATGAGGCCCTTGCGTCCACGCGGATCGAGCATCGAAGAAGCCTCGTCCAATATGAGCACGCGCGGTTCCATGGCGAGCACACCGGCAAGCGCCACGCGCTGCTTTTGGCCACCCGAAAGTGCATGGGTCTCGTGGCGCTCAAAGCCCACCAGGCCCACGCCCTTCAGCGCCTCACGTACGCGCTGCGCAATTTGTGCCGATGGCACGCCAAGGTTTTCGGGACCAAACGCAACGTCATCTTCGACAAGCGTTGCCACCAGCTGGTCATCGGGATTCTGGAATACCATGCCCGCGGTCGAACGAATGTCGTAGACCAGCTCGGGATCGGACGCATCCATGCCGTTGATGCGTACTGTGCCCGCATCGGGCTGCAGCAGCGCATTCAGATGCTTGGCAAACGTCGACTTGCCCGACCCATTGCCACCGAGGATGCAGAATAACTCCCCGTCCTCGATGCTCAGATCGACGCCGTCGAGTGCCGGTACGGCACCGTCATAGCTAAAGGAAACACCTCGGCACTCAATCATGCGCGACCTTTGACCTGATCCTTCTTGGGCGTGATGAGGCTGGAGACCGCCTTGTACACCGCAAGCGTCAACACCGAGTTGAGCACGGTCTTGATGAGGTTGAACGGCAGCACGGCAGGAATCATGAGCGGGGCGATCACATCGACCGAGCCATACCAGAACCATACGCCAATGGTAAGGTTTGCGACCATAGACAACGCCGTAGCGGCAATAACGCCGAGCACCAAGCCAATCACGGCACCCTTATAGGTATGCATCTTCTGGTAGGCAATAGCCGCGGGCAGAATGTAGCCCAGCGTGGCAACCAGGTTCATAAGCGCGCCGACCCAGTCACCCGTGGTGAGCGCATGGATAACGATCGCCATGGCGGCAACGGCAGTGCCGGCACCAGGGCCATACGCAAATCCGCACACCATCGCCGGCACCAGCGACGGGTCATACGTCAAAAACGGCGCCGAAGGAAGGATGGGCAGCTGCACGTACATAAACAGGGCACCCAAGGCGCACATCAGCGCCATGGTAACGAGCTGTTTGGTGCTCCACCTATTCGTGTTCTCAAAATGGATATGCTGCGACTGTTCAGACATAAGATCACCTGCCTCTTTCATCCGGACTCTAACCGTTGGTACTGGGATCTCACCAGTTCAGCCGGCATGCGAACCAACGCACACACGGGTCGCGGACTCATCGGCTCGGTCGCAGACGCCTCGCCTGCGCCACGGCACCCCTTTGGCACCGCCCGATTTACCGCCAGTGGGGAATTCCACCCCGCCCTGAAACAGCAATTGCAAGTGTAGCACGAGGGAAGAAGGGCGCAAGTACGCCGAGGGTAATTTGTGGTGGGGATCAGTTGCCGCAACAACCACATCTCTCACTCACACCAAAGTGATGCGCCTTTCGCGCAAAGCGCGAAACAGCAACTGGGATACGTATCCCTATCAGCCACGATCTCCGCCCACGCCGACCTCAAGGCCGTAAACGCAGGGAATCCGGGGGCGTGACGGGGGTTTCTCTCCGGAACATTCCGCAGGACGCAAAGGGGCTCCGCAGCGCGAAGCGCGATGCGGAGCCCCTTTGCATGTCCGAGGACGTTCCGGAGAGAAACCCCCGTCACGCCCCCGGATTCCCGGTGGGAGTTCTAGACCTTGTCGGCCTTAGTACATACCGCCGCCCTGCTGACCAGCAGTAGCAGCAGCGATAGCGTCCTCAAGCTGAGTGTTCTTGGGCACATCGGAGACAGTAGCCTCGGTGATGAGGATCAGGCTGGCGACAGAAGCAGCGTTCTGCAGGGTGACGCGGCTGACCTTGACGGGGTCGAGGACGCCCATCTCGATCATGTCGCCCCACTCGCCGTTGGCAGAGTTGAGACCCTGGCCGGCGGGCAGCTCGGCAACCTTGTCGACCACGACAGCGCCCTCAAAGCCAGCGTTCTTGGCGATGGTAGCGACCGGAGCGGTCAGAGCCTTCTTGACGATATCGACGCCGATCTTCTCCTCGGGGTCGTCAATCTCGACAGCATCGAGCGCAGGCGCAGCGTCCATGAAGGCGACGCCGCCGCCAGCGACGATGCCCTCCTCGACAGCAGCGCGGGTAGCCTGCAGGGCGTCCTCGACGCGATGCTTGATCTCCTTGAGCTCGGACTCGGTAGCAGCGCCGACCTTGATGACGGCAACGCCACCGGAGAGCTTGGCCAGGCGCTCCTGGAGCTTCTCACGGTCGAAGTCAGAGGTGGTGTTCTCCATCTCGCCCTTGATCTGGGCGATGCGGGCATCGATGGCCTCCTTGGAGCCAGCGCCGCCGACGACGACGGTGTTGTCCTTGGAGATGGTGACGGACTTAGCGGTACCGAGCATATCGGCGGTGATGTCAGCGACCTTCACGCCCAGCTCGTCCAGAGCAGCCTGACCACCAGTGAGGACGGCGATGTCCTCGAGGATGCGCTTGCGGCGATCGCCGTAGCCCGGAGCCTTGACGGCGCAGACGTTGAGGGCGCCACGGATCTTGTTGAGGACCAGGGTAGGCAGAGCCTCGCCGTCGATGTCCTCAGCAATGATGAGCAGGCCACGGCCAGCGCGCTGGACAGCCTCGAGAACAGGCATGATGTCTTGGACGCTGGAGATCTTCTGGTCGGTGATGAGGATGTACGGATCCTTCATCACGGCCTCCATGCGGTCGTTATCCGTGACGAAGTAAGCGGAGACATAGCCCTTGTCGAACTGCATGCCCTCGACGGTGTCGATGGTGATGTCGAACGTCTGGGAATCCTCGACGGTGATGACGCCGTCCTTGCCCACGACCTCCATGGCCTCGGCGATCTTCTCGCCGACCTCGGGGTCACCGGCGGAGATGGTACCGACGGAAGCAATCTGCTCCTTGGTCTCGACCGGCTTGGCCTGCTTCTTCATCTCGGCGACGGCGGCGTTGACAGCCTTGTCGATGCCGCGACGGATGGCCAGCGGGTTGGCGCCAGCGGCGACATTGCGCAGACCGTCGTTGACGATGGCCTGAGCGAGCAGGGTTGCGGTGGTGGTGCCGTCACCCACGGTGTCGTTCGTCTTGGTGGCAACCTCCTTCACCAGCTGGGCACCCATGTTCTCGATGTTGTCCTCGAGCTCAATCTCCTTGGCGACAGAAACGCCGTCGTTGGTGATGGTCGGGGCGCCGAACGTGCGCTGCAGCGCGACATAGCGACCCTTGGGGCCCATGGTGACGGTAACGGCGTCGGCCAGAGTGTTGACGCCCTTGGCAAGCTTAGCGCGGGCATCGGTGTTGAACGTAATGTTCTTTGCCATGGTAGGTAATCCTCCAAAAGAAATGTGACTCGCGTCGCCGCTTCCGAGTCCTATGCGACGATCGCGTTCAAAGACGAATCAGAGATTCTGACGAGACTAGGCCTCGACGACGGCGTAGATGTCGTCGGCGCGCATCAGCAGATACTTCTCGCCGTCGACCTTGACCTCGTTGCCACCGAACTTACCGTAGATGACAACGTCACCGACCTTGACGTCCATGGGGATGCGCTCACCCTTGTCGTTGACCTTGCCGGCGCCAACGGCAACGATGGTGCCGCGCTGCGGCTTCTCCTGGGCGTTGCTGGCGATATACAGACCAGAAGCGGTCTTCTGCTCGGCCTCGTCGGGCTTGACCAGAACACGATCTGCAAGCGGCTTCAAAGACGACATGCTTGTCTCCTCCTTTTTGGGCCGCGCGGTTATACCACGCGAATTAACCCTTTTTGTTTGCGTACGCGTTGAATGGTACCCACGAATGGCGGGTTATACAACACGGAGTCAAAAAATCTTATTTTTTGGCACTTAGATTTTCTGAATGCCGGGGGATAACTTAGCAGTGGCTCCCGTGTGGCTGCGGAGGGGCGGGGCATAAGGTTTCCTGCTCGGGCAGTCCTGCTCGCACGAAGGCCACATTAAGTGGCCTTCGGCTCGTGCGGAACTCGCGATAAACCTTATGCCCCGCCCCGCCGGAGCCACACGGGAGGCAGGTTAACTGATTCGGGCCCGGCATTCAGAAAAGTCAGTGCAGTAAAATGGCGATGCGGATAGGAATGCGGGAATGGTTTTCGCCGCGCGCACGGGTCCCCTGGGGAACACCGTGCATTTTTGGGAGTTTTCAGCAGGCCAGGACGGCTGCATACGCGCCGGACACACCATATTGGTCCCAAGAACGCCTTTGACCTGCGATTTGGGTCGACGGGCAAACCCCGTTAGGACAAAAAAGCGTGCCTCGCGCCGCACCGGACCCCAAAATGACGTCGATCTCCGCAATGCCACCCGACTGCAGCGGCACCGGCAGAGCTCACGGTGCTGAATACTCCATTTTTTGCACGGCCCAGGCGGGGGTACATCAGGACCGGAAAGAACATCTCAACTTTTTTTGCAATCTGCAACTGGAAGTATGCAAAACGCTAAGAGAAAGCATCGCTGATGTCCAAATTGAGCGCGCGGGGAAGCGGCGCCTCCGCCCCGCGCCCAGATCAAGCAGGGCGGGGACGCTCCTAACGAACCCCCATTGGCAAACAAACGCGGCTCGAGCGCCATCCCAAAATAAGCTGCCCAAGCCGCGTTTAACGGTAAGACATGAATACTTAGCGCTCGTAGATTAGGTTGCCTGCCAGGTAGGTGGCCTGAACTTTGGTGTCCTGGAGCTCTTGGGGGTCGATGGTGAGCGGGTTTTGGTCCAGGACTACCAGATCGGCGTATTTGCCGGGTTCCAGGCTGCCGAGGTTTTGCTCGTCGCCCGCTGCATAGGCGCTGCCCAGGGTGTAGTTGCGCAGAGCCGTTGCCGCATCGATGCGCTCGCTCGGCAACCAGCCGCCCTCGGGCCAGTGGCTTTTGGGGTCTTGGCGCGTGATAGCCGTGTAGAGCACGTTCATGCTGGTAACGGGCGTGATAGGGCTGTCGGTACCGAAGGCTTGGCGAATGCCGCGCTGCTTATAGGTTGCGAACGGCCACATGATGCGGCTACGCTCCAGGCCCAGATCGCGCTCCGGTCCACCCGGGTCGAGTGTAATGTGGCAGGGCTGGCTCGAAGCAACCACGTTGAGCCTGCGCAGGCGTTCGATGTCCTCGGGCAGAAGGTTCTCCAGGTGCTCGAGCGTGTTATGGCCGTGCTGGGGCAGGCCGTACAGTTCGGCCGCTTCCTCGAAGATATCGAGCGCGGCATGGATGGCACCGTCGCCGATGACGTGGATGCGCACGGTGTGGCCGCGCTCCGCAGCCGCCAGAACCAGCTTACGCATGCGCTCGACAGGAACTGTCAGACGGCCCTGGTCGCCCGGGAAGCGTGGATTGGTATAGGGCTCGGTGAGATATGCCGTGTGTTCGCTCGACACACCGTCGAAGAACTGCTTAAAACCAGGCGCCGAGAGCAGCACATTGTTCGCGTAACGTGCCTGCAGCTCTTCCAAGCGCGACTGGTCATCCAGCAGCGTGGGGAACAGATGGGCTCGGATGCCCAACTTGCCGGCTGCCTGCAGTTTGTCGTAGACGTCGTCGCGGATAAAATCGCAGCCCGGCATGGGCATGAGCGACATGTCGCAGATCGAGGTGATGCCCTGCTCGGCCATACGCCTCATTTGATCGGCGTAAGCGCTTGCAATGCGATCCTCCCCCAGCCACTCAAGGCAGCGCGGAAGCAGCTGCATGGCGGCCGCCTCGTGAGCGATACCCGTGAGCTCGCCGTTTGCATCCTTGTCGTAGCTACCGCCCGCCGGAGGCTCGCTGTCGCGCGTGACGCCGAGCGCCTCGAGTGCGCGGCTGTTGAGCCACAGCGTGTGCCCGTCGCCCGAATACATAACACAGGGGCGATCGGGGAATGCCGCATCGAGCGACGCCTTGGTAGGATGCTCGGGCGGGTCCCAACGGTAGTCGCGCCAGCCCTGCGTTACAACCCAGGCGTCATCGGGCAGGCCCTGGGAAAACTCAAGCGCGTGCTGCACCAGCGCCGCCTCGGACGTACCCATATCCATGAGCATGTACGGCGAGGAGCCGACCGAGGTATGGAAGAAGTGCAAGTGCGCATCGTGGAAACCGGGGCAGACAAACTGCTCGCCGTAGTCGATAACCGACGTGGCGGCAGGAGCGGCGGCAATCACGTCATCGGGCGCACCGACTGCGACGATACGGTCGCCTGCGATGGCAATCGCCAGCTCGCGGGCGGTATCGATGCCGTCTTGCGCGGTAAAGACGTTCTTGGAGCGGATAATCCGATCGATATGTTGCATGGGCATCCCCATCTCTGGCAGGAAATTCAACACCCCCGAGTGTACTCCCCCGCCCTTGTAACAAAACCCCAAGCGGCAAACGGCAACTTTACCAGCCCTAGCGGCAGGTGGCATACTGGAGAGAGCCTGTACGATTTTGCGATCAACCCAGCAAGGAGCAAATCGACCATGACGAAGACCAAGGCACAGCAGATTATGGCGGCGACCGAGGCTCGCGCGGCTGACGACGTCACCGCAGCCATCAAAGATATCGCTACCGAGTTTGAACCCTATATCATCAAGCAGCGCCGGCACTTCCATAAGCACCCGGAGCTGAGCCTTGCCGAGGAGCGCACGACCTCCGACATCGCTAACCAGCTCGACGCCATGAATATCCCCTACGAGCGTCCGCTCAAGACCGGCTTGGTGGCAACGCTTCGCGGTACCGCGTCGGATGCCTACCACGAGGACGGCACGCCGCGCCGCCGCATCCTGCTGCGCGCGGATATCGACGCCCTGCCCGTCACCGAGCAGACCGGCGAGGAGTTTGCCAGCGTCAACGAGGGCTGCATGCACGCCTGCGGCCACGACTGCCACATCGCCATGATGCTCGGCACGCTGCAAATCCTGCGCCATATGACCGACGACATCCACGGCGAAGTCCGCATCGTCTTCCAGCCCAGCGAGGAAAACGGCCAGGGCGCCAAGCTCATGATCGGCACGGGCGTGCTCGACGGCGTCGATGGCGCCTACGCCGCGCACATCTGGAGTGAGGTCGACGCCGGCACCGTGAGCTGCGAGCCCGGACCGCGCATGGCCAATACCGACTGGTTCCGCATCGATGTTCGCGGCACCTCATGCCACGGTGCCATGCCCCAGCGCGGCCACGACGCCGTTATGGTGGCCGCCGAGATCGTCAATGCCCTGCAGACCATCGTTTCGCGCGAGATCAGCCCCTACGAGCCGGCCGTCATTACCGTCGGCGAGCTGCACGGCGGCACCGCGCGCAACGTTATCGCCGGCACGGCCTACCTCGCCGGCACGGTGCGCACCTACGGAGATTCGACCCACGAGGAAATGCCGGAGCTCATGCGCCGCATCGTGGAGCATACCGCGGCCGCCTTGGGCGCCGAGGCAAAGCTCACCGACTACACCATCGCCAATTATAAGGTCGAAAACGATGCCGCCTCGAGCGAGCGTTGTCGTCAGGCCGTGGTCAAGTGCCTGGGTGCAGCCGGCGAAGGCCATTATCGCGGCACACTTTCGGGCGAGGATTTTTCGGAGTACCTGCGCCGTGTACCGGGCGTGCTCGCCTTTGTAGGTACGCGCAACCCCAAGATTGGCGCCACGTACGCCCAACATTCCTGCTTCTACAAGATCGACGAGACTGTGCTGGCAAAGGGCTCCATGGTGGCCGCCCAGTATGCCATCGACTTTTTGGCCGAGCCCACACAAGAGGAGCTCGACGGCCCCGCGATCACCGCGGTCGCCGAAACCAACCCCGACCTGGCCGCCAAGTTGCGCTCTGCCAAGGCAACGACCGCCGAGGCTCGCGACGCCATCCATGACGCCCGCACGGCTCGTCATGCCGCGATCAAGGGCATCCACGATGCACGCGCCGCCGCTCGCCGCGAGGAGAAGCACGACGAGTAGTCGATCCACGACCATCTCGCAGTCATAGCCGCATCGCGATATCAAAGCGGGGGCGGACGCTTCGGCACGTCCGTCCCCGCTTATTTGTCAAGCGCTATTTCTACCGTTTCTACCCCGTCCCCAAATGGCAGGTGGCAGGGTTACTCGTCCTGCGGGTCCTCGTCGGAGCTTGGCGCAGGCTCGGGCTCAGGCGCAGGCTCGGGCTCCGGTTCCGGCATGGGCGCGGGCTCGGGCTCAGGCATGGGCGCGGGCTCGGGCTCAGGCACGGGCGCGGGCTCAGGCTCAGGCTCGGGCTCGGGCGCAGGCGCCGGCGCCGCAGCGGAATCGGATACGGGCGCTGCGTCGGCGCTAAAACCAGCCGGAGCAGACTTCTTCTCAAACGGCAGCACAAAAGTCAGGACGTCGTCCTTGTCCTCGTCGGCCCACTCGCTTGCGTAGCGTGCAACCCAATAGCCAACGGCGCGATGCTTGAGCATGTTGCCAAAGACCGTGAGGAATACCGTAACAAACGCCGTCAGCACCAAGAACAATACGAGCGTAATGCCGCCGCCGGTAACAAGCGCCTCAATAGCCGTAGGACGGTAGTAGTAGCTATACATACCGACAGAGGCAATGGTGCCAAAGACGAACGTCAGGATCCAGGTGACAACGTTGGCGACCAGGCCCGTCAAAAACTCGGGAAGGAACGAAGCGCAGAACAGCTTGGTCTTATTGTTCTTAAAGGCCGCCCAGACCTTATCGAGCGAAAACGCGCTCTCGACGCGGCCGGTCACCGCAAAGTGCATCACGGCGATGTCGGCGAACATGGTAAAGAAGACACCCAGGACCGCCGCGGCAATCATAGCCAGAACAAACAGGCCCAGCGAACCGATCAGCGCGGCCTCGAGCGCATAAGAGCCGTAATATGAATACGAACCCGCGGCACCAATTACCACGCTCTCCACCAGCGAAAGCGCCACACCGATAACGGGAATGGCAGCGATAACCTTGAGCACGCCCGAGATAACACCCGAAAAGACGCCCAGACCAAACGACGTGGAGCGTATCAGCGGACGATCCATGCCGTCATCGACCTTAAGCGACAGGTCGCGGCCCCATTCGATGCCAAAGCCAGAACCGCACGCGCTTGCCACACAGGCAGCCAAAAAGCCGATGGCAGCCGCGATACCGCCGATAACGGGAATGAACAGCACGAGCACTGACACGACACAGATGAGCGCCGGCAAAAAGGCGATCTGGCACACGCGCTGCAGCACGCCCGGCGTCTTGGTCATGTCCTCAAACGCCTGAGCCACACAGCCCTTGGACGCATTCGCCACGGGCGGTTGCGGAGCAAACTGCTGGGGCTGACCCTGAGGGGCAGAGGCTGCGGCACCGGCATTGGGGGCACCACACGCGCCGCAGAACTTGTCGTTATCGCCCATGGGGGCACCACACTGCGAACAGAACATCGAGATCATCCCTTCGTATCTTGAGCGAATCATCTGGATCGCAAACGATGTCTTTAGCATCATTATCACCCAATGTGGGGACAAATGCTCCAACATGACGTATTTGCAACGCGCAGGGCGCTATTCGATTGTTTGATGAGCTCGACCGCGTTAGTTCGTTCCGCGGAAACCCTTGCCGACGATCTCGGAGCTGTCGACAATCGTGATAAAGGCACCCGGATCGATCTCGCGCGCGTAGCGACGCAGCTGCACGGCCTCGCGACGACTCAGCACGCTCATAATCACCGTCACGCACTTGCCCGAGAAGGCACCGTAGCCGCGACTGATGGTCGCCGTACGGTTGAGATGCTTGACGATAAACTCCTCGACCTTAAGGGGCTCGGAACAAATGACCGTGCAGACTTTGCGCAGGTGAATGCTCTCGATGGCCTTGTCGACCACAAGCGTCTTGGCAAACAGGCCGAGCACGCAGTACAGACCGACGCGCGGACCGTACAAGAAGGCCGCGATGGTCACGATGCCGATATCGACCAACAGCAGCGCACGGCCGATCTCAAGCGTAGTGCGGCGTTTGAGAATCATGGCGAGGATGTCCGTGCCGCCCGTCGAGGCACCAATATCAAAGACGATGGCGCTGCCGAGCGCCGGCAAGATGACGGCAAAGCACAGGTCGAGCCACATATCGCCCGTCATCGAGACATCGGTCGGAATAAAGAGCTCAAACAGCGAAACATAGGCGGACAGCGCAAACGAGGCGAAGACACTCCACAGGATTGCCTTGCGCTCCAAAAAGATAAAGCCCAAAACGACGAGAACCGCGTTGATAATCCACATAAAGACGCCGACGGGCAGAGTCGGGAACAGCGTGGACAGAATGACCGACACGCCCGAGGTGCCGCCAAAAGCAAAGTGATTAGGGGTTTTAAACGCAACGATGGCAAAGGCCGTAAGAATCAGGCCCAAATTGAGCTCGGCAAAAAAGCGCGGGAAGCCCGGCTCCTGGCTGCGCTTTTGACCGGCACGCTCGCCGCGCTCGATATCGGTGCGATCAACCACGCGCTCCATCGGCACCACGGGAGGACGATGCACCTCCTCGGCAGCACGCGATGCCGCCTCTGCAGCGGCGGCCTCAATCGCCCATGCCTTGCTTTCTGTTTCGTGCTCGTCGGCCATTACGGCAGCTCCTCGTTAACGATTTGGAAACAATGCGCCCATTAGGGTAACGCGGAACGCGACGATTGCAACCCCTAGTTAGACGAGCGGTATGCCTACATCGGGGGGCATACAAAAAACGGCCGGCCACGCTTTTGCTTACGCGGTCGGCCGTTTAATGTTTTCGCAGATAAAACCTGCCAAAACAAACCTGTCCCTTTTTGGAAGGTTATTCGTGCTGGCTGGTGCGGTGCTCGTACTCCTCGGGGGTGATGACGTCCTCGATGCGCAGGTTGACGCCCGCCACCTCAAGGCCGGTCATCGCGGCAAGGCGCTCGGTGACGCGCGCCTTGACATCGTCGAATATCGCGGGCGCATAGGCGCCGTACTCGATGATGACGGAGATGTTGACGACCACGCGATTGTCATCGGTGACCTCGACCGTCACGCCCTTGGTCAGATTCTCGGCACCAAACTGCTCCTGCACAAAGTGCATGAGGTTACCCTTCATGCCCAGAACGTGCGGAACTTCGCGGGTGGCCATGGCGACGATCTTCTCGATCACACCGTTGGAATAGGTCAGCGAGTCCTCGGACTCGTCCGCTTCCTCGTCATCCTCATCCACATCGGACTCGGCCTCGACGAGCGCCTCATCCTCGAGCGTTACGTCCTCGGCCTCGGCGGTGACGGTCTCGTCTGCCTCGAGCTCGGTATCGGCTACATCGACCTTCGTATTAAAAGCCATGGTTCCTCCTTATGCCTGCCGCGGATGCGACAGTCGAATACATATTAGCGACCGCTAAACAGACGGCCGAAAAAGTTGACGATCCCGTTCTCGCCGTCGCGAATTTGGCCGATCACAGCGCCGATCAGCACGAAGAATGCAATGACGAGCGTGTCCCACAGGCCCAACGTGAGCACCAACACAGCGAGGATAAAGCCAGCGACGGCGCCGAGCGTGGTGTTGGGATGACGCACAGCATAGCTCCAGATGGCAGCGCCCGTACCCTTGATGAGACCCATAGCCTCGTCAAAATCCGCGGCTGCCGCGTCTTGTAACTCGGTTGCCTCTGCTTTGGAATCAACAGGTTCGCTCGCCGGTGTGGCGCTCTGGTCAATCGTCAGGCGCGGCGTACGAGCGGTCTTATCTTGATTGGTATCACTCACCGGAAACCTCCACGGTCTGGACGGTAGTCTTGGACGGCAAAAAACGGACGCGCGTGGTCGTACCCGGCGTGCCGAGCATGGTGTCGCAAGCTTCCTCGATGCGCTGCTGCATCGCGGTAGCCAGAGATGCCACGTCCTTATCGTCAAGCGCGATAGCCTCGACCTTAAATCGGACGTGCGAATCGTCGGGGCCTTGGACGCGGGCCTCGACATGCTCGACCATCACGCGGTCGTCGCGCTCGGCAGCAGCCCTAGCACACGAAGAAAGCGCCGCAAGGGTGACCTCGATATTGCGCTCCCCCGCCGGATGCACGCAGGACGGCTCGCGACGGGCGAACATCAGGCGGAAGAAGCTTACCAGCACGCCGATCGCCACAACTCCGCCGCATGCCGTCACGACAATGCGCGGCATGGGGTCGCGCATCAGCAGCATAAAGCGATACGTATACGGCCCCCAAAACTGGCAGACAAGCGTACCCAGCGCCACGATGGCGGTGGCAAGATACACAATCGCTAGGGCTCGTTTGAGTACGCGCACGTGGCGCCCCCTTCAAATCTCGGCTCTCGAAATGCAAAACGGTTCGCATCATTATAAAAGAGCCGGGTCCGGTGCCTCATTGCACGCGGATCCGGCTCATCTATTCCACGAGGCTTGCATGCTCGCTTCATTATGCCCAGATATGCACGGCTCAATCCGTGCGGGCGCTACTCCTCCTCGAGGGCAGCGATGACCTCGTCGGTCATGTCCATGGTGCTGTAGACGTCCTGGACGTCGTCGAGCTCCTCAAGACGGTCGATGAGGCGCTGAACCTTCTTGGCGTCGGCGCCGGAGACCTCGGTCGGGGTGGTCGGGACCATGGTGGTCTCGGAACCCTTGACCTGGACGCCCTGCTCCTCGAGCGCCTTGGAGACAGCCATAACCTCGTTGGCAGTAGTCCAGACGATCCACTCCTCGCCGGCATCCTCGTAGTCCTCGCCACCGGCCTCGGCGATGGCCATCATGAACTCATCCTCGTCGCCGGCAGCACCGTTGGCGATCATGGTCTCCTTCTTGGCGTTCTCGTCCAGGATCTCCTTGGCGACGACGATCTGGCCCTTGCGCTCAAACTGGAAGGCGACGGAGCCGGAGGTGCCCAGGTTGCCACCAGCGTGGGAGAAGGCGGAACGGACATCAGCGGCGGTACGGTTGCGGTTGTCGGTCAGGCAGTCGACGTAGACGGCGACACCGGCGGGACCGTAGCCCTCGTACACGATGTTCTCGTAGACGGCGGCGTCAGCACCCGAACCAAAAGCCTTGTCAATAGCGGACTTGATCTTGTCCTTAGGCATGGACTGAGCCTTGGCCTTGGCAACGGCAGCGGCGAGGCTGGCGTTGTTCTCGGGCAGCGGGTCACCGCCGAGACGGGCAGCAACGGTGATGTTGCGGCTGAGCTTGGAGAAGAGGGCGGAACGCTTGGCGTCCTGCGCGCCCTTACGATGCTTGGTTGTGGCCCACTTAGAGTGTCCGGACATACGTGTCTCCTATCGGTTTCGACCTAAAGCCCAGCGCAGATGCTCGGGCAATATAAACAAACGTCGTTATGATATACCTACTGGCCTGCGAGATAAACCCCAAAATGAAGGCGTCGTGATGATGGCCCCTTTGGTGCAAAGAAACCTGACCCCAATGCATCAAGTTAGGACCAGAGGAAGTCGCTGCGGGTGACGGTGGCGCCGATGGCGAAGGGCATACAGGCGATGACCGGATACAGGTAGCGCATGTAGGTCGAGCCGTTGCACGGACCAATCAGGCACACGGCGAGCACGCCCAGCAGCGGCACCCAGATGGCCAGCGCGCGCCACGAATGGCGGCGCAACAGGTAAACCACCACGACGATCATGATCCACACATAGGTGGCCGAGCTCATGGTGAGCGAGATAAACGGGATGCGCTGCACCGCCACGCGGTACAGGTTAATCAGGTGGTCGCACCAGCGCACGACCTTGCTATCGACCGGATGGAAGTCAAAGTACTTGAGGTTATCGGGCTTCGCCATGATCTCGGCACTGCGCGCGGTGCTGTAGACCCATGCATCGCGAGCACTCGGATAGAAGTACCCGTAGTAGTTATTGATGAGCGCCGAGATATAGCACTCGGGATCCTTCTTAAACATCTGGGCCCATACCTCAAAATAGGCATCGATGTCCTCCTGCGAGGCGTACTCGTTAAAGCAATTTTTGACGGCGTCCGACTTGTCAGGGTTGTAGCGGCGGCCCAGGTTCTCGTACTTGAGCACGCGATCGATCACGGCGCGCTCCTCATCGGTCACCAAACCGTCGCAAGGAGCCTCCACGATGGTGCCGTCCTCCTTAACCGTGGGGTTGACGCCCGAGTTGAGGCCGTCGTGCTTTTGGACGAAACGAGCCGTCTGCTGGAACGGAATCGAGAGGATTTCGCGCTTGGAACCGGGCGTGATATCGTGCGCCGGCATAAAGACCTTGGTGAAGTACATATTAGAGGCAAGGCAGAGCGCGAGCACCGCGAGAACGCCAACCCAGCGGAAACGCGGCGTGGCGCATGAGACCGCGGTGCCCGTCTGCTTAGCCGCACGACGAGCGACATGTACATCCCATGCGCAAAACGCCGCCGCAATCACGCAGGCCGCCAACGGAAAGACCAGGCCTCCATTGCGCAAAAACGTGGAACCCATGGCAGCCAGCGCAAGCAACAGCCAGTCGTGGCGCGCAAAGAGCACGGGGGCTTTCTCGCCCGCTCGCTCGACATTGGCATCACGACGGGGCAGGCCACATGCGACGAGCTTGACGGTCTGTACCAGCAGCACCAAAAACGCGTCGGCAAAGAGCACGTCTTTGGTGAGCAACGCCGCGTAGTTAGAGAACATCGGCATAAACGCAAAGAACAGCAGGATCGCACCGCGAACCGGCAGGCTCACGCCCAGTTTGCGCAGCGACGAAATGGAATAGGCCATGCAGGCAGCCGTGATGACAAATTGAGCACAGGTATAGATGATGAGGCCCGCGTTAGCGCTGTTGAACAGCGAAAGCCCCAGTTGAACGCACGAGCCGATAATGGCCGTGTGCACTACGGGATGATGCCCGTTGAGCAGCACGCTGGGGTTGAGTAGGCGCAGGTAGTCGCTCGTGCCGTTGGGATAGTTGAACCACTGGCGAATCTGCGCACCCGTATCTCCCATAAAAAGGCCGGGCAGCGAAGCGATGAGCGTGGGCGCCCAGGCGATCATAAGCACCAGGAAGGGCCCGGCAAAGGGATGGACCGAGAGCACGGCGTGAGCCACGCGCCATATGCGGCCAAAGTGCGCCTCGGAAAACGGGATGCGCCGAGAGCTCAGCCAATCTAGACACTCAAAAACCAGATAGAAGGCCACGATCGCTAGGAGCATCCAGCCCGCGCCGCCAATCCAGGCGCAGATGATGCGGGCCTTGTCGCCAAGGACAATCTCGGCCGAGTCGGTGAGGTCGTAGCTGCGGCCGAACACCATGCAGATGGCGAAAAACAGCGACGGCAGAATAATCGATGGGCGCCAGGTGTCGCCACGGCCAAAGAATACGTAGCGAAACGGCAGCGTGAGCAGACAGGCAAGCGCAAGCAGCATGACCGCGTCGGTATGGCCGGCAAACGAGAGGAGCACCTCGTAGCACACGTACAGCATGCCCGAGGCTTTGGGGTCAATCGCCAAGACTGCGTTGCTCGACACCGGGGCGGGATCGATGGAAAACGCCGTGGTCGCCAACAGCGCGAGCAGAAATGCGATGAGCGTCTGCTTGGCGGGGTAGCGCTTAAACCAGACGATGCGGGCAGCGTCGCGCGCAGCCGTTGTGGAGAGATCGGAATCCTTCACAGTCCGAAAGCCTTTCTAGAAACCTGCCAAAAAGGGACAGGTTTATTTTGGCAGGTTTTATCTGGGGAAACGTTACGGTTCTGTCATCGTTGCCCAGCAAACCACCACAAAGGCGCCCGTCCCCTTTGTGGTGGTATGTGGTGGTTAGGCGTCGAGGTAGATGCGCTGGGGGCGATTGCGGCGACGCGCAAAGATGACGAGCGCCAGGCCCGCAATAACGAGCGGAAGGCTCAGCAGCTGGCCCATCGTGATGACGCCGCCCAGCAGATAGCCAAGCTGGGCGTCGGGCACGCGCACGAACTCGACGAGGAAGCGGACGATGCCGTAACCCATCACAAACACGCCCATAAACGTGCCCTGGGGCAGCAGCGGCTTTTTGCGGCTGAGCACCTGCAGGATGCAGAAGAGCACAATGCCCTCAAGAAATGCCTCGTAGAGTTGGGAGGGGTGACGCGGCATATCGCCCGCAGTCCCGCCAAAGACCACGCCCCAGGGCAGATCGGTCGGCTTGCCCCACAGCTCACCGTTGACAAAGTTGGCACAACGGCCCAGACACAAGGCCAGCGGCGCGCCGATGACGGCAAGGTCTGCCAGAGTCCATGCGTCGAGCTTATACATGCGGCACACGATGATGCCGCCGATAATGCCGCCGACCAGGCCACCGTGGAAGCTCATGCCGCCTTCGTTGGTGGCAAAGATCTCGAGCGGATGTGCCCAGTAGTAGCCGTCGCCGTAGAAGATGACGTAGAACAGGCGGGCGCCGATGATAAGGCCAAAGACCACACCGACCACGACGCTCGTCAGGTCGTCAATCGTGATGTTAAAGCCCCAGCGACGCTGCGTGCGATACATGACGACCGCCGTGAGCAGAGCTCCGACCACATAGGCCAGACCATACCAGTAAATCGTGATGGGCCCCGCCGAAATCGCGACGGGATCAAGCATATGGTAGAAGTCGTTGAGCATGTCGACCCTCCTACTCCCTACATACAAATGCGGCCGCGGGCCTTGCGCTCGCAGCCGCATATTTGGGCGTAACGTCTATGCGGAGTATGCCGTCCGCAGCTTTCGCATCTTAGAACGGCGCGTACTCGTCGTACAGGTCGTCGGTCTCGCCGGAGGCATTGACCTGCTCGACACGGGTAACGCCGGGCACGTGCTCCTTCAGGATGCGCTCAATACCCATGGACAGGGTCAGCGAGCTCATGGGGCAGCCGGCGCAAGCGCCCTGCAGCTCCAGTTTGACGACGCCCTCGTCGTCAACGCCCACATACTCCATATCGCCGCCGTCGGCCTGCAGGTTGGGGCGAATCTCTTCAAGAACCTTCTTAAGCAGCTCTTCGTTAACAGCCACAGGGGCTCCTTTCTCACAATTACGCGGGCGCGCCCGCGGACAGGGGCTATGTTACTACAGCCATGTACCCGCTTAGGCGCCAGCCATGCGTGCGGACACGACTTTCACGAGCGGTCAATTTGGGACGGGTCTCTTTTGGCTGTTTTGCCGCCAGCTGGCGTTGCCACGAGCTACTGCTGAGCCTGCCCCTCGGTGCCGATGTGAACATCGACGATAACCTGGCGGTAGCTGATGCCACAGGAGTCGAGGATGCGGCGGCTGATGCGTCCATCATCGGTGTCGGCGTACTTGTTGTCCAGGTAGACGACCTCGCCCACGCCCACCTGCGCCAGGATCTTGGCGCAGTCGTGGCACGGGAACAGCGTAACGTAGACCGTGGAACCCTCGAGATCCTTGAGCGAGCCACGGTAGTTGAGCACGGCGTTGGCCTCGGCATGGACCACGTAGTTGTGCTTGTCCTGCAGCGGGTCGTCGCTCGTACCCCACGGGAAAAAGTCGTCGTTGAGCGCCGAGGGCGTACCGTTGTAGCCCACCGAAAGGATGCGGTGGTTGGTGCTGGCGATGCACGCACCCACCTGCGTATTGGGGTCCTTGCTGCGGCGCTGCGCGGCGATGGCCACGCTCATAAAGAACTCGTCCCAGCTAATGACGTCCAGGCGCTTGCCTGACGAAGTTTGATGAAGATCGTCCGACATGGCAGACACCTCCGTAATCGCAATAGTTTGACCCATTGTAGCAGGTGAAAGGTGGAGGCGTTTGTCCCACCGGCGCCCTCACTTTTACACGCGGCGGGGCTTTTGGTTGATGCGGTAGAGCTCGGCGAGACCCCGCAGCGTCAGTGCGTCATCTACCGTCAGACTGTGGCCGACCAACGCCGCGAGCGCCTCGGCATCGTCGCCGGTAATGACGATGGGCACGCCATCCTCCCCCGCCGCCTTGGTCGCGCGCATCTCGGCAAGCACCATGTCGAGCATGCCGTCGATGCGGGCCACCTCGCCCAAGACCACGCCCGAGCGCATGGCCTCGCGCGTGTTGCGGCCGATCACATGCGTGGGTGCCGAAGGCTCAACCTGCGGCAGGCGCGCCGCAGCAGCCGAAAGCGATCGGGCGCCAAGCGCCAGACCCGGCGCGATGACGCCGCCCACAAAGGTACCGTGCGCGTCGATGACCTCGATATTGGTCGTCGTACCCAAGTCGATCACGATACAGGGAGAGCCGTAGACGGCACGAGCCGCCACGGCATCGGCGATGCGGTCGGGACCGATCTCGGCCGGGTCGTCGTAGTGCACGGGCATGCCGGTCTTGAGGCCCGGCCCCACCGTGAGCACGCGCCCCGTGCAGGTACGGGAAAGCGCCGCCTTCCAGGGGCGCTCGAGCGCCGGCACCACGCAGCTCAGCACTGCGGCCGCGGGAACGAGTGCACCCGGCATGACCGCATCGGCTGCCAGTGCGCCCATGACCTGCGCGAGCCTCATGCGCGCCTCGTCTGCCGTAATGCTCGACGGCGTCGTGATCTCGCACGTCGCAAGCGGGCATTCCTGCGCCGCGGCCGAATCCTCGGCAAACAGGCCAAAGCGAATGAACGTGTTGCCCACGTCGACCGTCAATATATATGCGCACCCATTAAGCATCGTCGGCGCTCCTTTCGTCTGCCCAGCAGTATATCGCCTACCTAAACCAGTCATCCCAAAATGACTAGCTTGCCGCTATACTGGTGCGCGGTCGTGCGCGAGCTCACGCGGCGGCCCTTGGTAACCCGACTTCCCGCGCCGTATCCGTAGCGGCGCTCCCGGGGGAAGCGGATATACGCAAAGGAGTTCTATATGAGCAATCCCTCGAACCGTGCTTCGATGCGCGGGCAACTCACGCTGCGCGGTGTCGTCATCGGCGTCCTTGGCTGCGTGATCATCACGGCAAGCTCGGCCTATACCGCCCTCAAGATGGGCGCTCTCCCCTGGCCGATCGTCTTCGCTGCCGTCATCTCGCTGTTCTTCCTTAAGCTCATGGGCAATGCCAGCCTCAACGAGGCAAACGTCACCCACACCATCATGTCCGCGGGCGCCATGGTCGCCGGCGGCCTGGCGTTTACCATCCCGGGCGCCTGGATGCTGGGCTATGCCGACCAGATCAGCTGGCTCGACATGTTTATCGTGGCGCTCGCCGGCACCATCCTGGGCCTGCTGGCCACCGCACTCATCCACCGTCACTTTATCGTGGACGCCGCGCTTGAGTTCCCCACCGGCAACGCCGCAGCTCAGACCTTGCGCGCGACCGAGGCTGGCGGCAAAACCGGCAAGCAGCTCTTTGGTTCCATGGCCATCGCTGGCATCTACAGCGTGCTTCGCGACGCCCTGGGCGTGGTGCCCAGCATGCTATGCACGCTCAACATCCCCGGCGTAACCTTTGCCATCTACAACTCGCCCATGCTGCTCTCCGTCGGCTTCCTCGTGGGCTTCGCCCCGGTCGCCTTCTGGTTTGCTGGCGCGCTGCTGGGCAACTTTGGCATCATCGTGGGCGGCACCGCTGCCGGCCTATTCGATGTTGTAACCGCACAGGGCATCGTCAAGTCCCTCGGTATGGGCCTCATGATGGGCTTTGGCGTCGCCGTCGTCCTCAAGGACATCCTGCCGCAGATCGCCGGTATCGTCCGCGGTCTTGCCGCCGACAGCTCCACCGACACCGATGAGCAGTCGCTCATCTCGGGCTCGCTTAAGCTCGACGCCGGCATCATCGGCCTGGGCGCTGCCGCCATCGCCGTGATCATCGCCATCGTGCTTGACCTTGGCCCCGTTCCGGCCGTCATCGTCACGCTGTTCACCTTTGTCACCACCATCATGAGCGCACAGAGCTGCGGCCAGACGGGCATCGACCCCATGGAGATTTTTGGCCTCATCGTTATGCTCATCGTGGCTGCCTTCGCACAGATCGCTCAGGTCAAGCTGTTCTTTATCGCCGGCATCGTAGCCGTGGCGTGCGGCCTTGCCGGCGACGTCATGAACGACTTTAAGGCCGGCGCCGTGCTGGGCACCAACCCGCGTGCACAGTGGATCGGCCAGGCCATCGGCGGCATCGTGGGCGCCTTGGTCGCCGCAGCCGTCATGGTCGCGCTCGTCACTGCCTATGGCCCGGACGCCTTTGGCCCCGACAAGAGCTTTGTTGCCGCGCAGGCAAGCGTCGTCGCCACCATGGTCTCGGGCATCCCGAGCGTGCCGTGGTTCGTTGGCGGCTTTATCGCCGGCATCGTCATGTACTGGCTCGGCATTCCGGCCATGATGATCGGTCTGGGCGTGTACCTGCCGTTCTACATGTCACTCACGGCATTCCTGGGCTCCTGCGTCAAACTCGCCTACGACAAGTGGTCCGCCCGCCGCGACGCCGAGGCCGGTCTTTCGGACGAGGAGAGGGCTGCCAAGGACGCCGCCTTCCAGGAACAGGGTCTTGTTGTCGCCAGCGGCCTGCTCGGCGGCGAGTCCATCGTCGGCGTTATCCTGGCGTTTGTCTCTGTTGGCCTGAGCCTGCTGGGCTAAGCTGAGCAGCTGCTCGACGGCAACCATATTGCCTACGACTTGCCCGGTCGGTAGCTTTTGCGGCTACCGACCGGGCTTTTTGATACCAACGCAAAGAAAGGCCGGCGCGCTGCGTTTAACAGCGCGCCGGCCTTATCGCTTAAGCTATCGAAGCGTTCCTGCTATGAACCGAAGTTCGTTGCAGAGCCGACGCTCGAATCACTACATGTGCTTGCGACGACGATCGCCCAGCGTCACGCCCGCAGCCACGAGCGTAATACCGCCGATAACGAAGACCTCGCCCGCAAGCGCGGAGTCATCACCGGTCTGGGCGAGCGCGGCAGGCGCAGCCTGTTTCTTGGCAACGGGGGCCTTTGCAGCAGCCTGCGCAACCTGAGGCTTGGCCTGCGGCTTGCTCTGCGGCTCGGCCTTGGGATGATACTTGTCGTACTCGGCCTGAGCGGCAGCCAGGGCATCCTTGGCATCTCCGAGCTCGGCCAGTGCAGCGGCATAGGCGTCGTTGGCATCGGACAGCTTGGCATCGGCATCGCTCAGGGCAGCCTTGAGACCAGCGGCAGCATCGACGGCGGCCTTGTAGCAAGCGTAGGCAGCGTTAAGCTTGACCAGCTTATCGTTGCCCGTCGTGCCCGCGGCAAGAGAGGCCTTGTGGTCGACAGCCTCAAGATCGGCCTTGAGTGCCTCATCGCTGGCAAGCTCGGCCTTGGCCTTGACGATCTCGAGGTTCGCATCGACGACGGCTTCGTTGGCGGCCTCGAGCTGCTTCTGGGCATCGGCGGCACCGGCGACAGCAGCGTCATAGGCAACCTTGGCGTCGTCGACCGCTTTCTGGGCTCCAGCGAAGCGCTCGAAAGCCTTGTTCGCGGTGGCCAGCTCGCCCTCGGCAGCCTTGGCCTTGGCCTGCGCGTCGGACACAGCCTGCGCCTTGGCGGCAACTGCCTGCCTGGCGTCCGAAAGAGCGGTCGCGGCGTGTGTATCTGCGGCCTGAGCCTTGTCAACGCCAGCCTGGGCGGCATCGTCGGCCTTCTTTGCCTCGTCAAGCGAGCCCTGCTTATTCGCAAGGTCCGCTTGGGCGGCATCGCGCTTGGCGGTAAGGTCCTTGACCGAAGCCGTAGCGTTGTCATACGCCTCGCTGGCCTGGTCGGATTTTGCCTTGGCGGCATCGCGGGCGCTGCGAGCCTTCGCCTTGTGAGCAGCGGCGTCGGCTGCCTTCGTCTTGCTGTCAGCAAGCGTGGCGTTTGCCTTATCGAGAGCTGCCTGGGCAGTAGCGGCCTCGCCCTTGGCGGCGCCGAGCTTGGTCTCGGGCGTCTTGACGTCGATACCCTTGAGTTTGGCTTCGGCGGCGGTGTAGGCGGACTTGGCGGAAGCGGTGGCGGACTTAGCCTTCTCGTACTCGCCCTTGGCGGTGTTCACGTTCGTGTCGGCTGCGGTGAAAGCGTCCTGGGCGGCATCCTGCCCGTTTACAGCCGCGAAGTAAGCTTCCCTAGTAGCTCCAAAGTTCTTCTGCGCCTCGGCGAGCTTGCCCTGAAGCTCCTTGAGCTGCGCCTTCTGCGCCTGCGTGCCGCCTGCGTTGTAGGCAGAGTCGATGTAGTCGTTCACGAGCTTCTTGAACTCGGAGACAGTGAAATCTGTCTGGGTCGCGCTTCCGCTATAGTCGAAAACGGTTACCTCGGAATCGGTATTCTTACCGCTACCAGTCGCGATACCGATGGCTGTCGCTCCTGCATCGATGATGTTGAGATAGTGCCCGCACTCCTGGTAGATGCTGTTGTAGTGCTGGTAGATATAGTAGGAATCATATCGATGGCTTCCGAGTGCGTCACCATGCTCCTCGACGTACTTATCGAATGCCTCCTTCTCCTGGGTGTAGAGGCCGGTATATGGCCAGCCGAGCGTATCCTCGGTCTCGCCTCCTGTATATGCACCGCCGCCGCCGGCAAGATTTTCTCCCTTGTCGAAATAGCAGTCCGAGTGCCCCCACTTGTTCGATGAATATGAGGCATTAAGGGCTGCTGCCGCAGTCATGCGGAGGCTGACGCTGAGCTCCGACTGACCGTTCGCCTTGCGGAGGTTGTTTTGAGTATCGAGGTAGGTCAGGGCATTACGCATCTGCTCCAAGGAGAGCGGGTTGGTGTCGCGGGACATGTCCTGATCGACGTAAATACCATACCAGTCCTGTTTACTTTTCGTCCCCATGAGCATCGACGCGGCAGTGCTTGCGTTCGACTTCTGCTGGGCGGTGAAATCGCTGCTGTTGCTGATGTAGGCCATAAAGCCGAGCATGCCCTTATTGATGACTTCCTGGTCAACAGTCATGTTGGACTTTAGGTCTGCAATCTGCTGCTCAAGAGCCTCAACCTGGGCATTAGCAGCGTCATAAGCCTTTTCCGCGGCGTTCGAAGCGGCGCAGGCTGCCTCCCACTCGCTGCGCTTCTGCTTGCGAACTTCGACAAGCTTATCGTACGCGGTCTTCTTGTCTGCTTCGGTCTGCTGCGCCTTCTCGTATGCGGCCTTGGCGGCGTCACGCTTACTGGCCGCGTCCTTGTACTCCTTGTTTGCCGCATCGTATGCAGACTGGGCAGATGCCACGGCAGCGTTGGCGGCGTTGGCCTTCTCCTGCGCGGCGGTGGCGGTATTCTGGGCCGCCTGCAGGTTCGCCTGGGCGGTAGCGTCGGCATCCGTCGCGGCATTGAGCTCCGCCTGCGCGGTCTTAAGCTCACCAGCGGCGGCCTTCTCGGCGGCCTCAAGCGCACTCAGGTCAACACCCGTACCCGAGACGGCAGCATCGAGCGCGGCCTGCGCCTGGTTGAACTTCTGCTGGGCGTTATCGCGCGCGGTGGTTGCGGCTGCGAGAGCAGTAGCAGTCTCCTGCTTCTTGGCCTGGGCAGTCGTCAAAGCTGCCTCGGCATTCTGCTTTTCCTGCTGGGCGCTGGCCTCGGCAGCCTTGGCCTGGTCCAGATTGGCCTGTGCAGTAGTAACGGCCTTATTGGCGTCATCGAGCTTTGCCTGCGCGTCCTCGACGGCCTTCTTGGCGGCCTCGTACTCGTCCATACCCATGGCCTCGAGCTTGGCCTGAGCATCGTCGAGGGCCTTCTTGGCCTCATCCTGCTTTGCCTTGGCGTCCTTGAGCGCCTGGGTCTTATCCTCGACACTCTTGTTGGCTTGATCGAGCTGATCGTTCAGGTCGCCCAGCTTCTTCTGCTGCTGCTCGGTCTTTTCGACGGCGGCTTTGAGCTCGTCAATCTTCTCCTGGAGCGCGGCGACTTCTGCCGCGTTCTGCTCGATTTCGTTGTCGCTCACAGCCTGCGAGGCCTGATTCTTTTGCTGCTGCGCCTGCTTTTGAGACTGGCCCGCCGCATCGGCGTTCTTCTGGGCGGCATCGTAGGCGGCCTGAGCGTCCTTGAGCTGCTTTGCCGACTCCTCGGCCAGCTGGGCAGCCGTCTTTACGACCGCTTGGTTACCGGCGGCAACGGTGTTCTCTACAGAACTACCCCCCCCCTGAACAGAATCGCCGTTATCGGTTGACGGTGCGGCGATTGCCGCCAGCGGCGACATGAGCGGCTGAGCAATGAGGCCCGCCGTCAAAACGGTTGCGACGGCGCGGTTGGCAACGCCCTTGACGTTGACGGCCTTAACCCGAGGCTCAAAGTGTTGTGGGCTGTAGTTTGCCATGGCTTTCTCCCTTTGACACGGATGTATCCATACGTATCAAACGGTAGCTGTCGATTTTTGAATTCTGTTGCGCAACATTGGCGACCAGCGTATTTTTTGAAATTCACGCTCTCGTGCTTCACAGTTTCGTCACATTTGAAGGAGCTGGTGCATCATATTCTCGCGGGATGGAATTGAGCCTGTGATTTGCATTTGCTCCCGCGTCATCCGCCCTATCGGATTCCGCATCCAACAGACACCCCGCCCGCCACGGTGTAGAGTTAGGACAACGGGCGCGTTGCGCGGACCGCGCTGGAACGAGGTGGACATGGAACTCGATAGACAACAGCTCAAGCGACTGCGTGAACGCCATCACCGGCGCCATGGCATACGCCCCGCACACAGCGAGGCCATGGAGAACGCCGGCCGCTTCCTAAAGCGCGCATTCAACATTCGCGAGGGTCGCGCGCCCTATCACGTAATCCGAAGGCGCTTTGTAAACGGGGCGCGTCTGACTGGCTCCCACCTATGCATCCTCATCATCGCCATGCTCATCGCGAGCATCGGCCTCGATATCGATTCAGACATCGCCATCGTGGGCGCCATGCTCATCTGCCCGCTTATGGGCTCGGTCCTTGCCATGGCATATGGCATCGCCACGCTCGACCGCGAGATTACTGTCGAAGCCGTCGCGGGCTTGGCCCTACAGATGGCCTTTTGCCTGGTCACGTCCACGTTGTACTTTAAACTCTCGCCCCTTGGCACCACCACGGCCGCCATCATCGACAATTCGACACCGACTGTGTGGGACCTTGCCGTCGCGCTCGCGGGCGGCTTTGCGGGCGGCCTGGGCAACTCGCGCGACCAGGAGCCTTCGACGCTCATTGCCGGCGTAGCCGTGGCGACCGCGCTCATGCCGCCCCTGTGCGCGGCGGGCTATGGCATCGCCATCGCAAGCGGGTCGCTGTTCCTCTCGGCCCTCTACGAGTTTGGCATCAACGTGGTCTTTATCGCACTGACCGCCGAAGCCGTGCTGCTTCTTTTGCGCGTGCCGCTCAAGCGCGACCTCAACGGCGACGGTATTGTGACCGCCGAGGAAAATGCCGAGGTCGACGAGCTGTCACGCAAGGTGCGCCGCCGCATTATTGTGGGCACGGTGATCTTTGCCATCCCCTGCATCGTTATGACCGCGGGGGCTATTGGCTCGGCGCAGGCCGGCGTGCAAGACGGCTACGGCGTCACCGAGACCACACGCGAGCTTGCCGCGGTGCTGCCAAGCTTTAAGGATTACACCGTCGCCGTCGAGACCTCGGCCACCGAAGGCGACGAGGAGGGCATCGTCGAGCGCGAGATTGTCGCCCATGTGACAACGAGCGAGGCGCTCGGGGCGCACGACCGCCACGTCGCCCGCAAGCTCATCGACCTCAACGTACCCGAACTCGATCGCGTGGAGTTCGATGTGAAGTGATGCGGAGCGCGGGGATGAATGCTCGCACGGACGCAAGTTACAACGAGGCGCAGACGCGATACGGATACGAGCAAATAGCGGGGTGCAGTTCACGTCCGCGCCCCGCTCGCTGTTTTATTGCCGTGAATCAGACGTCCGCATCGACATCGCCAGACTCCACCGTAAACGCCGGACCGGTACTCACCAGATAAAAACGGGTCACCCTGGTATCTCTAAATAGGTAGAGCAAGCCCTGATCGCGTCGGCGCGAAATATACGCCACGTGGACCGTACCGAATATTTCGCCGTTTTCATTCTTTAATACCAGAATGTTGGGGTCGTCCATACGTTTGAACTGTCCATCAACGATGCTGCCGCCTTTGCCGACCAGCTGCCACCGATGGTTATCCTCTTCATGAAAGGCCAGGGTTTCCAAGCCTGCTTTGTCATCCCGATAGTAACCATCAATGGCGAAGCCTTCGGAAGCACATTCCTGCATATAGGATGTTTCACGACTTATAGCGAACTGCCCCGTAGCGCCCAAAAGCACAACTAGGCAAACCACTGCAAGGGTTATTGAGATAGTGCGGCGGCCCATGCTAGCCAGCCCGATACTTGTTTAACGGAGCGCGAAACATACTTGGCACCTCCGATATCAGAGCAAACGTCACCCGCAGCCCGGCGGCAGTCATATGTTTCCAACATCAAACCATATGGCTGCCACTCGCGGAGGGGGCATCGGCGAACGGCGTGTTTTCATACTCCATTGGTCAAACCTAAGCGCGGCCCTACAGCTCGTACTTGTACACGCGGTAGATGAACTTTTCGGCTTCCATCTCGTAGGTGGCGATGGGCAGTCCGCAGCGATCATCTCGTCGTTTGGCAGATAGGTCACGCTATGTTGGCCCGCGTTGAGCGAAAAATCGCCTTGGGCCTGCAGCAACTTGTCCTCAAAGCCCGAGTCAGCCCAAAACTCTGGCGAGCCCACGGAAGGCTGCAGCAAGGTCATTTGCGCAACATATGTCCAGCAAAAACGGGTGGTAGCCGGCACGGCTACCACCCGTTTGCCTCATATCTAGCCCAAAGCAGGCCAGTTACTTCTTAATGCCGCGCCCCAGACGCTCGGCGACCGATGCAACGGCCTCTTCGCTGGCCGGCCCGCAGCTCACGCAGCCGTCATGTGCACGCATCTGGCCGGTAACCTCGTCCATCGCGAGCGGTGCCACCTTCTCGAGCTTAAAGCCCTTGCCGGCGCGCATGTTTTCCTTGGCAACGCTGATCATGAGCTTAATACGGTTGAGTTGGTTGACCTCGGACGCGCCAGGGTCGTAGTCCACCGCGACAATGTTGCTCTCGGGGTGCTGGCGGCGTAGCTCCTTGATCACGGCCTTGCCCACCACGTGGTTGGGCAGGCACGCGAAGGGCTGCGTGCAGATGATGTTGGGCGCACCGTGATCGATCAGGTCGAGCATCTCGGCCGTAAGCAACCAGCCCTCGCCCATGTTGTTGCACACCGAAAGCACCGTGCGGGCCTTATCGGCCATGGTGCCGATGCGCTCGGGCGCCTCAAAGCGGCGGGACTTTTCGAGCATCTCTTCCACCGGCGTGCGCATCCAGTCCACGAGCTTGATGAGCGCCTGCATACCAGCGCGCGTGGTAGCAGAGCTTCCCAGCTCGTCCTTCTGCAGCTCGGCGTTGCTCATGGAGTACAGGAAGAAGTCAAGCAGGCCCGGCACTACGGCCTCGCAGCCCTCGCGCTCGATGACATCGACCACGTGGTTGTTGGCTGTGGGGTGGAACTTGACCAAGATCTCACCGACCACGCCCACGCGCGGCTTGGTACCCTCGCCCACGAGCGGCATAGTATCGAACGCGCGGATGGCCTCACGGCACAGCTTGGTGTAGTTGTGGCGGTTGAACTTGGGCGCCAGCTTGCGGGCGCGCGCCATGTACTCCTCGTAGAGTGCGTTGGCAGCGCCGGGCGTGGCCTCGTACGGGCGGCAACGATAGAGCATCTGCATCATCACGTCGCCAAAGAGCACCGCGTACACGGCTTGCTTAAGCAGCGCCGGCGTAATCTTAAAGCCGGGGTTGTCCTCGCCGAGCGCCACGGCCGAAAGCGAGATCACCGGGATCTCGGGGTGGCCGCTCTCGCGCAGGGCCTTGCGGATGAGTGCGATGTAGTTGGTGGCACGGCAGCCGCCGCCGGTCTGGCTGATGACCACGGCCGTCTTGGACAGGTCGTACCGACCGCTCTCGATGGCCTCCATAATCTGGCCCGTTACCAGGATCGACGGATAGCAAATGTCATTGTTCACATAGCGCAGACCGGCCTCGACGGCATCGTGATCGGTCGAGGGCAGCAGTTCCAGGTTATAGCCAGCACCGCGGAACACCTCTTTGACCAGGTCGAAGTGGATCGGCGCCATCTGCGGGCACAGGATGGTGTAGCCCTCCTCGCGCATCTGCTCGGTAAAGGGCACCTTGGGCCACGCGGTCGAAGCACTCTCGCGCTGAGCCTCAAACGTGTACTTGCGGCTCGCGAACGCGGGGGCATCCGTGGAGGGCGCCACCGGCGCGGCATCGCCCTGCTCGTAGGCCTCGCCCGCGGCCGTGGCCTCGGCCAAGCGCTCGGCCTCCTGGTCCTTGAGCGCTGCCATGAGCGAGCGAATACGGATACGCGCGGCGCCCAAGTTGGACACCTCGTCAATCTTGAGCACGGTGTAGATCTTGCCGCTGGCCTCAAGGATCTCCTGCACCTGGTCGGTGGTCAGAGCGTCCAGACCGCAGCCGAAAGAGTTGAGCTGAATCAGGTCCAAATCGTTGCGCATCGTCACAAAACGGGCGACGGCGTACAGGCGGCTGTGGTACATCCACTGGTCGACGACGCGAATCGGACGCTCGGGCTTTACCAGATGCGCGAGCGAATCCTCGGTAAAAACCGCAAAGCCAAAGCTCGAGATAAGCTCGGGCAGGGCATGGTTGATCTCGGGGTCGTTATGGTAGGGACGGCCGGCGAGCACGATGCCGTGACCGCCGTGGTCCTCGACCCACTTAAGAGCCTCCTCGCCCATAGTCTGGATGTCCTCGTGGAAACGCGCATCGGCCTCAAAGGCAGCGTTGACGGCGGCATCGACCTCGGAGCGCGTGATTTTAGGACCACGCACGCGACCGCGACCGGCCTCAGCATCGGCCACACGGTCGACGGCGAGCACCTGGTACAGACGGCGCTTGAGCTCGGTCTTGTCGTGATAGGGCACAAACGGGTACAGAAACTCGATGTTCTGCTCGCGGATCTCGTCGATGTTGAGCGCCAGCGCCGTGGGGTAGCTCATGACGATGGGACAGTTGTAACAGTTGCCAGCCGTCGGGTCCTCCTTGCGCTCCCAGCGCACGCACGGCATCCAAATGAAGTCGACATCGCGGTCGATAAGGTTCATCACATGGCCGTGGCTCATCTTTGCCGGGTAGCACACGCTCTCGGACGGCATGGACTCGATGCCCGCCTGGTAGGTCTTCTTGCTCGACTGGTCGGACAGCTGCACGCTAAAGCCCAAGCGCGTAAAGAACGCGTGCCAGAAGGGGTAGTTCTCGTACATGTTGAGCGCGCGGGGGATGCCGACGGTACCGCGCGGGGCCTCGTCGGGGCTCAGCACCTCGCGGTTAAACAGCAGCTCGTTTTTCTTTTTGAAGAGGTTGGGGGCCTCGGTCTTCTGCTTTTTGTGGCCGGCGCCCTTCTCGCAGCGGTTGCCGGTAATGAAGCGCCTGCCGCCGCCAAAGTCGTTGACGGTGAGCTGGCAGTTGTTGGAGCAGCGACCGCAGCGGACATGCTTTTGCGTCACGGTAAGGTGCGCGATGTCCTCAGCCGAAAGGATGGTCGAAGTGCCGTCGGCGCCAGCGCGATCGCGGGCGAGCAGGGCCGCACCATAGGCGCCCATGCAGCCGGCGATATCGGGACGCACGGCATGAACGCCGGTGAGCTGCTCAAACGCGCGCAGCGTGGCGTCGGACATAAAGGTGCCGCCCTGGACGATCACCTGGCTGCCGATCTCCTTGGGGTCGCGCAGCTTAATGACCTTGAACAGGGCGTTCTTGATGACGGAATAGGACAGGCCGGCCGCGATGTCGCCCACCGTGGCGCCTTCCTTTTGCGCCTGCTTGACGCGCGAGTTCATAAAGACCGTGCAGCGGCTGCCCAGGTCGACGGGGGCCTTGGCATGGATGGCGGCATCGGCAAACGCGCGCACGTCCATGTTCATAGACACGGCGAAACTCTCGATAAAGCTGCCGCAACCCGACGAGCAGGCCTCGTTGAGCATGATGTGCTCGATGACGCCGTCCTTGACGCGCAGGCACTTCATGTCCTGGCCGCCAATGTCCAGAATAAACTCGACGCCGGGCAGGAACGCCTTGGCACCGCGCAAGTGCGCGACGGTCTCGATCTCGCCGGAATCGGCCTTGAGGGCCTCGATGAGCAGCGCCTCGCCGTAGCCCGTGGTAGTCACGTGGCCGATGGTGCAGCCCGCGGGGATGTGGTTGTAGAAATCGGCCATGATGACCTTGGCCGTGCCCAGGATGTCGCCGTTGTTGTTGCCGTACCAGGTGTGCAGCAGCTGGCCGTCCTCGCCCACGAGCGCGGCCTTCATGGTGGTGGAACCGGCGTCGATGCCAATGAACACGCGGCCGGTGTAGCCTTCGAGTTTGCCCTTGGGGACGACTTCCTGGTCGTGGCGGGTTTTGAACTCGGCGAAGTCCTCGTCGGTAGCAAAGAGCGGATCCAGGCGCTCGACCTCGGCACCCTGTGTGTCACCCAGGGCATCGATAGCCTCGATGAGCTGCGGGAACGTGCTGAGCTTGTTGGACTCATGCGCCATGGCGGCGCCGCTCGCCACAAACAGGTGAGCGTTTTGGGGCACAATGCGGTGCTCCTCGTCCAGGTTGAGCGTGAGGTAGAAGCGGTGGCGCAGCTCGGAGAGATACTGCAGCGGGCCGCCCAGGAAGGCGACGTTGCCGCGGATGGGACGGCCGCACGCCAGGCCCGAGATGGTCTGGGTCACGACGGCTTGGAAGATGGAAGCGGCGACGTCCTCGGGACGGGCGCCTTCGTTGAGCAGCGGCTGCACGTCGGTCTTGGCAAAAACGCCGCAGCGGCTGGCGATGGGATAGATGGTGGTGGCGTTGGCCGCGAGTTCGTTGAGGCCGCTGGCGTCGGTGTGCAGCAGAGTGGCCATCTGGTCGATGAAGGCGCCCGTGCCGCCGGCGCAGGTGCCGTTCATGCGCTGCTCGATGCCGTTGTCGAAGTAGATGATCTTGGCGTCCTCGCCGCCCAGCTCGATGGCAACATCGGTGGCCGGGATGAGGGTCTCGACGGCACGCTTGCTGGCGATGACCTCCTGGACAAACTCCAGGCCGAGCCACTGAGATAGCAGCAGACCGCCCGAGCCGGTGATGGCGCAGGTCATCTGGGCCGTCGGCAGCACGGTCGCAGCGCCCTCGAACAGGTCGCGGGCGCAAGCGCGGACGTCGGTGTGGTGGCGCTGGTACTTGGCGTAGACAATCTGGTTGTCGTCGTTGAGCACAGCGAGCTTAACGGTGGTGGAGCCCACGTCGATGCCCAGGTGCAGGTTGCCGCGAGCGGCCTCGGGGTTGAAGATCGCGCCTTCGGGGGCGTGGGCGGCGGCTACGGGCTCAGCGGCAGTGACGGGCTCGCTAGCGACGGGCGTCTCCCCTGCCGCGTTCTTGGCCTCGGCAACAGCCTCGGCAACTTTCTCGGCAGCCGCGGTCGCGGCCTTCTGCGCGGCGTCCACCACGGCGGGCGCGGCCTCGCGTGCGGCAGCAACCACACGGTCCTTAATGCCCTCGACGAGTTTGCTCATCTGTCTCTCCTCTTAGTTGTTGGACTCGACGGTTGCGGTGGTGTCGACCGCATCCTCGAGCTGCAGATTCAATAGCTTCATGCCGTATTCCGGCACGTTGATATCGATGGGTTGGCCATACAGGTCGCCGGGGCGCACAAAGGCGATGACCGTCATAATGCGCGCCATGGTCTCGGGCGATTCAGAAAGGTCACGCTCAAACCAACGTTGGATCATGCCGACCTCGGCACTCACGACATAGGTGACGTAGTAGTCAAAGAAGGTGCCCAGCGCCAAGCCCAAAATGCCCGTCTGTGCACGCGGCACCACGGCCTCGCGTGCGGTATCGATGATCTTTTTAATAAAGGCGGGGTCGCCGCCCGGGCCCAGCAGGGCCCCGATAAGGTCGCGATTAGCCGCAAGATAGCGAAGCAGCTCAACCGAACCGGGTGCCGGCTCGAGCTCGTCGATATTGCGGTAAAGATCGGGTAATTGAGCTGCGGTGATAAGCTCCACCCGCTCGCGAATCTCGGCAAGCAGGCCGTCCTCGATCTGGCTGATAAAGTCGGGGATATCGCGGTAGTGCGAATAGAACGTGCGGCGTGTAAGACCGGCGCGCTCGGTGAGCGACGCGACGTTAATGCGCGAAAGGTCGCCGCTTTCGGCAAGCTCGCTGGCAAGCGCCTGGCGAAGGGCACGCTGCGAGCGAAGGGACCGGCGGTCGCATTTCTCGAGCTGGGACAAGCGTCCTCCTTGTTACTCAGCCTGTGCGCTATTGCACAGTGCGAGTATTATTGCACACCGTGTGCATCAACACGTAAAGGCAATATTTAGATTGTGACAAAGGGGCGTCCCTTTGCCACATTCCACGGCGGCATTACCGATTGTCCAAAAAGTCATTCGTGGGTAGAATGGTGTCGACGGCAGCCCAAGTTGTAGCTGGCTGGGCAGCGCCGTTGCTTGGATTAAGGGGTCAACGCCTTAGCGGCGGCGACCCCTTTTACGTTGCTTCGAACGTTGCTTGAGTGCCTCGGAAAGCCCGACGAGCGCCGTGAAGAACGAGACCAAAGCGGTCAGAAGTCTCACGAAATCAATCAGATCGGTCATGGGCATCACCTCCCATCAGATGGAGGGCGTTGCCCGGCACATGGAACTGCCGTCAACGATACCGATTCTACCAGAGCCTAGTTATATATACGAATATATGTTCGTATTCCAAGCACACAGACCCCTGTGGCAAAGGGGCTGTCCCTTTGTCACTTATTCGATGATGGTGCGGGAGTTTTGCTTGTGCATGGTGGCGAGCATGTGTTTGGGGACGGCGTGGACCATGCAACTGCCGATAGTCGCGTTCGCGGCAGCCTTGGCTGCATCGCTTGCGTTTTTGGTCGCGTAGCTGTGACGGAAGCGCTTGAGCATGGCGATGTCGTTGCCGCCGTCTCCATAGACCGCGACCTCGTCCTCGGCAATGCCGTAGTAACCCGCCAGCCAGGCCACGCTCTCGCCCTTGTTACACGCCACGTCCGTGATCTCGAACATCACCGGATCGAACGGCGCGTTGACCACACGGTCCGAGCGCTCGGCAAGATACGCCTTAAGATCACGCTCCAGCTCGGGCGAGGTCACGCGACAGTTGATCTTGCACACATCGTGGCGCAGGATGTCACCGATCGACTGGTCGAAGTACTGTTCCTCGTGGTACCCGCCACGCGCACGCATGCCGCGCATCACGATGCGCTTGATAGGGCTGTCTTTTTTAAAGCCCGCCTGATGCATCTCGAACGAACCGCTCGAGTACATGCCATCGGGTGTGGAGCAGTCAAAACAGATATCCGGAAACTCCTTGAGCAGCTCCTCGGTGATCTGAGGGTCGATGGTCCAGGTCTTGAGCACCTCGCCATGGCTGTCGCGCACGATGGATCCATTGGAGCAGCAGGCGTCAAGCGCCAGGCCCGTAAAGCCATGCTCGCCGATCGGCAACGTCGAGCGTCCAGTCGCGGGAACCACGTGGAGTCCGGCCTCGGTCAGCTCGCGAATGGCACGGCGGATGGTCCCATCTGCCTCGTGTAGGGCGTTCAGCAGCGTTCCGTCTAAGTCACTCGCAAACATCTTGATCATGGGCATGCCTCTCTTTCGTCTGCACGATATTGTAGACGAAAGAGAGGCATGCCCAAACAATGCCGTCCCGGCGCGGCGGGCCACCGCCTCCGCAAATTCACGGTGCCCCAGCGCGTCAAGACAATCGCCGCAAGCGACTTTTCAGCCGATAAAACAGCGCCGTCGTCAGCGCCAGCACCGCCAACATGCCTGCGAATACAATCGCCGGTGTCCATCGATCATATGCAGCCCCGTACGTCAATTGGCCGATAGGTATTGCACAGGAAAGGACTGTGTAAACGACCGAAAGCACTTTTCCGCAGAGCTCAGTCGGCGCTGCCCGCTGAACAAACGCGATGATTTCAACCGACGCAATGCTTGCCCACACCATGACCCATGCCGAACCAACCGCAAACACGGTGAACATGCATGCATCTGCGCCGAACAGTAGCGTGACAATGATCGGTGCGACTCCAAAACAGATCATCGCAACATATCGACATATGCCATTGAAAGAAAAGCGATGCGGCCAAATGCCGACCAAGCCACTGCCGGCAAGACCACCCAAGCCCATAGCAACCTCAACTATCCCAACGCAGGACGATTGCATGCCGAGATGCTTTGTAACAATAATGGGAGCGCCAATCGTTAGCCCAACCAACGCAAGGTTCAAAACGGCCGCAAGCAAAATCACAGCGACCAATGATGCATTTTGCAACAGATACCGAATCGACTCCCGAAAATCGTTTCGGCATGTCGTGCGAGTCGCGCCGTCTCCCATCGTTTCAGATGAGGCATTTTGCTTGAGTGCGACCCCAAACAAGAGAGCTGAAATCGCAAACGCCACCGACGCGGTTGTGCAAAGAGTATCGATACCAAAGCACCCATAGACTGCCGTCCCGACCACAGGGCCCAAGATATTGCTCACCATGGTCATCTGCGAAACCAATGCAGTGGCCCGCTCAACCTTCTCTTCACCCGCCATACGCACCGTCTCAATTTGGAGCATTGGCTTCAGCAGCGATTGAACACCATATTGAACACAAAGTATCGCTACTACGACGACCGCAAGAGGCAACGAGCGCTTCATGGGGATAGACAGCAGCGATGCAGTCATCAGAGCAATGCCAAGGGCCACGAGGACCTCGCGATGTCTTCCCCTATCCGCCAAGATTCCGCCAACCGGAGTTGCGAGTACGCCGGGTATGAACGCCGTCGCCACGACGACGCCATATAACGTTGACGATCCACTGCAATCGAACAAGTAAAGTGGATACGCAAAGCACAGCGCCGACAGCATCGCATACGTGCACAGCTGCGCAACAAGAAGGCCAAAAAGCCTGATAGGTCGCACTGTTTTTTGCGTCAACGAGACGCTACTCCTCCGCATTCCAGCTATAAGCCAACCCCCTATACATACCACTAGTATGTATTTAATGACTTGAAAAGGGCAGCCGTGGCTACCCTCACAAATCAATTACATACCGTTAGTATCTATATTACCACCTGGCGCGGTCCCATACGTCCCAAATCTGCGCCGTTGTCTGGAGCACTTCCTCGCCCAAATCGAGTCCCACCGCAGAGGCCATCTGCGCCAAACATTGAGCGCGAGCGAGCATTCGATCCTTGGGCTCGAGCGGACGAAACAGTGGCAGCAACCAGAGATTCGCCAGCAACGATACGGCCTCTGCCGCTTCGCGCGGGCATTCGCACGCAATGGATCCGTCGGTGATGCCCTCCTCGATCACCGGCAAGAGATAGCCATCGGCCGACTCGTCAAATGAGCCCTGATACTGCATCGCCAGTAGACGCGAGCTTTTTACCGGATCTGCTGCAGGACGCATACGTGCCCATAGCTCAATTTGCGGAACAACGGACTCGGGAGCGTAAAGCCTTTTTAGCTTTTGGGCGCCGGTCATATTACCGACGCCAAGCATCGAGCGACGGTGCTCAACAATCGGAGTCATCGCCCGATCAAACGCGGCGTTGAAAATCTCTTCTTTGCTCTTAAAGTGATGATAGACAGCGCCCTTGGTCATGCCATCGAGACGGTCAACGATATCTTGAATGCTCGTCCCCTCATAACCCTGTGCACAGAATAGCTCCAGTGCCGCGTCGAGAATCTTCGCGACCGTCTCCTCGGGATATTTATTGCGACCCATAATCCGTCCATCCGCAACACAAGCCTTATGCCTCACTGCAGTATTTTAACGTTGCAGATGACAGACGGTCGGCCCTACACCGCGGCGGGGCCGTGTTCGCCGGTACGGATGCGGATAACTTCCTCGACCGGCTCGACCCAAATCTTGCCGTCTCCGACGGCGCCGGTGCGGGCAGCGTTGCAGATGATGTCGACAATGCCGTCGACGTGCTCATCGGCGCAGATAAGGGTGAACTGCACCTTAGGGATCGTGTTGACAAGCAGTTCGTTGCCGCGCACGTATTCCTTCCAGCCATGCTGTGCGCCGCAGCCCTGAACCTGGTTGATAGTCATACCGCGAACATCAGCGGCAAACAGCGCGTCTTTAAGAACCTCAAGCTTCTCCTGGCGCACAATAGCCGTGATCTTTTTCATAATGAATTCCTCTCAATAATCAACGTATCCCTTTACATGAGACGCGGGTTTCCCAGGTGCCGCAGATTGGGTTTAAAGAGGAGCGCCGCGTACTTATGTTTGAAACCCAAGGTGCGGTGCCTGGGGAAGCCGCTAGTCAAGTCCCGAGAAGGAGGGATATGCGCTCTCACCGTGCTGACTCGCATCCAAGCCCAGCGCCTCGTCGGCCTCGTCCACGCGCAGACTGCCGTGGAACAGCGCCTTGACCACCGCGGCGATCACCAAGTCGAGCACCAGCACAATAACGACCGTCACCACAATGCCCAGAATCTGCGAGACGAGCAGCGACACGTCGCCCGTGTAGAACAGGCCGCCCTTATCGGTCCACGAAAGCTCCGGCACGCAGAACAGACCCGTGAGCACGCCGCCCAAGATGCCGCCGATACCGTGGCAACCGAACGCGTCGAGCGCATCGTCGTAGCCAAACTTGGTCTTAAGATGGCTGATGGCCAGGTAGCAGACGGGAGACACGATCAAGCCCATGGCCAGCGCCGCCCACGGCTCGACAAAGCCCGCGCCCGGCGTGACCACCACAAGGCCCGCAACCAGACCGGTGCTGGCGCCCACCAGCGTGGGGCTGCCGGTATGCACGCGCTCGACGGCAAGCCACGAGACCATGCCCGCCGCGCTGGCGGTCACGGTGTTGAGGATGGCGAGCGCCGCCACGGCGTCGGCCTTAAACTCGCTGCCGCCGTTAAAGCCAAACCAGCCAAACCAAAGCAGGCCGGCGCCCAGCGCCACAAACGGCACGTTATGCGGACGGTAGCTCACCATGCCAAAGCCGCGACGACGGCCGAGCATTAAGCAGAGAATCAGGCCCGTGAGACCGGACGAAATGTGTACCACGTCGCCGCCGGCAAAGTCGAGCGCGCCGATGATGTCGCCGATAAAGGAACCATCGCCGCCCCAAACCATGTGGGCGAGCGGCGCATAGACCACGAGCAGCCAAATGCCCAGGAAGGCCGTCATGGCACCAAACTTAACGCGGCCTGCCAGACTGCCCGTAACGATAGCGGCGGTGATCATGGCAAACGCCATCTGGAAGGCGATGTTGATGATCTGAGGGTAGACGGCACCATCCGCAGCATTGCCCTCGGCCGCCTGCAGCACCTGGTTGAGCACCGGCAGGCACAGCAGCTGGTCAAAGCCGCCAATAAACGGACTCGAGCCGTCGCCGCCGTAGGCCAGCGACCAGCCGGCAACAATCCACAGCACGCCCACCAAGCCAATGACTCCAAAGCACATAAGCATGGTGTTGATGACATTTTTGCGTCTAGACAGACCGCCATAGAAAAACGCCAGGCCCGGTGTCATTAAAAACACGAGCATGGTGCAGATGAGCATAAACGTTGTCGATCCCGTATCGTACATTCGCTCCCCCTTGGTCGCATGAACGTTGTCGGCGCCCATAATGCGGCCGAGGGGCAACTGGTGTAGACCAGATACGGCGCTGTTAAACGCTGCGTTGTCGAATGGAAACGGTGCCGCAATCTTGGAAACGGCACGGCAACGGGCGCGAAACGAACGGGAAATACGCGAGCAAGGGGGCCGTGAGCGTGCCCGCCCCGGCTAGCGCCGAAACAGCTCGTGGGCGCGGTCGCGGAGATTAGTTGCTCGGATGACGCCCTCGTAGCGATTGATGCGCAGACGCGGGAAGGCGTTAAAGAAGCGCAGGTCACGACGGCTGAGCGACACACTCGGCACCGGACGGCTCATGCGCTTGCCGGTACGGAGACGGGTGAGCGACGGACGGGGCACGCTCGGCGCGGCATCGGCCACGCGGCGGGCAGCGAGCGCCAGGCCGCGAGCACCATCCGAGATAAACGTCGGCATCGAAGCCTTCTCGCGCAGGGCATCGAGCGCCGCGTCGCCCAGCTCGGCCAGCCAAGCGTTAACGGCGCGACCGCGGATATGCGTCTGCGCCACCGAGTCGATCGCCGAATCGGGAATACGTTCGAGCATAGAGTCGGAGGCATCGGCAAGCGACTCATTGATGCGGTCGGCAAGGTCGGCACGCACACGCTCAAGCTGATCGGACAGGCGGCGCCAGCTGGCCAACGAGCACACCGCATCGACCATCATCGCGACCGCGACGATAAAGGCGGACAGCCGCACAATCAGCACCGGCAGATGGCCAAGCAGCCCCAGCAATGCCGGCTCCACTAAACGGCAAATACACAACGCACCCAAGCTAAACGCGCAGGCCCAGTACAGGCAGATGCGTCCGTGCAGGTTAAACGGCAGATGCGAGTAATCCCAAAACCGGGCACCCGTCGTTTTTTCCAACAGCACGCCCACGCTATATTCGATCACGCTGCATACGAGCGCGGCAGCGACAAACTGGCTCGAGGCGTCTGGGATTCCACGCAGCAGCAACCAGCACGCGATGCCGCCCGCACCGTAGATGGGACAACACGGCCCTAGCAAAAAGCCGCTGTTGGCAAAACGTCCGTGGTTGAGCATGGCACAGACTGTCGACTCCCATACCCAGCCGCAAAAACCGTAGAAGGCAAACGAGAGTACCAGCGCCGAGAGCGGACAGGCGGCAAGCGTCGCGCCGTCAAATGCCATATCGATCGCGGTTCCCACCGTCTACCCACTCCTCTTTTCGTTCGATTCTTTGCTCGAGCCGTCACTCGAGCCCTCGTTCAAATCGTTCGCGCCGCCTTTGCGCTGTAGACGACCGGCAACCGTCTCGCGCAGCGCGCACCATTTATCGGCCAGGCACACAATCCATGCCTCACGACACGTCGGCGGCACCGGCACCAGCGGAAACATATGCCGCGCGATAATATTCCGCTCGCGCGACGTCAGCTCAAAATCTTCCTCCGCACGCGCCAGGGCAAAAAACGGGTGACGAAAGCCATGCAGTCGGTGGCTTGGGTCGGGATCGTGCCAGTCATAGAGAAAGTAATCGTGCAGCAGGGCCCCGCGCAGCAGCGACAAGCGGTCGACCGAGACACCGACGCGGCCCAGGCGCTCGGCAAAGGACAGGCTCGCCCGCGCCACCGAGGTCACATGCGTATACACCGTCACATCGCCATGCTGGATAAACTCGCGCGTCAGGCCCAAGCGGCCCGCTTGGGCCAGCTGGCGGGCAGCATGGTCTACTTCGCACGCGATTTTCTCGGCACGAACGACATCAGACATGCTGCCTCCTTCCAGCGACTCACGGCGACAAGCCACAGCCTGTGCACAATCGATAAAAACATCATGGAACATATCAGTATGGCATCGGACAAAACGTTTTGCCCCACCAGTTGGCGAATTACCGCGCCGCCGTCACATATCAAACGCCAAAATGTGCGAGACTGTCTTGTGCAATTGTGCCGACCAAGGGAGTGCCGGCACACGATTCGCATGGAGTAACCCACAACGATGCTGCTTACGCAAACGACAACGCCCGAGGACGTCAAGGCTCTCGACCGCGCCGAGCTTCCGCTGCTCTGCGGCGAGATCCGCCAGGCAATCCTCGAAAGCTCCGCCGCCGTCGGCGGGCACGTTGCCCCCAACCTGGGCGTCGTTGAGCTTACGGTTGCGCTTCATCGCGTGTTTAACTCCCCCATCGACAAGATTGTCTTTGACGTTTCGCACCAGACCTACGCCCACAAGGCTCTGACTGGGCGCGCGTACACTTATATCGATCCGGAGCGTTATGGTGAGGCTTCTGGCTTTGCCAATCCCGACGAGTCCGAGCACGACCTGTTTGCCATGGGCCATACCTCCACGTCGGTGAGCCTGGGCTGCGGCCTGGCGCACGCTCGTGACCTGGCGGGCGATACGTACAACGTCATCACCATCATTGGCGACGGCTCGCTTTCGGGCGGCTTGGCGTTTGAGGGCTTCAACAATGCCGTCGAACTCGACAGCAACCTGATCATCATCGTCAACGATAACGACCAGTCCATTGCCGAGAACCATGGCGGCCTGTATCGCAATCTAGCCGAGCTACGCGCCAGCAACGGCACCTGTGAGCGCAACGTTTTCCGCGCGATGGGGCTCGACTACCGCTATCTGGACGCCGGCAACGATGTGTTGGCCCTCGTCGACGCGCTGCAGGAGCTGCGCGATATCGATCATCCCATCGTGCTGCACGTCTCCACCGCAAAGGGCAAGGGCTTTGAGCCAGCCCAGAGCGACCCCGAGCGCTGGCATCATGTGGGTCCGTTTGACATGGCGACTGGGCGCAAGCTCTGCCCGGGCCATCCGAGCGAGCCTGCGCCGCGCACCTATGCCGACATTACGGGCGAGGCGCTCAGCGCCGCCATCGAGCGCGATCCACAGGTCGTGGGCATCACGGCCGCAACGCCCTATATCATGGGCTTTACACCCGAGCTTCGCGCTGCCGCCGGCAAACAGTTCGTCGACGTGGGCATTGCCGAGGAGCACGCCGTGACCTTTGCCACCGCGCTTGCGCGCTCGGGCGCCAAGCCGGTCTTTGGCGTGTACGGCACGTTTTTGCAGCGCGCCTACGACGAGCTGTGGCACGACCTGTGCCTCAACGACGCCCCGGCGACCATCCTTGTATTTGGCGCGTCGATCTTTGGCACCACGTCCGAGACGCATCTTTCGTTCTTTGATATTTCCATGCTGGGCGGTCTTCCCAACATGCGCTATTTGGCGCCTTCCTGTATGGAGGAATACCTGTCCATGCTGAGCTGGTCGCTCGACCACCGCGAGCATCCCGTGGCGATTCGCGTGCCGGGCATTGGCTTGGTAAGCCGCCCCGATCTGGCACCCGCCGAAGACGCCGACTATGGTGTCGCACGGTATAACGTGGTACGCCAGGGCCGCGACGTGGCCGTGCTCGCGCTTGGCGATTTCTTTGAGCTGGGTGAGCGCGTGGCAAACCGCTTGGCCGCCGAGTACGGCATCGAGGCCACGCTCGTCAACCCTCGCTTTGCAACCGAGCTCGACCGCGAGTTCCTCGACAGCCTTGCCGCCGAGCATCGCGTTGTCGTCACCCTCGAGGACGGCATCTTGGACGGCGGCTGGGGCGAGCGCGTGGCATGTTATCTGGCATGCACGCCGTTGCGCACGCGCACCTTCGGCATTGCCAAGGGCTTTCCCGACCGCTATGACCCCAACGAGCTGCTCGCGCAGAACGGCATGACGGTCGAGAACATGGCCGCCGAAGCGGTACGTCTACTGAACGAGTAGAAAAACCTCCGCAAGGGAAGCACCCCTGCGGAGGTTTTTATTTTTCGAGCTCAATTATCTCGATCTGTAACATCTAGGGCCCGAATTCCCGTCTAACTGTTACAGATCGAGACAAACGTTCTTAGCTCCCGACGTTTGTCTCAATCTGTAACAGATAGAGACCTTTTGTCCGTCCAGATGTTACAGATTGAGACATTCGAATTCCCCTGAAGAGAAAATCTCAATCTGTAACAGGTAGAACCCATTTCCTCGTCTACCTGTTACAGATTGAGACGAACCGCCAAAGTGCCCCCTTTGTGGTGGTTTGGAGTCAACTAGCGGTAGCTTTGCTTGAGGATTTCGACGACGTCTGGTTCGGTCAGTGTCACGGGGTCGTGGCTGAACAGGACGCCGTTGGTCGTCAGAGCGTTATGCGCGATGGCCGGCAGCTCTTCGACCGTAATCCCCCATTCGCTCATGGCGAGGTCTGCCACATGGCAAGCCTCCATCAGGCGCGTAAGCTCAACCACAAAATCGTGCGGATCATTCGCGGCGGCATTACCCATCAGGCGCGCCATGTCGATATAGCGCTCGGGCGCGGCGCCGTGATCGATCATCCACGTATGGTAGGCGCGCGCAATCATGATGAGTCCGGCGCCGTGTGGCAGGTCGTGATGATGCGCGCTCATGCCATGCTCAAGGCCATGCGAGCCCGTGGTGCCCGAAGCATCCATGGCATAGCCGCCGAGCGTGTTGGCAAACGCAAGGCTCGAGCGCGCCTCCAGGTCATCGCCATCATTGACGCACGTAGGCAGCGCTGCGGCTGCGCGACGAATGCCCTCGCGGCAAACCATGTCACCCATGGGCGTGTTGGTATTTGAGATGTAGCACTCAACGCAATGGAACAGGGCGTCGAATCCCTGATAGGCGGTCAGACGCGCCGGGACGCTCACCATGAGCTCGGGGTCGACGACCGAAAGCACTGGAAACAGGCGCGGATCGCCCAGACGGAGCTTCTCGTCATTGTCCTCGCAGGACAGGACACCGCTCGCATCGACCTCGGAGCCGGTACCCGCCGTGGTGGTCACGCACACCAGCGGCAGCGGATCGTTGGGGATAGGCAGGCCGAGCGCCGTGCCGCCATTCACAAAGTCCCAGATGTCACCGGGGCACTCGTTGCCCTCGGCGTCCGTATGCGGGTTGGCCGCCACCGCGCAAATACCCTTGCTGCCGTCCATGACCGAACCGCCGCCAAGCGCCAGCACAAAGTCGCAGCCATGGGTGCGCGCCATCCAGCCACCTGCGTTGACGGTCTCGCGCAGCGGATTGGGCTCAATGCGATCGAACAGCTCGTGCGCCACGCCGGCGCGATCGAGCTCGGCCTCCAAACGTCCCAGATATCCAAAACGCTTGACCGAGTTGCCGCCGGTGGTAACGATGAGCGCTTTGATGCCAGGCAGCTTCTGCGCGCCCAGCTCGCCCAACTTGCCCGCGCCAAACAGCACCTTGGTCGGTGCGATAAACGAATAACCGTTCATACGCGATCTCCTTACTTATATATGTGTCGCGTTGCCGCCATTATAGCGACCGCTGCGAGCGATCATGCCGTCTGCAAAACCCTATCTCAGCAGCAATAACCGACGTTTCCCCAGATAAAACCTGCCAAAATAAACCTGTCCCTTTTTGGTAGGTAGAATAACCCATAAGGTAAGTATGTTTCTGAGTTATTTCGTGTTGACCCATTTGAGCGGGATGGGGTATAACTCTACTCAACCGCTAGGGATTTTATTGAGAAAGGTGTTCTACCATGAGCAAGAACCTCTCCCAGCAGGTCGTTCTCGACCGCCGCGGCTTTGTCGCCGCCACCTTCGCAACCGTCGCCGGCCTTGGTCTTGCCGGCTGCTCCGACACCAGCGCCGAGGCTGACAAGGGTTCCGCCGCCGGCTCTTCCAAGAGCTCCGAGGATACCGAGGTTTCCGCCACGCTCGATGCCAAGGCATTCGACAAGCTCGTCGACAACGGCCCCAAGGCCGATGACGACGCCATCGCCGCCAGCACCTGGGCGACGGCCGTCAAGGACGCCGGCGTCTTTAAGATCGGTGGCGTTCAGACCTCCACGCTCTTCTCCCTCCTCAACGAGAAAGACGGTCAGACCCGCGGCTTCGACGCCGGTATCGCACAGCTCCTGTCCAACTACATTCTGGGCGAGAACAAGGTCGAGATCACCCAGGTGACCTCGGACACGCGCGAGTCCGTCCTGCAGAACGGCCAGGTCGACGCTGTCTTTGCCACCTACACCATCACTGACGAGCGCAAGAAGCTCGTCTCCTTTGCCGGTCCCTATTACTACACGCAGCAGGCCATCCTGGTACTCGCCGACAACGACGACATCAAGAGCGTCGACGACCTGGCCGACAAGAACGTCGCCGTCCAGTCCGGCTCCAACGGCCCTGCCATCCTGGAGGAGTTCGCTCCCAAGGCCAGCCAGCAGGAGTTCAAGACCGACGAGGAGGCCCGTCAGGCACTCCAGCAGGGTCGCGTTGACGCCTACGTCATCGATAACAACATGCAGCAGAGCGCCCTGGTCCGCGAGCCCGGTAAGTACAAGATCGCCGGCAAGCCCTTCGGCAGCAAGGAGCCCTATGGCATCGGCCTGCCACTCGATTCCGACGGCGTCGCCTTTGTCAACGACTTCCTTAAGAAGATCGAGGACGACGGCACCTGGACCGAGCTGTGGCAGATCTGCATTGGCGACCGTACGGGCGACACCAATGTTCCCGAGCTGCCCGAGATCGGCGCCTAGGCAGCGAGCCTAGTAACGGCCGCTACGAAACCATACGGAAACGCACGATGCGCTTTATTGCGCTAAACTGTTTCCTCACTGAGTTGTCGGGGCTTCCGTACACACGGGAGCCCCTTTCCTTACCGGCGGGAGGTCCGCATGAGTCTCTCCGAGCTCTGGTCGCTCTATGGCCAGAACTATATCGACGCGCTGCTAGCAACCTGGGGCATGACGCTTGAGTCGTTTGCCATCGCCATGGTGCTGGCCGTTGCCGTCACTGTGATGCGCGTGTCGCCGCTCAAGCCGCTGCGCGTCTTTGGCGACCTGTATGTCCAGGTCTTCCGTAACATCCCCGGCATCGCGCTACTCATCATCGTCGTCTATGCGCTGCCGCCGCTCAAGGTCGTCCTACCCTACCGCACCTGCGTTATCGTCGCCACGGTCCTTTTGGGCTCAGCCTTTGGCTCCGAGAACTTTATGAGCGGCATCAACACCGTCGGCGTCGGTCAGGTAGAAGCCGCCCGCTCGCTGGGCATGAGCTTCAACCGTATCCTCGCCAAGATCGTGATTCCGCAGGCGCTGCGTTCGAGCGTGCTGCCCATGACCAACCTCTTTATCGCCGTCATGCTCACCACCGCGCTCGGCAGTCAGGTGCCACTTAAGCCGCAAGAGCTCACCGGCGTGGTGAGCTACATCAACACGCGCTCGCTCGGCGGCGTCGCCGCGTTCTTTATCTCGGCGCTCGGCTACCTGGGCACGGCCTTTGTGGTGAGCCACATTGGCAACTACATCGATAAGAAGGTGAGGATCCTCCGATGAGCAAGCATTCCTCTCCCGCGCTCACCATGCGCGATGCGCTCTACGAGGCTCCCGGCCCCAAGATGCGCGCCAAGATTCGCGTTGGCACCGCCATCTCGCTTGTTGCCGTCGCCGCGCTCGTCGTCCTGGTACTACAGCGCTTTTATGTGACCGGTCAGCTTTCGGTCCACTATTGGTATTTCTTTACGCACCTCACCACCTGGAAATTCTTGCTTGCCGGTTTTGAGGGCACCGTTAAAGTCGCACTCACCGCCGGCGCCATCGCGCTGGTACTGGGTCTGGCCCTCATGCTCGGCCGCACGAGCGACATCAAGCCGCTGCAGCTGGTCTGCCGCGTGCTCACCGATTTCTTCCGTGGCGTGCCGAGCCTTCTGTTCATCTACTTCTTCTTTTTGGTGCTACCCCAGTACAAGATCGCGCTGCCGTCGTTTTGGATGCTCACGCTTCCCGTCGCGCTCGCTGCAGCCGGCGTACTTGCCGAGATCTTCCGTGCCGGCGTCAACGCCGTGCCGCGTGGCCAGGTCGAAGCCGCCCAGGCACTCGGTCTCTCCAAAGCTAAAATCACCTTTAAAATCGTGTTGCCGCAGGCGATCCGGTTTATCATTCCGTCGTTGATTTCGCAGCTTGTGGTCGTGGTCAAGGACACCACCGTCGCCTATGTGGTGAGCTACCCCGACCTCATGCAAAATGCCCGCGTGCTCATTACCAACTACGACGCCCTCGTGTCGGTCTACCTGGTAATCGCGGTCATCTACATCCTCATCAACGTCGCGATTAACAAGGCCGCCGTCTACGTTTCGCACAAGACCGGCGCGACCATCATCCGCTAACGCTTTACCATTTCGAGTCATAAGGAGCCAAGCACCATGGCACAGAGCACCTCTTCCGCCGGCAATCAGCCGTTGATCGAGCTCAGACACGTCGATAAGCACTACGGCGATCTGCACGTCCTCAACGACATCAATCTCTCGGTCGACCGTGGCGAGGTCGTCGTCGTGATCGGCCCCTCGGGCTCGGGCAAGTCGACCATGTGCCGCACCATCAACCGCTTGGAGACCATCGACTCGGGCGAGATCCTCATCGAAGGTCAGCCGCTTCCGCAGGAAGGCAAAGACCTTGCCCGCATGCGCGCCGAGTTGGGCATGGTGTTCCAACAGTTCAACCTGTTCGCACATATGACGGTGCTGCAGAACGTCATGCTGGGACCGGTCGACGTGCTGGGCGTGTCCAAGGAGGAGGCTCGTGAGCGCGCCATGGACCTGCTGAGCCGCGTGGGCGTGGCCGAGCAGGCCGACAAGGTGCCCGCACAGCTCTCGGGCGGCCAGCAGCAGCGCGTGGCCATCGCCCGCTCGCTCGCCATGCAGCCCAAGGCCATGCTCTTCGACGAGCCCACAAGCGCCCTTGACCCCGAGATGATTAACGAGGTGCTCGAGGTCATGGTCCGTCTGGCCCAGCAGGGCATGACGATGATCGTCATTACGCACGAGATGAACTTCGCCCGTCGCGTGGCCGACCGCGTCGTGTTTATGGCCGACGGCCAGATCGTGGAAACTGGCACGCCCGACGAGTTCTTCGACCACCCCCAGACCAAGCGCGCCCAGGACTTCCTCAACTCCATCAAGGGCCACTAACCCAATTGCCACGTGGGCGAATTCATCAGTAACGTTTGTCCCGCGCCGCCCCTGTGCCATGTCCATCCGGATTCGAAAGCCGCACCCATGATCGGAACCCGCACCTCATCGTCCTACACTCCGCACGTCGACGTCGATCCCGCCGACCGCCCGCTTATCCTGGTAGCACCACGCTGGGAAGAAGCGAAGCCCTATTTGAGCGAGACGCTCTCCCCCAACGAGGAGATTGCGAGCGTCTTTGTCGACGCCATTCTTGCCGCCGGCGGTCTGCCGCTGCAGATGTCCATTACCGAAGACGTCGACGTTATCCGTCATTACGTGGAAATCGCTGACGGTATCGCCATTCCCGGCGGCCCCGATGTCAATCCCAAACGTTGGGGCGATGATCGACCCTACGACCCCACCCTCTGCTGCGAGATCCGCGATAGTTTTGAGTTTAAGCTGGTCGACGAGGTACTCCGCGTCAAAAAGCCGCTCTTTACCACCTGCCGCGGCACGCAGCTGCTCAACGTCGCTACCGGCGGCACCCTGTGCATGGACGTGCCGAGCCTGGGCGCGCGCGAGGGCCGCACGCAGTGGCGCCACACCCACGTGCTCAACGACCCCGTGCACCCTGTCGAGGTCATGCCGGGCTCGCTGCTGGAGCGCGCGGTTGGCGGGCACAGGCTGATCCAGACCAACTCGGCACATCACTGCTGCGTCGACCGTCTGGGTAAAAGCACGCGCTTGGTCGCCAAGGCAACCGACGGCGTTCCCGAGTGCATCGAAGTCGAAGGCCAGCCGTTCTGCCTGGGCGTGCAATGGCACCCTGAGTATACGTGGAAGACGCTCGAGACCGACTTTAACCTGTGGAAGTCGTTTGTCGAGGCGGCGGCCAAGGTAAAGCAGGCCCGCTAGCTCGCGAACCGCACAGGCTTAAACCTTCCATGTCAGGGGGGGCGGACACCAGCCACGGTGCCCGCCCCCCTGTATTTGGTATGCTCGGTATGATCATCCCTCACAAACAATCAAAGAAATCTCGACCGCAATCGGTCTACGGTAAAGCAGATGGTAAAGACGCTTGCTACGTTTATTAGGCAGTCAATTAAAATCGAAACGCATTGACCGTCCCTCAACGGGGTCACGCCGCAAATCCACATGAGCATCGAGGACGGAAGCGGAAGCATGGAATTGGCCCCGAGCTGTATGTAAATCGCTACGACGTTGACAAGCAGCAGCATGCCAATCGGACCGAAGCCGGACTCAAAATAGGAAACAACGATTACGCAAGAGACCACGTATGCAAGGCAGACAGCGGCGGCAAGAACAAGTCGATAGCAAAAAATATTCAGGTTGAAATACTGCTGAGCATCCAAAACGATCGCGCAGTTAAGACAGTACAAAACGACACTCGTCAGGATAAACGCGCCCAAAAGGACAAAAGAAGACAGCACCACTCGCGCAACGATAGCGCACACACGCTTCCCTCCCCGAGCCTCCGACAACCCCCACGGTTCCTCGACAAAGCCTGAGCTGACAAAGCGCGGCACGATACAAGCCGCGATGAACGGAAAGAACAATGCATGAGCCAACGGGGCTACGTTGAACAGCAGACCGCGAAAAACCTCTGCATTACGAAATAGAAGGACATCCTCCGCCGATAACCGAAGCGTCGGATCTGGGAAAAAGCCCAAGAAACTGTTCTCACGGAGGCTACAGAACCACATCGGGAAAGAATTAAGCTGCAATACCACCATGCACGTATAAATTATCAGGATTAAGGCATACGTCCATTTACTCACATGCTTCCATTCTGAATGGAGGAATCTTTTAGTCTGACGAGCCATTGAGCACACCCCCAGCGCGAAAGCTCAAGAGAGCGTAAATCAATACCGATAGACAGCTGGCTGCCACGCCATATCCCAGAAGCGTCAGCTGCCCCATATCGCTATACCCAAGGGCACATCCGACTCCAAGGTACGGCCCCGGAAGAAAGAAGATCCATTGCAAGGACGGTATGGGCGTCTGAAGGTAAGTTCCGTAGAGCGTCAAGCTCATGACAAATCCGATTATTACCACAGCCCCGCTAAATACGGCGCTGCTTGTAATCCGATAGATGCTCACCGTCTCCAGCGCAATCGATATCACCAATACGGCGTTAATCATCATTGCGGGCAAAAATGCAGTCAGCATGCTATGCGCATAGTTTTGCCCTCCACGTGTTATCGCTATTGCAAAAAGAAGAAGGCAAAGCGCGCTATATGCTGCGCCAATTATCGAAGCAGACGAAAATGCATGGGCTAGAGCCCCATAAAAGCGGTTGAGACCTCTTGCCAAAGAAATTCGGCAGCCCTCTTCATAGCCACGCTCCTGTAGAATTACCAGGCAAACGATGAGCGGCACAAACAGAGATGTGCCGGCAAAGGCGCTACGCACAAGGGACTCATCAGGCGCAGTAGGATCGATTACATTCCAGATGAAACCAATATCCTCCCCGCAAACGCTATTGCCAAAGGCGAGCAACGTTGTTCCGCTTTTTAGAAAGACACCGAAGAGAAGGCCGAACGCCAGCATAAGCGCAAGACCAAACTTCGCCGGAAACATCCTGTGCAAACGCATCATATCTGCCTTTATGGGATGAATCGCCCGCTTCATAGCGAGACCGCCTTCATCAAGCGCCTGTAATACTCTTTTAGGGATGGCGCCTCATCCCTTATGACGTCCATCGATTCCTTTTTCAGCAGTTCGCCGTCATGAATAAACACGCAACTTGTTGCAACCGATGCCAGCTCATCCAAATCATGACTAGAGATGAGCATGGTCTTACCCTGCTCTCGATTCAATCGGCCGATAAGGGTCCATATGCTCTCAATGCCCAACGGATCCAATCCATTTGCCGGCTCATCGAAAATCAGCAAGTCGGTGTCGCCCAACAAAGCCGTAGCTATATCCAATCGCCGTTTCATTCCCAGAGAAAAACTGCTCACGCTCTTTTTCTCATCGGCATCCAGCCCGACTAGGCTCAAAACGCGAGGAATCTCACGCTTCTCATCGAGCCCCCATTCCGCACATCGGATTTGAAGATTCTCAACCGCACTGAGAGATTGATATGCTCCACTGGAATCTGGTACATAGCCGACACGCGTCCGCATCAGGCTCAGCTCTCTTTTTGACTTGCCTCCGAAGAGTTCCACGCTTCCCGACGATGGCTCACAGATGCCCAAGACGATTTTAATTAGCGTGCTTTTGCCCGCACCGTTTGCACCGACAAGGGCACAGAGCTCAGACTGATGCACCTCGAAGGAAACGTCATGCAAAACGCGCCGTTTCCCGTAGCGCTTTGATACTTTTGATAGCTTTATCGCTGATGTGTTCATTGGCCTCCCGTTCTGCTTGATAGCAAAACCGCTCATATCGCTCCTTCTTTCCTTTATCGTTTTCCATAGTTGTTATTGTTTTTCGATAACTCGTATTTGTCAAGATAATCTAAAAGAAAGAACACGTGTTAGACACGAGTCCCTTCACGCTGATATTTCGTTTTAGTTGTTCGCCTTAAGCTACTCGTCACTCAAATCGACAGCAAAGACTGATGTCGGAAGCGACGCCTCGTTGCCTCCGCCATCCCGCATCTGTCTCACAACATTTTTTGCGCGCTCAACAATAAGCTCCTCAAGCTCTTTCTCGCTCACGCGCTGAATAATATCTCCCGGTTGACAATCAAGCTCATCACAGATATCGAGGAGCGTCTTTAGGCGAATAGCTTTTATCTTTCCGTTTCTAAGCTTTGAAATATTAGCCGGAGTATGCCCCGTCGCCCGAATCAGATCAGCGCTGGTCTTTCCGGTCTTAAGCAGCTGCGTCTCAAGCTCGATGATGAGATAGCTCATGTTTCCTCCTACACAAGCTCGTCAGACTGCTCTTGGAGCAGCGAGGCATAACTCCAGATCGCCGAGATAAACAAACAGACAACTGCGCCGATAAACGACCCCGCATCAAAGGTAGCGCCTTGGCAAATCTCAATAACGAAGGAATGAGGCACGATGTAAAGCTCCAGTCCGCCAATGGTGAGATTGACCGATCCATAGGCACCAACAAGCGAAACCGCGGCGTTAACAGCAAAGGCAAGCGCGAGAACACGGATAAGCCGCACATGCGTCTTGGTAAAGGGCGAGACGCCCCGAGAGATATTACGGCTGATCCCGCACAAAACGACAAGCGAAATACCCACGACGAGTGCCAGGCACAGTCCGCTTGGGATAACGACGCACCCGCCATTGAGAAACGTCACGACACCGAAAGAATCGACAGAAGCAACGTTTGTAACCGCATACCAGATCACGTAAACAACCAACGCGGCAAAAGCGACGAGCATCCCTGCAAAAACGGCTGCCATGCAAAAACCAAGCTTCCTGATATTTTCGCCCGCCTTGGCCATACGCTGAACGCTGTTGGACATACACTCACCCTCATCGACTCTATCGTTATTCGAACAGTTTATCGAACAACGATATGGATTGCATGCGGAAAGCCCCGCCAGTGCGCATAGGCCATTCACTAATCAGAAGGGGTGAGAGTGGATTTTTGGACACGTATCGAACGAGAGTGGATAATCTCCCACTTTGAGGCCGCCACCGGGCCTAAAACGGGAGATTATCCACTCTCATAGTCATCAAAGCTCGCAAGCTCTTATTCGGCCGCCTCGCGCAGAGCCGACATCGTTGCCGCATATTGCTGCTGCAGCGCATGCATTCCCTCGCGGGCGCCGTCAACGGCATCGGCGCCGCGCAACGTTTCGGTCACCACGACCGCCGGCTTGTACAGGTTATCAAATCCCAGGTTCTGGCTCACGCCCTTGAGCGTATGCACCGCCATAAACGCTTCCTCGGCGTCTCCTGCCGCCATGGCAGCCTCCAGCTTGTCCATGCTCTCGTCATCCAAAAACTTGAGGGCAAAGCGGGCAAGCATTTCCTCGCCCATCAGCCGAGCGCACGCGTCATCATAATTAGCGCCGATCTTCTCATACGCCTCACGCATGGAAATCATGGGTTAAAAACTCCTTTGTTCAAACTAAATCGTGGGAAACGCGACGACGTCAGCGGGGCGTGCCAACGTCTCGGCAATTTGGTCTTGCACCTCGAGCAGGCAATCAAGCAGCAGCGGGTTAAAGGTGCCGCACTTACCGTCCAGGATCATCTGGATCGCCTCCTCGTGCGGGATAGCGTCCTTGTACACGCGCACGCTCGTCAGTGCATCGTACACGTCAGCCACCGAAACCACCTGCGCGGCGATGGGAATTTCGTCGCCCTTAAGGCCATCGGGATAACCCTTGCCATCCCAGCGCTCGTGGTGCCAACGCGCAATCTGGTACGCATATTCCATAAGCGCATTGCCGGCGTGATGGCTACCCAGCTCAAGCAGCATGTCGGCGCCGATCGTGGTATGCGTCTTCATAATCTCGAACTCCTCGGGCGTAAGGCGTCCGGGCTTGTTGAGGATCGCATCGTCAATCGACATCTTGCCGATATCGTGCAGCGCCGAAGCCAGGGCGATCGTGGAGCGTTCCTCATTGTCGAGGGAGATCGTGCCGCTACGCTGGACCAGACAGCCAAGCAGCAGCTCGGTCAGCTTTTCGATGTTCGTAACGTGCCTGCCGCTCTCGCCGTTGCGAAGCTCCATGACGCCGGCCATGATGTCGATGAGCATGCGACTGTTCTTGACGCGCTCGTTGTACTGCTGGGACAGCAGGTTCGTCAGGCGGCGCTGTTTGGCGTATAGGCGGATGGTGTTGCTTACACGGCGGCGCACGACACGGGAGTCAAACGGGCGGTTGATATAGTCCGAGGCTCCCAACTCGTACGTGCGCAGAACCATATCATCGGAATCTTCGCTCGAGATCATGATGACAGGCAGATTGTCGATACCCGTTCGGCGCGACAGATCGGCCAGCACCCCAAAGCCGCTCATGCCCGACATGACAATGTCCAGCAGCACGAGCGACAACTCATCGCCATAGCGGTCGACCATGTCGAGCGCCGCACGACCGTTATCGGCCTCGAGGATGCAATACTCGTCCTTGAGCATCTCGTTGAGAATGACTCGGTTCATCTCGGAGTCATCGACAATAAGCACCAAAGGCTTTTCGCTTTGGAAGGCCTCGATGGAATCGGCATCGGTCACGACCGTACCGGCTTTTGCCTTAGCACGGCTCAGTAACTGGACAGCGCGGCCAACGCCCTCATCGACCGTCTCGCCATGAATGCGAACGCCACCAACACATGCCGTCAAGCTCACGTACTCATGGCCCGGAATAATCGTGGAACGAACGGCATCGGACACCTGATGCAGGCGACGGGTGAAGTCATCGGAGGGAATATTGGGCATGACGACCACGAACTTGTCGCAGCCATAGCGTACAAGCTCGTCAGTCGAACGAATTCCGCTGCGTATGGCCGTCGCCACAGCACCGAGCGCAAGGTCGCCGGCATGACGGCCACACGTATCGTTGAAGACCCTAAAATCATCAAGGTCGATCATCGCAACGCCGGCATTCATACGGGCGCCACGAAGCTTTTCCTCGTAATATCGGCGATTGTGCACACTCGTCAGCACGTCGGTGTAGACAAGGTCCTCTTCTGCAGCCTCTTGCTCATCGATCGGACGCACCATCAGTAAGACATGAGGCTCGCCCTCGACCTTTAGAGGGCGCAGAAGGGCGCGGTACTCAACGCCATCGTTGAGCAGTTGCTCCGACACCTCATCGGAATCTGTCAAGGCCTCAAGACTCGACTGACGCAGACAAGGGCAGCGATCGCCGGCGAGCAAGCAGTTAGGCTCGCTCTTAATCTGATCGGCCGACAGCAAACGCACCACGGGGTAGGTCTTCGCGACGCGGGCGACCTCGGCGGCAGCCTCCTCGTCGGTTAGATTGGCCTCGTGATTATTGAGCATATGGGGCCCTTTCGATAGTTTCGCATGGTAGCGGTGGGTTCCAAATGCTACAAGGGTAACACCTTGTCGATGCAGGTAAGTACGTGAATGCTGCTACATTTTTATGAGTTGGCAGACGGCGCGATTGAAGCCGCAGACGTGAGGTTTTGAGCACATTTGTTAACACGGCCGAAACGTTTGCGGATGGAGCTTGCTTTGGCTATTGCGGGTGCTAGAACCCCAGGATGCCACGGACAGTCTGGGCAGCCGCTACCGGGCGATCGCGCAGGCCGTTGTGCGCGCCCGGGATCGTCACGAGCGGACAGTCCAAAAGCTCAGCCGCCATCCTCGTGCCCACCTCGCGGGGCGTGCCAATCGAAAGCTCGCCCAGGAGCACAGCGGCCACCGTTTTCGACGCGCGAACGCTATTCCAATCGGGAACGCAGGTCATAGTAATCCCGTATTCGTTTGCCATGAAACTGCGGCCGTTGCGCAGGGCATGCCTGGCTTCTGCCTCGGTTAACTTGGGGGCCTCGGGGTCCGAATCGCCGATGGCGCCCAGGAAGGCCCGTAATGCCCTGGAAACCTTTCCCGCGGCGATCATCTCGAGCAAAACCGGGGCCGCGCCCAGGCCGGTACCCTCATCCGTCACGGCGGGTTCATGCAGAATCGCACGCGAGATTATGGCGGGGTTTGCACGGAGAAGCTCCAGGGTCACCAGCGTACCGGCACTGTGCGCGAGCACGTTTGCCGGAGCGCCAATATGCTCGATAACGGCCTGCAGGTCGGCGGCCTGGGCGGCGAGGTCGTAGCGTCCGTCTACAGCGTCGCCGCTCTCGCCGCAACCGCGTCGGTCGTAGGCAATGACGCGGTAGTTACAGGCGAGCTCGCGGGCGATGGCGTCAAAAAAGACGCCGTCGACGCAGGCGCCGTGCACGCACACCAAGGCAGGAGCATCAGGCGACACATCCGGGCCGGCATATTCGCGACAGGCGATCGTGGTGCCCGCATTCTCGACCGTAAAATCCATACTGTGTTCCCATCGTCAATGCCCATCCAGTTGCACGTCAGTACGGTTGGATAGACCCGCATTGCCTTACGCCTTGTTAACAGATTAACTGTACCCGACCTGAGGCTTTTCATGGCACGGCATAATAAGCGACGTGAAAAAACGAAACTTGTAAAGCAAGAGCCCGCACCTTGCTTTGGAGCCGATGCTATGCTTAGGCACAATTGTCTTGAGGAGCATTTGCCTATGTCTACGTTTTTGAATGCCAGCCCCATCTTTGGGCCCGTTCGCAGCCGTCGCCTTGGTCTCTCGCTCGGCGTCAACATGATGCCGGCCAGCGGCAAAATCTGCACGTTCGACTGCATCTACTGCGAGAACGGCCTCAACGCCGAGCGCCCCTGCCATGAGCCGTATAACACGGCTGCCGTGGTACTCGACGCGCTCGAGGCAAAGCTGCGCGAGATGGCAGCCGAGGGCGAGCTCCCCGATGTGATCACGTTTGCCGGCAACGGCGAGCCCACCGCCGCGCCGGAGTTTCCGCAGGCCATCGCCGGTGCCGTCGCGCTGCGCGACGAGCTTGCCCCAAACACCAAGATTGCTGTGCTCTCCAACGGCACACGCGCCGACCGCCCCCAGGTACACGATGCGCTCATGATGGTCGACGACAACATTCTTAAGCTCGATACGGTCGACCCGGCGTTTATCCAGCTGCTCGACCAGCCTGTTGGCCCCTACGACGTCGAGCGCCAGATCGAGACGTTCGCAAGCTTTGACGGTCACGTTATTATCCAGACGATCTTTTTGACCGGCGAGTATCAGGGCAGGCCCATCGACAACACCGGCGAGGAGTACGTTGCCCCTTGGCTCGCGGCGCTCAAGCGCATTCGTCCGCAGGAAGCGACCATCTACACGGTGGCGCGCGAGACACCGGTCGCCGGCCTTGCTAAAGCGGCGCCCGAGGTGCTCGACGCCATTGCCGCGCGCGTCCAAGCCCTCGGCATTCCCTGCCAGGTGAGTTACTAGCAAAACCACGCAGCAGCTAGTGTCAGCCATCCCGCTCCATCAGTTGCGGTGATATAGTTCCTATTTGTGCTGTTAAACCGCTTAAATCGGAACTATATCACCGCAACTTTTATGGACACGTGGGTGGGCTATACTAGCTGCAAATGAAAGGAAGTTAGCCATGTTTGACAAAGGACCCGTGCCGGGCCGCAACGACGCTTGCTGGTGCGGCAGCGGCAAAAAATACAAGAAATGCCACAGTGCCTTCGACGAGCGCCTCGAGCGCCTGTGGGAGGAGGGCTGGGAGGTTCTGCCCCGCACGCTCTACAAGACGCCCGCCGACATCGAGGGCATCAAGCGCTCCGCCGCCATCAACGTGGGCGTGCTCGACTACGTAGGCGAGCACATCGCCGCGGGCATGACCACCAACCAGATCGACCAGATGATCTACGACTACACCGTCGAGCATGGCGGCACGCCAGCCGACCTCAACTACGAGGGCTACCCCAAGAGCGTGTGCACCTCGATCAACGACGTGGTCTGCCACGGTATCCCCTGTGATACGGACGTGCTGCACGAGGGCGACATCATCAACGTGGACTGCTCCACGATCTTGGACGGCTACTTTAGCGACTCGAGCCGCATGTTCTGCATCGGCGAGGTCTCGGCCGAGCGCCAGCGCCTGGTCGACGTCACCCGCGCCAGCGTGGAGGCGGGCCTTGCCGCCGTCAAGCCGTGGCTGCCGCTGTCCGTGATGGCCGAGGCCGTGCAAAAGACGGTCGAGGACGCCGGTTTTAGCGTGGTGCGCGAGTACGGCGGACACGGCATTGGCAAGGAGTTCCACGAGGACCCGTTTGTGGGCTTTACCACCGAGGCGCCCGATGTGGACACCATCATGGCTCCGGGCATGGTCTTTACCATCGAGCCTATGGTCAACGCCGGAGCGCCCGACATCAAGATTAGCAAGGGCGATGGCTGGTGCGTGCGCACCAAGGACGGCAGCGATTCGGCCCAGTGCGAGGTACAGCTCGTGGTGACCGAGGACGGTTACGAGCTGCTGAGCTGGTAGCCGTGGATGCGCCGGATGCTGACGGGCACGCTCGTCTTGCATCCGGCGTTTTTGTTTGAGCGTTTTGCCTGATAAAACCTGCCAAAATAAACCTGTCCTTTTTGGCGGGTCGAGCGGAGAGGACTGCTTGTGAACATCCTGGTTTTGTTGCCCGTCAACGATCGCCATCGCGCAATTCTTGAGTCGAGCGCTCCGGGCGAGGACTTTATCTACACGAGCGCCGACGCCATCACGCGTGAACAAGTCGCCAACGCCGACGTTATCTTGGGCAACATAGACCCTGCCCTGCTTACCGCATGCGAGCACCTCCAGCTGCTGCAACTGCAGACCGCGGGCTATGACGATTACTTGGCCGCCGGCACCGTGCCAGCCGACGCTAAGCTTTCCTGCTCGGTGGGCGCCTACGGCCAGGCCGTGAGCGAGCACATGTTTGCCATGGTCCTTTCCATGATGAAGCGCCTGCCCGGCTATCACGACTTGCAGCGTGAGCATCGCTGGGAGGATTTGGGACCGGTCACTTCGCTCAAAAATGCCAATGTGCTCGTGCTGGGCGCGGGCGATATCGGCGGCCACTTCGCCACGCTCTGCCGCAGCATGGGTGCACACGTCCGCGGCATCAAGCGCCATCCGCTCGTCTACCCCATCGTGTTTGAGGACATGGACGGTATGGACGCCCTGCCCGAGCGCCTGGCCGAGGCAGACGTCGTCGCATCCTTTATGCCCAGCACGTCCGAGACCCGCGGTCTGGCGAACGCCGAGTTCTTCGCCGCGATGAAGCCGGGCGCCTTCTTTGCCAACGGCGGCCGCGGCGATCTTGTGGTCGCCGACGACTTAGTTGCCGCCCTGGAGTCAGGACATCTCGCCGGCGCCGCGGTCGACGTCACCGACCCCGAGCCGCTGCCTGAGACAAGTCCCCTGTGGGATGCGCCCAACATGCTCATCACACCGCACGTCTCCGGCTGGTTCCATCTGGCCGCCACGCTCAACAATGTGGTCGACATCGCCGCGGAGAACCTGCGTCACCTGCAGGCCGGCGAGACGCTGCGCTGTTGGATCGAGCATTAGATTGTTCCGGCGTTTTACCAAACGCCGGAACCCCTCGACGCTGCGAGCCCGCCAGAGCGGCAATCTGACGTTCAATCGTCGGGCATGGCCAAAAGGCCTATGCCCTCCTCTTTCACGTCACCTTGCTCGCTCTGGCGGGCTCTCGCTGACTTTTGCTCTACCTGCGGAGTTTCACTGGCGTCGACTTCATCTGCAAGCCTTAGCAGCTCCGTCTTGCCGTTGGCGCTGTGGCATTTGCCCAGATAGAACCTGCCAAAATTGTCATCTCATTTTGGTCGATTTTAGAGCTCCACGCTTTCGGCGCCGTTGATGGTTAGGTTGCGCTCGTAGAAGGCGGTGAGGGCGCGGATGGCGTACATCACGTCGCGTACGCCGCCGGTCTCGTAGCTCGAGTGCATGGCCAGCTGCGGCAGGCCCACGTCCACGGCATGCATGCTCGCCTGCATATTGGACAGGTTACCGAGCGTGGAGCCGCCGGCCATATCGCTCTTGTTGGCGAAGGCCTGCGTGGGCACGTCGGCGTCATCGCAAATAGCCTGGAACACCGCGCGGCTAAAGGCATCGGTGCAGTAGTGCTGGTTGGCGGCCTCCTTGATGACGATGCCGCCGTTGAGCACAACCTGGTTGCGGGCGTCGCACTTCTCGGCGTGGTTGGGGTGCACGGCATGCGCGTTGTCGCAGCTCACGAGCATCGAAGCGGCAAGGGCGCGATGGTACGACTCGTCGTCAAAGCCCAGCGATCCGTTAATGCGGCGCAGCGCGTCGGCCAAGAACGTCGACATGGCGCCCTGCTTGGTCTCGGAGCCAACTTCCTCGTTATCAAAGCAGCAGAAGACCGAAACGTCGTGCGCGTTCTCGGCACCCAAAAATGCCTGCAGCGAGGTGTAGGCGCAGGCCAGGTCGTCGAGCTTGGGCGTCGAGATAAACTCGTCGGCCCAGCCCCAAATGCGCGCATCCTGACGATTGACCAGGAACAGATCGCGGCCCAAAATCTGCTCGGGCTCAACGTCCAGCTCGTCGGCGATCAGGGCGTCAAAGTCGCCCTGCTTAAGGTCACCAGCGCTGATGAGCGGGCACAGGTCAACGGCTCGGTTGGGAGCAAAGCCCTCGTTGACGCCACGGTTCATGTGGATGGCGAGGCTCGGGATGATGGCGACCTCGCGCTCGGTGGCAAGCAAGCGACTCTCAATGCGGTCACCCTCGCGCACCAACACGCGGCCCGCGAGCGCCAGCGGGCGATCGAACCAGGTGTAGTCGATCATGCCGCCGTAGGCCTCGGTGTTCAGGCGCAGCGTCTCGCCCGCGCCGTCAAGCTCAGGCACGGCCTTGACCTTAAACGTCGGCGAATCGCTGTGCGACGCCGTGAGCTGAAAATGATAGTCACCGGCAACGCCGTCCTCGCCCCACGTCGCGGCCAGGTCCTCGCCCACCTTAAAGGCGATAACGCTCGAGGTGTTGCGCTGCGTGTAATAACGCCCGCCCGGCTCGATATCCCACGCCGCGTTCTCGGGCAGGTAGGTAAAGCCCGCCTCGTCGAGCTCGGCCATAATGGTCGCCGCCGTATGGAACATGCTGGGGCATGCCTCGATAAAGTCGATAAGGTCGTTGGCGGCCTCGATATCGTCGGCCGTCACGTGCGCGCGCTCGGGCGTTTCCTGATCCGTCATGCTCTCCCCTTTCGCTGGGTTGATGGTCCCTTCCAGCATACCCCGCCACGCCAGCGCCGCACTCTTCATTCCGCGCTTAATTCCGCGCCACTCACCAAGTTGAGCCATCATGCCCGCGCTCCTTTTGCGACAATTGCGCTAACAGGACGAGAGGAGCCGTCATGAAGCCACGTAACATTGCCATCGCCTGCGGTGTCGCGGGAGCCGCCGTCGGCCTTGCCGCTGCCACCGGCATCGTTTATCACAAGCAAATCAAGTCCGTCGCGTCGCTCAAACGCTTGACCGACTATGCGGATGGCTATGACCTGTACGCAATCGACATTGCCTACGACTACGATCTTGATCGCGTCATCGCCGCTGGCGTGCGCGACGACCAGGCCTACATCGATGCCGTGGTGGCGCAGGTGTTGCCCGGCGTGCCGGCACATGTCCAGGCGCCCCAGTTTGCCTGCAGCGCTTTTGTCGCCGTAGATGCCGAAGGCCGCGTGCGCACCGGTCGCAATTACGACTTTAAGGACGACACCTCGGCGCTGCTGGTGCGCAATCACCCGCGCAATGGCTATGCCTCCATCGGCTTTGCGGCCCTCAATAACCTGGGCGCCAACACTCCGCTTGACTCCGTCGCCGGACGCGCCGCCGCACTCATGGGCCCGTTTGCCCAGCTCGACGGTGTTAACGAATACGGCGTGTCCATTGCCGTACTCACCCTGGATTCCAAGCCCTGTGACCAGGACACGCAACGCCCCGTCATCAACACCTCGCTCGCCATCCGCCTGGTGCTCGACCGCGCGGCTACCACGCAGGAGGCCGTAGACCTGCTTTCCGCCTACGACATGCACGCCATGGCCGGACGCGACTACCACTTCTTTATCAACGACGCCGCCGGTGACGCGCGGGTGGTGGAGTGGGATCCGCGCGATCCCAACCGTGCATGCAAGGCAACGCCCGTACGCCAGGTTACGAACTTCTACGCCTGCTATGGCAACGAAGTGCTGCCCAACCAAAAGAACGGCGAGCTGGGCCATGGCAAGGAACGCGCCATCGCCATCGCCGATGTCCTCGACGCCCATACCGGCGCCCAAGATGAGGCAGTCGCTTGGAAGGCCCTGCGCGCTGCGGCGCAAAAGCCCAATCCGGAAGACATCACCAGCAACACGCAGTGGTCGGTCGTCTTTGACAACACCGAGCCCGCTGCCGCCATCACGCTGCGCCGCCACTGGGGCGACGTCGACGCCTTCGCGCTGTAAGGAGCTGGCACCGTCGTCCTTACGCTCGCCTGACGTTGCTTACATTTCTATACGCTTGAGCTAACACGTTTTACCCCCGTATCAACAGTGTGCGGGGGTAAACTTATGCGCATGTTATAACTTGCCCGGAAGGATTCATCATGCTTAGGATCGGTCTTCTTACCAGTGGCGGCGACTGCCAGGCGCTCAACGCCACCATGCGCGGCATTGTCAAAACGCTTATGACCAATAGCGAAGAGCCTATCGAGATCTATGGTTTTGAGGACGGCTACCAGGGCCTTATCTACAGCAGATTCCGTGTTATGACGCCCGCCGATTTTAGCGGCATCCTCACCCGCGGCGGCACCATCCTGGGCACGAGCCGCACGCCGTTCAAGCGCTTGGACATTCCCGAGGCCGACGGCGTCGAGAAGGTGCCCGCAATGGTCCACACCTATCACAAGCTGCAGCTCGACTGCCTGTTTATGCTGGGCGGCAACGGCTCCACCAAGACCGCCAACCGCCTGCGCGAAGAGGGCCTCAACGTTATCGCCCTGCCCAAGACCATCGATAACGACACCTGGGGCACCGAGTTGACGTTTGGCTTTACGAGCGCCATCGACGTCGCCACCAAGTGCATCGACGACATCCACACTACCGCCTCGAGCCACGGCCGCGTGTTCGTCATCGAAATCATGGGCCACAAGGTCGGATGGATTCCGCTGTACGCCGGCGTCGCGGGCGGCGCGGACGTCATCCTGATTCCCGAGATCCCCTACGACATGGACAACGTCATCAAGACCATCGAGCATCGCATGGAGACCGGCAGCCGCTTTACCATCGTGGCCGTCGCCGAGGGCGCCATCTCTAAGGAGGACGCGGCGCTGCCCAAGAAGGAGTACAAGAAGAAGCTCGCCGAGCGTACGAGCCCGTCAATCGTGTACGACATCGCCAAGGAGATCGAGGCCAAGACCGGTCGCGAGACCCGCGTCGCCATCCCCGGCCACACGCAGCGCGGCGGCCAGCCCGACGCCCAGGACCGCATTTTTGCGACCCAGTGCGGCGTCGAGGCAGCGCTCGGTTGCCTACGCGGCGAGTTTGGCTACATGATTGCCCTGCGTGACGGCAAGATGTGCCACATGCCGCTCGAGGAGGTCGCCGGCAAGCTCAAATATGTCGACCCCCAGAGCGATCTGGTGCGCGAGGCCAAGGCGTTGGGCATCAGCTTCGGCGACGAATAGCCTCGGCCGAAATCCATCCCATCGGACCCTCCGACCCCGCCCGACGTATTTCGATTTGGCTCCTCCCTTGACTCCGTCAAAGGTCGCCAATCGAAATCGTCGGGCGGGGTCGGAGGGCCCTGCGTTTACATACTCGCCGAGGCTATTCGTCTTCTTGCTGCGGGTGCCTGATCTGAAATTAAGTTGCGGTGAAACAGTTCCTGCTTAGCCTGCAAATGGCTGAATCTAGAAACTATTCCACCGCAACTTTTGACCCGGGCTCTTAGCTGTTGCGCGCACTGACATTTGTCACATAATTGCTGGTCATGATGGTTGCTACCGGTAGTTGCGGTAGGGTTGGGGCAGATTCTAACTAGAAATGGTGGTCGCTACCGGTTGTTCTCGGCATACTCGGCTCATTCGATTACGGTCACTACATGAAAGGAACTGCTATGGATCTTGCAATGGCACAGCGGCTCGTTGACCGCCGCAAGGCTGCCGGGCTTTCTCAGGAGGCGCTTGCTGCCCAGCTGGGCGTAAGCCGCCAGGCTGTTAGTAAATGGGAGCGCAGTGAGTCCTCACCCGATACCGATAACCTCATTGCGCTCGCCGCGCTGTATGACGTGTCGTTGGACGAGCTGCTATATGGGGAGGCGGCCAACGATGCCGACGACCTGGAAGACGGTAGCGCCGACACCGAGACGGCGGATGTGGCTGACGAGGCTGAGGATTCTGCCGGGCACGCCGATTGCGGCGACAAACCACTTGTCGATATTTCCCTCGCGCGCGGTATCCACGTCATTGATCCCAATAAAGGCGAGGAAGTCCATGTTGGTTGGAGCGGCATCCATGTGACCAACGAGCGCAAGGGCGAAGAGGTGCATGTGGGGCCGGGCGGCGTGCATATCGATACGCTTGAGGACGACGGACATAGCGTGCGTACCAATGACGACGGCACCGTCACCATCGACGGCGAGACGTTTTCCAGCTGGAAGGAAGCACACGACAAGCTCGACCATCATGGCAAGCATTTCCACACCAAGGTCGGACGTGCATGGAACAAATTCCCCTTCCCCGCACTTGTCACTCTCGCCTATCTGGTGCTCGGCATTGTCTACGGCACATGGGGCATGGGGCTTTTCCTCGTCTTTCTGGTTCCCGTCTACTACGCGATTGGTGACTTCATCGATCGGCGCCACCTGTCTAAGCTGATCGAGGCCATCTACCCGGCAGCCGCCATCGCTTGGTTCCTCTACATGTGGCTCTGTTTGGGACAGCCCCATCCTGCATGGATCATCCTCATCACGATTCCCGTCATAAAGGCGCTCATGCGCTGGTGCCGCAAACAATGGAAGCACCGCAAACAGGCCTAACACGCTCCGACCCACCAGCACCCAACCACCCCCGCCCTTCTTCTAAGTTGCGGTGAAATAGGGACTGTTTTGAAGCTCCAAAGCGCCAAACAGTCCGTATATCACCGCAACTTACAAACAACTGGATCAGTTCCGGCACGGAGATTAGCATTGAGCTGACCGCGCGCCAAGAAAAGGGCCTATTTACTACGTTTAACTCGAGAGGGCCGACCATACCCGCCTTTTCCGAAAATTGGCAAGCCCTCTACCTGCGGTTTTAATTTCATAATCTTTGTCATGGTTGAGGGTGTGGTAGCAAACGTAGTAGATAGGCCCATTTTGTGGCATACGACCCATTCAAGCCCAATCTCGAAGGCTAAAGAGAGCCTCTCATCCACGCCTGTGAGCGAAAACCAAATAGAATGAAAGGCAAATGGAAAGCCCGTTTGACGAGCGGAGGACATATGCGCGACGTAGCCGAAAGCGACTGGAAGCTGTTTAAGAAAATGCTTCCTCAATGGCAAGAACGTTATATGGAAAAGCTCATCGGCCAGTACGTTGAGATACTGAACGGCGACAGTGAAGCGTCCAGTAGATTTTGGGCACTAGAAGAGCACCTCAATAGAGACAAGCTGTCCTCAGGCGTAATTGCAAACGACCTTCGCCGCAGCACAATGCACCGCGAGATAGCCAATTTGCTTATCGACAGCGTGATCACCCTTGACGACCTTGACGGTTTTACCGAGGACATTAAGAGCTATGCGCAACACTGGATTGGCCAGTAAGAGCACTGAACGGCAGACATCCCCAGCAAAACGGGGCAAACGCCGGGCCACCTAATGGTTGTCCGGCGTTTGCCCAGATAAAACCTGCCAAAATAAACCTGTCCCTTTTTGGCAGGTTACTCGGCGCTCTTGAGGGCGCCGACCATGTCGATCTTATTGAGGGTGCGATTGGTAGCGAGGTTGACGATAAACGTAAAGGCAAAGGCCAGCAGAACGGATAACACGTAGCTCAGCGGCTCGACCTCAACGTCAAAGTACAATGACGGCATCTGCAAGATGTACGTAAAGCTCTCGGCCAGCGCACCGCCCAGCGGTACGCCCAGCGCGGCTCCGATCGCCGTAAGAATCAACGTCTCCTTGTTGACATAATGGTGCACCTCGCCACGACGGAAGCCCAGCACCTTGATAGTCGCCAGCTCGCGTTCGCGCTCCGAGATGTTGGTGTTAGACAACGTAAATACCACCACAAACGACAGGCAGGCCGCCATAAAGGTCACAAGCACCACGACCGAATTGATAATCGTAAAGTTTGCCTCATAGTTTTCCCAATGCTCGGCGGTACTCGACAGCGTAATCCAACCATCGCTCTTAAGACGGTTGGTAAACGCAATCTGATCAGCCGACGAACCCTTAAGCAGCGCAAGGATGCCGTTGAGGCGCGCGCTTCGACCGAACGCGCGCTCATAGGTGCCCTGCGTCATGTAAAGCGTGTTGCCCAGATAGTTGAGCGAAATGTCGCTGACTTTGACCTTGGCAACATTGAGCGACGAATCCTGGACGTGAGCCGTGTCGCCCGGCTTGATCCCCAGCACCAGCTGAGAGCTCTTGCTCAAATACACATCCCCGTCACGCAGGGCGAGCGGTTCTTTGGACTCATCCTCCAGGCGCACGTAATCGCCCAAGTCACCCGTGCGGTCGTCGGGAATCACGATGAGCTGCACGGTCTCGCTCTTACCGCCAAATGTAAAGATGACGTTGTCTGTCATAATCGGCAGCGTCGAAGTCACGGTCACGTTGGAATCCTTGGCTGCACTGCGCTCATCCAACGCCGCGCACGTCTGCGAAAAATCATCGGGGTTGGCGACCGCCAGCAAATCGTAGCGTGTGATGTGGCCGTACTGCTTGGGCGACAGCGCGACCGACGTATCACGGATGCCCATGCCGCAAATCACAAGCGCCGTGCAGCCCGCAATGCCAAAGATGGTCATAAAGGCGCGCTTTTTGTAGCGGAACAGGTTACGCGCTGCCACCTTGTTCAAAAAGCCCATGCGGCGCCAGACAAAGCCGATGCGCTCAAGCAAGATGCGCGAGCCGGCGCGCGGGGCCTTGGGGCGCATGAGCGAGGCAGGGGTCTCGGCCATCTCGTGGCGGCAGGCGATAATCGTGGCTCCCACCACGCCCACGGCAAACAGCGCCACCGAGACGATTGAGGACACGATGTCGTACGAAAGTAGCATCTGGGGCAGCGAGTACATGTCGTCGAACACCGTAAACAAGAACAGCGGCAGACCCACAAATCCGATGATATTGCCGAGCACGCCACCGATCAGACACGCCCACAGCGAGTAGTCCACATATTTGGACAGGATACGCCCGCGTGAATAGCCGAGCGCCTTGTACAGGCCAATAAGCGTGCGCTCCTCCTCGACCATGCGGGTGGCGGTGGTGAGGCTGATAAGCACGGCGACGATAAAGAAGATGAACGGGAACACCGTGGCGATGGCCTCGATCGAAGAACTATCGCTCTCGACGCTCGAGTAGCTTGCGATATTGCCGCGGTCCTGGATGTACCAGGTGCATTCACCCAGGTCAGAGAGCTCGGCGCGGGCATCGGCAAACTGCTGGTCGGCGGCGGCACGGCGCTGGTCCAGGTCGGCTTGCGCCTGCGCACGCTCGTCGCTGCCCTCGGCCATGCGATTGATGTTGTCCTGCTCGATCCCAAAGACCATATTCGCCTGACGCTCAGCCGCGTCCAAGCTCGCCGGCGTGTCGACCGTCAGCTCCTGGGCGCGCGCCTTCTCATGCTCCTCGCGGATCTTCTCGATATTGCCCTTGACCTCATTGATCTTTGCCGAGTAGGCATCCGAATAGGAGTTGAGGCTCTTGGCTCCCTCGACGACCACATGGACAGCGGAGTAGGAAGAAGATGTCGCGGCATCCTCGCTCACGTAGAACTTGTAGTCCGCAGTCGAAGCAGCGCGAAAGGCGTTGACTGTCGAGTCGGAGCTCACATCAGTAGGATCGAGAACCTCGGCCGTAATGGTGTAATCGCCCGCGGCAAATTGATCCTTGGCACTTTGGTTGGACGAGCTCGCGTCATTGGCGGCAAAGCTCACCGTATCGCCGATTTTCTTGCCCGAAGCCTTCAAAAAACGTGAGGTCACTGCCACTTCGCCCGAAGTCTCGGGCAGCTCGCCGCGTACTAGCACCGGTTGGTCAATATTCTCTTTGGAGAGGCTCTGTACGACGACACGCTCGCGCGTCGTGCCCACGGCGGTATAGGCGGTCTCGGTATAGATGCCCTCGGCCGTCTCGACGCCATCGACCTCTTGGATCGCAGCAAGATCGTCATCGGTCAGACCATAGGTCGACTGCACGTTGATGTCATAAACATTCTGCTGGTCAAAGTAAGCGTCAACCGAATCGCACAAGTCCTCGCAGCCCGCTTTGAGGCCGCACATCACGCTCACACCGAGCGCGGTGATGACCACGATGGATAAGAAGCGCTTAAGACTGCCTCGGATTGTGCGGTAGATGCCACGGCGAAAAACCGTCGGCACCATATCGTTTGAGCTTTGGGCGGTGCGGTAGGTCGTAAAATCCTGCTCGCGCTCCGTGTTCTGCGCATCGCGGCGTTGGCTGTTTTGGCGGTCTTGGTCCATGGGCGCTACCACTCGATCGTCTCGATCGGCACGGGATTTTGCTGGACTGTCTCGCTCTCTACGCGACCGCTCTTAAAGCGAATCAGGCGATCGGCCATGGGCGCCAGCGCAGAGTTGTGGGTGATGATAATGACCGTAATGCCCTGCTTGCGGCAAGTGTCCTGTAGCAGCTGCAAGATCTGCTTGCCGGTTTTGTAGTCGAGTGCACCCGTAGGCTCGTCGCACAAAAGCAGCTTGGGGTTCTTGGCCAGCGCGCGGGCGATGGATACGCGCTGCTGCTCGCCGCCCGAAAGCTGCGCCGGAAAGTTGCCCAGGCGCTCGCCCAGGCCAACCTGACGAAGCGTTTGCTCGGCATCGAGCGAATCGGGGCAGATCTGCGCCGCGAGTTCGACGTTCTCAAGCGCCGTCAGGTTAGGAACCAGATTGTAGAACTGGAAGACAAAGCCGACGTCGGCGCGGCGGTATTCCACGAGTTGCGCCTCATTGGCGGAGCTCACGTCGCGCCCGTCCACCGTCACAGTGCCGGAGGTTACCGTATCCATGCCGCCCAGAATGTTGAGGGCCGTGGTCTTGCCGGCGCCCGAAGCGCCCAGAATGATGGCGAGCTCACCGCGCTCGACCGTAAAGCTCGCGCCGTCGAGCGCGTGGATGCGGGCGTCGCCCTCGCCGTATGCCTTGATGACGTCTTTGAATTCGATATAGGCCATCGATTAATTCCCATCTGGTCGGATAACTCTTTAGTATTACCCATTTCGCACCTACCAAAAAGGGACAGGTTTATTTTGGCAGGTTTTATATGGGGAAACGGCAGCTATAGATAGGGCGCCGGGGAGGCCGAGAAATCATCGACGGGGTCAGGCCGACCGCCAAACACAACGCACGCATCTCAATCTGTCAGCCAAATCATTCGAACAGCTGTTCGTTTCTATGATATGATTCGACTATCTAAGCGGGCCAATACGCAGAAAGGCGGCCAACATGGCGTTCGACTTTAAGAAGGAATGCAAGGAGCTCTATAAACCTGCAAGCAAGCCGAGTATCGTAACTGTCCCGCCTATGAGCTACGTTGCCGTTCGCGGAAAGGGCGACCCAAATACCGAAGGTGGCGAGTATCAAAACGCCCTGCCGCTACTTTACGGCATCGCCTATACCGTCAAGATGTCAAAGAAAGGCTCAAGGAGTATCGAGGGCTATTTCGACTTTGTGGTACCGCCGCTCGAGGGTTTCTGGTGGCAAGAGTCCCCGAGCGGCGACATCGATTATGCCCGCAAGGACAATTTCAACTTTATCTCGTGCATCCGCCTGCCCGATTTCGTCACCCGAGATGACTTTGACTGGGCAGTCGCGGAAGCCACGACCAAAAAGAAACTGGACTTTTCCGCCGTCGAACTGCTTAAAGTTGACGAGGGTCTCTGCGTTCAATGTATGCACACCGGGCCCTACGACAACGAACCGGCGACCGTAGACGCTATGCATGAATACACGACCGAGCTGGGCTATGTTCCCGACTTCTCAGACACCCGTTTACATCACGAAATCTATCTCTCCGATCCACGCAAATGCGCACCGGAGAAACTTAAGACCGTGGTTCGTCATCCTATCAAGCGCGCTGAATAGCGTGGGGCGTCATTTCACGCGCTGGGTTTTAAGCCAGCCAACCAGCCGCCTCCTAGGCCGTCCGGTAATTATCTTGACGCGGCCCATCGCATCTTATAAGTTTGTTTTGCTAAAGCTGGAAAGCCTCTCAACGATGCGCAACTCCAGCTCTTTTTCTATCAAGAGAGCAAGTGTCGGAAAGCAAAATGTCAGAAAGCAACGTATCGAGCAGGATTAAACGCCTGGTCAACACCTATAGCGGCCTCGTGCTTATGGGTGCCGTCGGAATCCCTATCGGCATCATCGTTGGCGCCATCTGTGCCCTTTTTGGTCGTGTGCTCCTGGCAATCGGCGCCTTCCGGGACGTGCACGTCGCGTTGCTGCTCCCCTTTCTCGCTCTTGCGGGCCTTGCCATCGTGTTTGCCTACCGCACCTGGGGCAAGGGCACCGACCGCGGCATGAGTCTGGTGTTCGACGTAGGCCACGGACGCGAGGACGCCATCTCCCCACGTTTGGTGCCGCTCATTATGCTGAGCACGTGGGCCACGCATCTCTTTGGCGGCAGTGCGGGACGCGAGGGCGTGGCCGTGCAGATCGGTGCAACCGTCTCGCATTGGATTGGCCGACGCCTGCCTTTCCGCGACCCCGGCAACACGTTTTTGCTCATTGGTATGGCCGCTGGCTTTGCCGGACTCTTTCGAACACCGCTCGCTGCTACGGTCTTTGCCGTCGAGGTGCTGGTCGCCGGACGCATGGAATACCGCGCGCTGTTTCCCGCGCTTACGGCTTCACTTGCCGCAAGCATGACCTCCGGCGCCCTGGGGCTCGAGAAGTTCGAGGTCGCCGTTACCGCCTCGTATGCGCTCGACCTCCCCGGTCTTGGATGGCTGGCGTTGTTGGGTATCGCGTTTGGTATGGTAGGTGGCGCTTTTGCCTGGTGCCTTGCCCACGCCAAGACCCTTGCGGCGCGGCTGTTCCCCAACCCTTATACGCGCATTGCCGTTATGGGCCTTGTGCTGTCGGCGATTTTGTTCGCGCTGTGGCAAGGGCGATACTGCGGACTTGGCACCAACCTGATATCGGCGGCACTCAACGGTGACGGCAAGGTCGCCATCATGCCTTGGGACTGGGCGCTCAAATTCACACTCACCATTGCCACGCTTGCCGCAGGATATCAGGGTGGCGAGGTAACGCCGCTGTTCTCCATCGGAGCCAGCTTGGGTGTCGTACTCGCCGGGATTCTCGGCATGCCCGCCGAGCTCTGCGCCGCGCTGGGCTACGCCGCCGTTTTTGGCAGCGCCACCAATACGCTGCTCGCGCCCATCTTTATTGGCTGCGAGGTCTTTGGCTTTAGCAGTCTGCCGACGTTCTTTATTGTCTGCGTCGTGGCCTACCTGTTCAACATGGATAAGTCGATCTATGCGCTGCAGGAGCACAGCCGAACCCGATAAACAGGGCGTTTGCCACCAAAAAACGCGCACGACAGGCCAGGCCCGCCGCGCGCGTCATCCTATACGCGATTAGTTATTGTTGTTGGTCATCGAAGCCACTGCTGCCGCAAGATTGGAAATGGGCATTGTCTGCAGCCAGATGCGCCCCGGACCGGTGAGCACAGTGTTAAACACGCCTTCACCGCCAAACATGATGTTTTTGACGCCCTTGACCATCTGCGCGTCGATGCTCACCGTCTCCTCAAAGCCGGCCACGTTGCCGGTATCTACAATCATTTGCTGGCCAGCAGCAAGCTCGTACTCAACTAGGTCGCCGTCGATCTCGGCAAAGGCAATACCCGAGCCCGTGAGCTTTTGCATGATAAAACCCTCGCCACCAAAGACGCCGGTCTTTGCCTTCTTGTTAAAGTGGATGCTCAGCTCAACACCACTTTCCGCGGCAAGGAACGAACGCTTCTGCAAAATCCAGCTCTTACCAGGGCCAATCTCGATCGGTATAATGCGGCCGGGGAAGCAAGAGCCAAACGCAATCATACCATCGCCGTGCGCGGTCCAAATGTTTTGGAACAACGCCTCACCCGAAAAAGCCTTAGAGAACATCTTGCCTATGCCACCGCCCGAGGTGGACATCTCCATGTTGGGGGTCATCCAGACCATGGCACCGCTTTCGGTGATCATGGATTCGCCGTCGCTAAGGTTGCACGTAACAACCGGGAAAGCCCCTCCGCCGATCTCGTACTGCATGACCGTCTCCTTTCCTTCGGGAGCCGAACAACGATGTCCATATTTTAGCAGTTAGAGGTGCGTTTATTTGGGTCGGTGGCGTTCATGGCACCGATCACCGCCAGCCTCCGCTGCCGTCTGCACAGATAAAACCTGCCAAAATAAACCTGTCCCTTTTTGGCAGGTTTTAGAGGCGGACGGTGAAGGCGATCTGATGATCGTGGCCGGACACGGTAGCGCAGCCGCCATGGGCCTCGGCGATGGCGCGCACGACGGATAGGCCCACACCCGAGCCGCCTGTCTTGGAGCTGCGCGACACGTCCGCACGATAGAAGCGGTCGAACAATCGGTCCAGGTCGCCTTCGGGCAGCTCGTCTACAGCGTTCGATACGACAAGCTCTGCCGAGCCTTTGCCCGCACCGCGCGAAACGGCGCGCAGGCTCAGCTCGATCACGCTGTCCTCGCTTGCGTAGCGTGTGGCGTTGTCCAGCAGCAGCTCAACAACCTGCGCCACTGCCGCGGCATCGGCATGGGCCCGCACACCGCTCGCGATCGACGTCGACAGCCGCTTTCCGCGCGAAACCGCCACCGATTCAAATGGCGTCGCAGCCGTGTCCACGGCCTCCGAAAGATCAATCGTCGCCATAGTAAAGCCGGCCGAACCCTCGTCCATACGCGCCAGGAACACCAGACGCTCCGTGAGCGCCGTCAGCCGCGCGACCTGCTCGTGAATGCTCTGCGTCCACTCGCTCTCGCCGCTCTCGATCTCTTGGACCTCGTTGGCGGCGTCAATCACGGCCAGCGGCGTTTTGATCTCGTGGCTTGCATCGGTAATGAAGCGCTTCTGTTTGCTATAACTCTCGACCATCGGCCGAATCACCGCACCCGAGGCGACCGTTACAATTGCCAGCACCGCCAGCCAGCCAATGCAGCTGATTGCCACACTCGCGCTCAAAAACGAATGGAAACTTGCAAGCTCGCGCGAACAGTCCACGAACACATAGGTTGTCTTGTCGCCCTGAACCGTAGCCGTATAACGGTAGTTGCCAGAAAAGCCCGAAGTCCAACCCTTGGAATATAGTCCTGCAGCGATGCGGGCGGCACGCTTGGCACCTACCGCGGCAATGCGGGCCGTGTTGACATCGGTCACCTGCCCGCCGGCAATCGACACCGTAAAGTAGCGCGTGTCGAAGGGAGACTCCGCCGTCATGCCTTCAAAATGCACATCGCGAACGGCCGCCCGGTTACCGGTAGCAACCTTGCCGGCAACCGCATCCTGACCGGGACCGGTCTTAGGCTCGTCCTCCCCATCAATGCCATCCTTGCCTGCCAGGATATAGTCCAGTCGTGCATCGGCCATCTTGCAAACATGCGAATAATTGACAATGTTGATGCCAGCGATGATGAGCGTGAGCACCACGGTCACAGCGCCCATGGCAACGAGGATGAACTTACGACGCAGGCGACGGCCCATTGCACTGGCAGCATCGGCGCGCTCCGGATTACCCGAGCCCACACCCATGCCGAGCTTCGCCGCCATGCGCTTGCACCACGTGCGCACGCTCACGCCCGTTCTCCTTCCTCGACAACCTCGAGCGAATATCCCTGGTTGCGCGACGCGCGGATGGCCACGTCGGCACCCAGCGCCGTCAGCTTTTTGCGCAGGTACGAGATATAGACCCACACTACATTGGCACCTTCGGGCGCGTCCTCGCCCCAAACCTCAAGCATTAGGCGCTCGGTGGGCATGCGCGTGCCGGCGTTGCGCATAAAGAGTTCCATAAGCTGAAACTCGCGATTGGCCAGGTGCTCCTCGCCCAAAGGTCCCACAAGCGTGCAAGCCGCCGTGTCGAGGCGCACGTTACCCACGCTGAGCGTCGTGGCGTCAATTGCCGTCGCGGCACGCGTCATGGCACGAATACGCGCAAGCAGTTCCTTGGCGGCAAACGGCTTGGTCAGGTAATCGTTGGCACCGGCATCCAGGCCCTCGACCTTATCGGACACCTCGCTTTTTGCCGTGAGCATGATGATGGGCAGTCGCTTTCCGGCGGCGCGTGTACGCTTGAGCACCTCGATGCCGTCCATGCCGGGCATCATGATGTCCAGGATTGCGGCGTCGTAATCGTTGGTGAGTAGATTCTCGAGCGCCGTCAAGCCGTCGAGGGCGGTGTCGACCTCGTAGTCGCTATGTTGAAGAATCGCGGTGAGGGCGCGGGAGAGACCAGGTTCGTCCTCGGCAAGCATCAGCTTCATAGTTGCTCCTTTGGCGCATGGCTCTACAGGTTTCGATACTGCCGATGATAGCGTACCGTCAACCGCCTTAGCGCAGCCTTAGCGGCTCAACCTGCGCGTTTTCAAATACGCAGGATGTGACTTAGCCAAACTTAAGCCGCCGATGCCGAGCGCCCGGACGCATACCGGCCGCGGAAGGACGGAGGCTCGTCCTTTTGCGGCGTCCTAGTTATGCAAAGCGTTCGAGCGTTATTCCTCGTACGCGCCCTCAAGCCGCAGTAGCCACTCCTTGCGATCAAGGCCGCCGGCATATCCGTTGAGCGAACCATCGGCGGCAACTACGCGATGACATGGCACGATAATCGAAATGGGGTTACGCGCAACCGCAGCCCCCACAGCACGGGGAGACACAGCGGGCGCTTCATTTCCTGGCACACGATGTCGAGCCGCAACACGCTGGGCGATCTCGCCATACGTAGCGACCTCGCCACGCGGGATAGAAAGCAGCTCAAACCAAACCTCGCGCTGAAACGCCGTGCCGATCAAATGCAACGGCGGCGTAAATCGAGGCTCCTGTCCCGCAAAATAGGCATTCAACCAAGCCCAAGAACGCTCAAGCACCGAAGAAGCCGCGCCATTTGCCGGACTCACCGAAGACATCCCACCGGTACCGGAAACCGCGTCGGCGCCTTCAACATGTTCGGGGTCTTCCCGGAGAAGCGTGGAACCAAAGTGCTCCTGCCCCTCAAACCAAAGCCCCGTCAGACCGCGGCCATCAGCGGCAAGCAAGATTTCGCCCAAAGGCGAGGCAAATGTCGTCGTGACCACCAGCGGCTCCTTTCAAAACTCCGCAACATAATACCGCGAATTGTGCAGACAACCCCAATCGACCCCAAAGTCACCCAAGGCAGCAGGCGCGACAGCGCCGCAGCTGCCGCACGACCCCAAAGTCCCCGCAGGCAGCAGGCGCAACGCGCCACAGCTGCCGGCCGCACCCCAAAGTCCCCCAAGGCGGCAGGCGCAAAGCGCCGAGGCCGCCGCCGGGACCAGGGCCCGCAACAACCACGTGCCCCCACATCAGCCCAGCGGCCCCAACCAACAACGGCCCCATCGCGGGCAGCTCGCAGCAACGTCACCGCAGGCGGGGGCCGGGCTTGGTTTTCAGAACACTCCGCAGACCAGTGTGGCGCCTTGTCCGCGGCTCCGAAGGAGCAGGACAAGGCGCCACACATGGTCGAGGACGTTCTGAAAACCAAGCCCGGCCCCCGCCGGACAGGTCAACCGCTACTCGCAGAGCAGCTTAGCGATCTGGACGGCGTTGGTTGCCGCGCCCTTACGGATTTGGTCACCGCAGCACCAGAAGGTGATGCCACGCGCGGCCTCGGGGTTCGAGATGTCGCGACGCACGCGGCCGACCCAAATCAGGTCCTGGTCGGACGTATCCATCGGCATGGGGAAGCGGTCGTGTGCATCCTCGGCGCTCATGTCGTCAACCAGCTTCACGCCGGGAGCGGCAGCCAGCGCGGCACGGGCCTCCTCGACCGTAATATCGCGCTCAAACTCGAGCGTAATGCTCTCGGAGTGCGAACGCAGCACGGGCACGCGCACGCAGGTGCAGTTCACGCGCAGCTCGGGCAGGTGCATAATCTTGCGGCCCTCGTTTTGCAGCTTCATTTCCTCGGAAGTAAAGCCTTCCTCCTTGACGCCGCCGATCTGCGGAATCAGGTTGCTCGCCAGCTGGGCGGCAAACGCGCGCGGCTCGGGAATCTCCTCGCCGCGGCCCAGGGCGGCCAGCTGAGCCTCAAGCTCGGCCATACCGGGAGCGCCGGCGCCCGAAGCTGCCTGATACGTGGACACGATCATACGCTTCACGCCAGCAAGCTGATGCAGCGGCCAGGTGGGAACCAGGCCGATGATGGTCGCGCAGTTGGGGTTGGCAATAAGGCCATGATGCCACTTGATGTCATCGGCATTGATCTCGGGCACGACCAGCGGCACCTCGGGATCCATGCGGAAGGCGTGGCTGTTGTCGACCACAACGGCGCCGCGCTTGACGGCCTCGGGCAGCAGTTCCTTGGCGATATCGTCGCCGGCAGCGCCGAGTACGATGTCGCAGCCCTCAAAGGCCTCGGGGCAAGCCTCCTCAATCACAACCTGCTCGCCGCGGAACTCGACGGTCTTGCCCGCAGAGCGTGCGCTCGCCAGCAGCTTGAGCTTACCGACCGGAAACTCCTGCTCGTTGAGGCACTCGAGCATCTGGGTGCCCACGGCTCCCGTCGCGCCCAAAATAGCAACCGTGTACTGTTTCATGCTTCCCCCTTTAAAGGTTGTGGCTATCGCCCGCACGCCAAGCAGGCCGGATATTCTTGCCCAGTTTATACAAGAACGGGGCGGGCACGAAACCCGCCCCGTCGAAACGAAACCGAAACGAAACGCCCCGCCGTAGTTTTTGAGGCAAGTCCCAAAAATCTACTGGGATAGCAGCTACTTGTGGAGCGCGGCCGGGGCGGGATCGACCGGCACGGGAGCCTCCAGGTCGGAGACCTTCACAATGCCGTTCTCGTCGGAGAAGGCGCGGTAAATGGTCCGAATCGCCAGGTCGAAGTCCTTCTCCTCGACACCGATAATGATGTTGATCTCGTCACAGCTCTGCGAAATCATGCGCACGCTCACGCCGGCCTGGCCGAGCATGCCAAACAGGTGGCCCGAGATACCTGCGCGGCCGCGCAGGTTACGACCGACGGTCGCGATGAGCGCCAAGCCCTCGACAACCTCGATCTCGAGCGGCTCGACCTCCTGCTGGATGTCACCCACGAGTGAGTACAGCGAATCGTGCACATCCTGCTCCTGCACCACGGCGCCAAAGCGGTCGACGCCGGTGGGCATATGCTCGACGGAAACGTCATAGCGTTCGAACACCGAAAGTGCACGGCGCATAAAGCCGACACGGGGCTTGGTGCGGTCGCGGGCAACGTTGATGGCGACAAAGCCGCGCTTGCCGGTCACGCCGGTAATGATAGGCTCCGCCTCACCCTCGTCAGCCGTCTCGCTAATGATGGTGCCGGGGTCCTGCGGCGCATTGGTGTTCTTGATGACCAGCGGAATGCCTGCCTCGCGCACGGGGAACACGGCCTCCTCGTGCAGGACGCTCGCGCCCATGTACGAAAGCTCGCGCAGCTCCTCGTAGGTAACGCGGGCGATGGGCTGAGCCTCGGGCACAATGCGAGGATCGGCAGAATAGAAGCCCGAAACGTCGGTCCAGTTCTCGTACAGGTCGGCACCAAGGCACTTGGCCAGAATCGAGCCGGAAATATCGCCGCCGCCACGGTCGAGCAGCTTGATCTGCCCCTCACGCGTCGCGCCGTAGAAACCGGGCATAACAAAGCCGCCCTGCTGGCCGTACTCCTGCACCAGCTCGGCGGTGCGGTTCATGCTGAGCGTACCGTCATGATGGAACGCCACGACCGTCGCGGCATCCAGGAACGGCAGGCCCAGGTACTCGGCCATCAGGCGAGCGGTAAAGTACTCGCCGCGGCTTACGAGCTCCTCAGTAGAGTAGCCACCGGAGCGAGCACGCTCGGCAAAGGCCGCAAACTCTTCGCGGATGGGATAGGTGAGCCCCAGCTCGTCAGCGATATCAAAATAGCGCTGGCCGATGTCCTCGAGCAGCTCCTCGCACGACACGTGGTACTTGACGTGCGCGTTGACCAAGTAGAGCAGATCGGTCACCTTGGTGTCGCCCTTAAAACGGCGACCGCAGGCAGAAACCACCACAAAACGGCGGGCCGGATCGGCATCGACGATGGCCTTGATCTTCTTAAAGTGTTCGGCGTCGGCGACCGACGAGCCGCCAAACTTGGCAATCTTAATCATGGGCTGGAGGTTACCTTTCTAAAAAGCCTCTGCGAACCTATTTTGCGCGCTCTGATACCATGGTTTCACCGATTGGGACCAAGGCATCCGAGGAGCAGTGTTATATGGGAACTTATCATAGTACACGAGGACGCACTTTATCGTGCTCAAGTAAGGTGGCAATCCGTACCGGCATCGCTCCCGACGGGGGTTTGTTTGTCTCGGACGAGCTCGGCACCCAGCAGGTCGATATCAGCTCGCTTGCAGATAAATCGTACTTTGAAATCGCTCAAGATGTGTTGGGAATGTTACTGAATGATTACACGACCGAAGAAATTTCGGCCTGTGTGAATGAGGCATACCGCGGCACGTTCGCGAGCGAAGAGGTCACGCCGCTCGTCAAACTCGACGCCGCACCGGGCGCCGACGCCCCGCAAACCTATGTGATGGAGCTCTTTGGCGGCCCCACGAGCGCCTTTAAGGACGTCGCCCTGCAGATGCTCCCCCGCCTGATGGCCCGCACCTCTGCCAAGGACGGCGGCGCCGAGCGCATCATGATCGTCACCGCCACGTCGGGCGACACCGGCAAGGCAGCACTCGCCGGCTTTGCCGACGCTCCGGGCACGGGCATCACTGTCTTTTATCCCGAGGGCAAGGTCAGCCGCGTCCAGAACCTGCAGATGTCCACTCAGGAGGGCGACAACGTCGCTGTCTGCGGCATCCGCGGCAACTTTGACGACGCCCAGAGCGCCGTCAAGCGCATCTTTGCCGATAAGGAGCTTGCCGAGCGCCTGGAGGCCGCTGGCACCGTGCTTTCGAGCGCCAACTCCATCAATGTCGGCCGCCTGGTGCCGCAGGTCGTCTACTACTTTGCCGCCTATGCGCAGCTGCTGCGCGCCGGCGCTATCGAGGCTGGCGACGCCGTAGAGTTCTGTGTGCCCACCGGCAACTTTGGCGATATCTTGGCCGGCTACTACGCCAAGCGCATGGGTCTGCCCGTCGCCAAGCTCGTCGTGGCGAGCGACAAGAACAACGTGCTGGCCGACTTCCTGACCACCGGCGTTTACGACCGTAACCGCCCGTTCTTCACGACCATCTCGCCGTCGATGGACATCCTCATCAGCTCCAACCTGGAGCGCATGCTCTACTTCCTGTCCGATGGCGACTGCGAGCTCGTTGCCGGCCTTATGGAGCAGCTCGCTCAGACCGGTCGTTACGAGGTGCCCGCCGAGCTGCTGGCAAAGATTCAGAGCGTCTTTGGCTGCGGCTGGGCCAGCGAGGACGAGGTCCGCGCTGCCATCAAGACCTGCTGGGATGCGAACGGCTACGTGATCGATCCGCATACCGCCTGCGGCTATCACGTCTTTGAGCAGGTCGCTCCCGCCGAGGGCGCCAAGGCCCGCGTGCTGCTTTCGACCGCCAGCCCTTACAAGTTCCCACGCGCCTGCTGCGACGCCCTGGGGCTCAACGTTCCCGAGGATGATTTTGAGGCCATGCGCGTGCTCGAGCAGGCCACCAACACGGTCGCCCCGACCCAGCTCGCCGAACTCGAATCCAAACCCGTCCGCTTCGAAGACGTCTGCGACGTCGATGAGATGGCCAGCTACGTCGAGTCCGTAGCAAAAAAGATGGCTTCCAACTAAGCCCCTCATTAAGCGCCGGCGAAAGCCGGCGCACCTTCTTTCATCAGATAACCCCCGGGATGATGACGAACGCGCACAGCGTGCCTGGCTGTTTAGTTCGTCGCGAGTTCCGCACGCAAAGGAAAGCACTTAATGTGCTTTCCGTCTTGCGCAGGACTGCCCGAGCAGCGAACTAAACAGCCAGGCACGCCAGGAGGACTCACATGATCAAGATCACCGTCCCAGCAACAAGCGCCAACTTGGGCATTGGCTACGACACCCTCGGCATGGCCGTCAGCCTTTACTCGCACTTCACCTTCGAGCGCGCCGACAAGCTCACCATCACGGGCTGCCCCGAGGAATTCCAAAACGAGAACAACCTGGTCTACGTGAGCTTTGTCGATGCGCTTGCCGCATGGGGCGAGCCGGCTTTTCCCGTTGCCATCGACATTCAAACCGATGTGCCCGTCGCTCGCGGCCTGGGCTCCAGCTCCACCTGCGTTGTCGCCGGCATTATGGCCGCCGCCGCGCTGACGGGCCACACCGTCGACCGCGCCGAGCTCGTCCGCATTGCCACCGAGGTCGAGGGCCATCCCGATAACGTCGCCCCCGCTATCCTGGGCGGCGCCGTCTGCTCCTTTACGCCGACCGATTCGCTCCCCCAGTGCCTGCGCTACGAGGTGAGCGATCGCCTGCGTTTTATTACCGTGATTCCGCCCTACGAGGTACACACGAGTGAGGCGCGCAAGGTCGTGCCGCAGGAGATTCCGCTTTCCACCGCCGTATGGCAGATGGGCCGCATCGCCGGCATGACGCGCGGTCTCGAGACCGGCGATCTGGACCTGATTGCCGCCGCCAATGACGACCGTATCCAGGAACCCTATCGTCGCCGTCTGATTCCCGACTACAACGCTGTGCGCGACACCTGCCTTAACGGCGGCGCCAAGACCATCTGGATCAGCGGCTCCGGCTCGACCCTTATGGCTGTGACCGACGATACCATCGTGGCAAAGTTCCTGCAGGTCAAGCTGCGTGAGCAGTTCCCCAAGTGCGACACGCATATTCTGACGTGCGACACCGAGGGCGCTCAAATCGAGTACCTGTAGACATCGCTGGTTAATCCCTTCGGGCCGCCCAAGGGTATCCCCTTAAAAACGTCCTCGCACTTGAGGCCCGCTTATCCTGCTCCTTCGGAGCTACGGATAAGCGGGCCTCGTGCTGCGGAATGTTTTTAAGGGGATACCCTTGGGCGGCCCTACAGCAACGTGGTCGACGATGTCTATAGGAACCCACGCTTTGAAGGGGCGCCGGACTGATGGTTTGGCTTTTTATTGGTGGGGGCCCTTACTAGGATGGGACCCTTACTAGAGGCAGGCCTCGGCGATGCGCTTTTTGAGTTCGTCGATGCCGGTGCCGGTCTGGGAGCTTGTGATGATCACGTTTTCGGCCGGGACGTTGAGCTGCTTTTTGATGGCTGCTGCCTGGCGGGCCTGCTGGGTACGGCTGAGTTTGTCGGCCTTGGTGAGACAGACGATAAAGTTGAATTCGTTGCCCTGTAGGTAGTCGATCATGTCGTGGTCGAGCTTGCTGGGATCGTGACGAATGTCCACCAGCGAGACGACCAAGTTAAAGCTGCGTTCGGAGTCGAAGAAGTCGCCGATAAGCTCGGCCCAGCGGTCACGCTCGGCCTTAGAACGACGGGCGAAACCATAGCCCGGCAGGTCGATGAAGTGCACGTCGTCGGCCTCGAAGAAATTGATGTTGCTCGTCTTGCCCGGTGTGCTCGAAACCTTGACCAGGTTCTTGCGGCCAAAGAGCTTGTTCATAATCGACGACTTGCCCACATTGGAGCGGCCGACAAAGCTCACTTCGGGGCAGGTGGACTCGGGAATCTGCGAAACCTTGCCGTAGCTGGCGACGAACTTGGCAAGCTGGTAGTTAATGGAATCGGCCATGGACACTCCTTGGTCGTAGGTTCTTACAAAAGAGCGCGCTATTGCGCAGCGGCAATGCGGCGGACGATATCGAGCGTGATGTTACTTGCGACACGCGCGTACTCGAACAGATCGAACTCTCGGTCGCAAATTGCATCGTACGCCTCGTCACAATTATCGCTGATAGCGCGCAACACCAGGCAATCGACACCATTTTTGGTTGCGACATGGGCAATTGCCGCGCCCTCCATGCCGACACAATCGGCATGCGTCGCCTCGATAGCGTCGTTGCGCATGGCGGCGCCCGTCACAAAGCGGTTACCCGTGGCAATCGTGCCGACCAGGAACTGCTTGGTGCCCTCGTTCGAAGCGACTGCATTTGTTGAAGCATCAACGAACCCACGCTCAGCAAGCACGTCGACGGCAATATCGACCAGCGCGGGTGTCGAGCCAAACTCCTCGAGCCCCGGTGCGGACTCGGCGATAAGCGCGGTATCGGTATCCAGATAGCGCAGGCGTTTGCCAATGACCACGTCGTCGATATGGAGCTTGGGGTTCAAACCGCCCGCAATGCCCGAAAACACAACAGCCTGCGGAGCATACTTGCTAATGAGGTGCTGTGTTGCAGCGGCGGCGTTCACCGTGCCCATGCCCGCCGTTGTGGCGACAACTGTCAGACCGTCGAGCTCACCGCTCACAACGGTCAAGCCTGCCTCCCGCGCCTCGCAAACGTCGCTCAGCTCTTCCTTAATCTGCATGATCTCTTTTTCGAGCGCACCGATAATCGCGATGGTAGCCATACCATTCCCCAAACCTATACGAAATTCTCAACCACGGTATGGTACCAGCATTTTGTTTGACCTCGCCAAACGAACACGCTAAGCCAGTGCAGCTCGCGTATCAAACAGCGCCTTTGCAATCGCGGCCGTAACCTCGCTCGAGCGGTCGCTCCACGGCATAGATGTCATGACGCTCATGACATAGGTACGGCCATCGATGTCGATAGCAGGCATTTCTTTCCAAAGATATTCAGTCGCGTTTAAGGTGTCTCTAAACAATAAACAGGCGTTTCTATGCAAAAACACCGATTCTGTTGCGTATCTTTGCCCAAAACGCAGTTGCGGTGAAATAGTTCCTGTTTGGGCTGCATAAGCCGAAAAACAAGAACTATTCCACCGCAACTTGACGGGGCTCTTTGGCAATCAACTTGGTGCCCAGGGGCACTCATTTAAGTCTGTCCCCAATGAGTGCCCTGCTAGCCGATGGCATTTTTGAGTTCGGCGCGGCGCTTTTAAGTCTGTCCCCAATGAGTGCCGCTAGCCGATGGCGTTTTTGAGTTCGGCACGGCGCTTTTTCATGCCGGCCATGACGGCGTTGCGCAGCTCGGGCATGCGCGCGGTATCCATCTGGGGCACGCCCTCGAGCTTATAGGGAATACCCAGTTGCTCGTACTTGACGACACCCATCGTGTGATACGGCAGCATCTCCAGGCCCACCACGTTATGCCACGGGGCAATCAGGCGGCCGAGCGCTTCGCACTCCTCCACCGTGTCGGTAATGCCCGGCACCACCACATGTCGAATAACGACCCTAATCTTGCGACGGGCAAGCTCATCGCCAAACGCCAGGATGCGCGCAGGATCGCAGCCGGTCAGCTTTTTATGCTCAACCGGATCGGCATGCTTGATGTCGAGCAGCACCATATCGGTCTCGTTGAGCACAGCATCGAACTTCTCCGGATGCTTGGGATCAAACGCATAGCCGCAGCTGTCTAGGCAGGTATGCACGCGGCCATCGGGGTTGTTGTGCATTGCACGGAACAGGTCGGCCAAAAACTCAGGCTGCAGGAGCGGCTCGCCGCCCGAAACCGTAATTCCGCCGCTACGGTAAAACTCATGGTTACTCTGGAACTCGTCCATCAGGTGCTCGACGGTCACCATCGTGCCGCCGTTAACAGACCAGGTATCGGGATTGTGACAATACGCACAGCGCATAGGACAGCCCTGGACAAACACCACAAAGCGAATGCCGGGACCATCGACCGTCCCCATCGTCTCGATCGAATGCACGCGACCCAGGGCATACGCAGAGTCCTCGGGATGAGCATCCACACCCTCAAGCGTCATCTCAGCCATTCCCGCAACCTTGCCTCTCTTTGGTTTTTGTCAATTAAAATGCCAGAGCCATTCTAGCCCATACGCCTGATGGCGAAACGGTTTAGCGGTCAATTAGATCGTCCTATTTGACTCCACGCAAAAGCGGCGGGAAGGTTGTCACAACCCGCTCGCCGCCGAAGCAATAGAAATCGATAGACGCCAGGCCCTACGCCTTAAGCGTAAGCACCGCGCCAAAGGCGGTCGGGCCGCAGTGGCTCGAGATGACGCCGCCGACCTGAGTCCAGGTGATGTCCTTAAAGCCCAGGTCGTGCGCATAGACTTCCATATCGTCCCGCAGCTCCTCGGAAAGGCCCACTGAATACGCCAAACCAATGTGCGAGTAATCAATATCGCCCTTCGCAACCATGTGGTCAATAAAGGCACGGGCGCATTTGAGCATAGAGCCGCGGAGCTTCTTGGTCGCCACGAACTTGCCGCCCGTTACCTCAATGCAGGGCTTAATCTTGAGCAGATGGGCACCGAGGAATGCCACGTTGGACAAACGACCGCCGGCCTTAAGGAAGGCGAGATCGGTGGGGACAAAGCCCAACAGCACGCGGTCCATAACGGAATTGGTAAAGGCGAAAATTTCGTCAACGGTGGCATCGGGATGAGCCTCGATGTATTTGGCAGTCTCGACGACAACGAGCGACTGGCCTACCGAGACAAAGCGCGTGTCCATGGAGAACACGTAGTCTCGACCCTTGGCGGCAATTTTCGAGGACTGATGCGAACAGGTCGTAACCTCGGAATAGGCAAGATGCAGAATAGTCGCGTCGGGTTGCTCAGCATGGATGCGGTCGTACACATGCGCAAAATCCGCTGGCGAACAGCCACTGGTCTTGGGCATCACGCCAAACTCGTTGCAGCGCGAGTAAATCTCAAGCGGGTCGATCGATCCGTCTTCGACGGTCTCGTCACCAATCGTGACATGCATGGGCACGCGCACGATGCCATAGCGCTCGCAGAGCTCCGGCGTCACATCCGAACCAGACTCAACCACGATTACGTACTTGCCCATTATCATCACAACCCATCTCGACGTTGGCTTTTGAATATGTGACGCACGTCCGCCGTCCTGCTGCAGAACGGCCTCCAAGCGCCAAAGAGACGCCGCCCCTTGCACACAACAAAGGACAGCGTCTCCCTGGAAAAATCCGTGCTTATCTGAGATTCTACACGGTTTATTAAGGAGTGTTACTTATTCCGCAAACGGTAGCTATACGCGATAAACGGTAGCAAGCAAGTATCCAGAACGCTCAACCCATTAGGAGAGTTCCGCCTAAAGGGTGACTACACAGGACCCCGCCGGGCCGCTTTGGGTTACTTTCCAAAACATTCCGCAGGACGCAAAGGGCTCCGCCGCGCGAAGCGCACAGCGGAGCCCTTTGCATGTCCGAGGACGTTTTGGAAAGTAACCCAAAGCGGCCCGGCAATCCTGCAGGAGTTAAACCCCTTTAGAACTTGTTGTGGAAGGTACGCGAAATGACCTCGTCCTGCTGCTCCTTGGTGAGCGTGTGGAAGTTCACGGCATAGCCGGAAACGCGAATGGTCAGCTGCGGGTACTTCTCGGGGTGAGCCTGAGCGTCGAGCAGCGTCTCACGGTTGAAGACGTTGATGTTCAGGTGGTGGCCACCCTTCTCGGCGTAAGCGTCGAGCATGTGGACCAGGTTATCGGCCTGAGTCTCGGAAACTTCAGAAACCTTCATAATGTGTCTCCTTCGATTGATAGGCGCCGGCCGAAACCGGCGCGCTAATCAGTAATCGTTATTGTTAGTATAGCACTAACAATAGTTACTCGCCCAGCTGATCAAGGTCGATATCGCCAAAGAACACCTGGTCCTCCTTGCCGAGCGCACTCGGGATGATGGAGAAGGTGTTAGAGATGCCGTCCTGAGCATCGCGGAACGGGAGCTTGGAAACCGAAGACAGCGAAGCGATGGCGCCGTGGCTATCGCGCTTGTGCATGGGGTTAGCACCCGGGGCGAACGGCTGGCCAGCCTTGCGGCCGTCGGGCGTGGAGCCGGTCTTCTTACCGTACACGACGTTGGAGGTGATAGTCAGAACCGAGGTCGTGGGCACGGAGTTGCGGTAGGTGTCGTTCATGCGGATGTACTCCATGAACTGGTGCACAACGTCGTGAGCGATCTGGTCGACGCGGTCGTCATCGTTACCGTACTTGGGGAACTCGCCCTCGGTCTCGAAGTCGACGATGATGCCGTTCTCGTCACGGACGGGGTGGACCTTGGCGTACTTGATGGCGGACAGGGAGTCGGCCACGACGGAAAGGCCAGCGATGCCCGTAGCGAACCAGCGATGCACGTGCTTGTCGTGCAGAGCCATCTGGATGCGCTCGTAGCAATACTTGTCGTGCATGTAGTGAATGATGTTCAGCGAGTTGACGTACACGCCAGCGAGCCACTTCATCATGTCGTTGTACTTGGCCACAACGTCGTCGTAATCAAGCGTGTCGCCCTCGACGGCGCGGTACTTGGGGCCGACCTGCTTCTTGGAGACCTCGTCAACACCGCCGTTGAGTGCATACAGCAGGCACTTGGCCAGGTTGGCACGGGCGCCGAAGAACTGCATCTCCTTGCCGATGCGCATGGAGGACACGCAGCAGGCGATGCCGTAGTCGTCGCCGTGATAGACGCGCATGAGGTCGTCGTTCTCGTACTGGATCGAGGAGCTGGCGACGGAAGTCTTGGCGCAGAACTTCTTGAAGTTCTTGGGCAGACGGGTCGACCACAGAACGGTCATGTTGGGCTCGGGGCTGGTGCCCATGTTCTCGAGCGTGTGCAGGTAGCGGTAGCTCATCTTGGTAACGAGCGTACGGCCGTCGACACCCATGCCGCCGATGGACTCGGTGACCCACTGCGGGTCGCCGGTGAACAGGGCCTGGTACTCGGGGGTACGGGCAAACTTGACCATGCGGAGCTTCATGATGAAGTGATCCACGAACTCCTGGATCTGCTCCTCGGTGAAGGTACCGTTGGCAAGGTCGCGCTCAGCGTAGATGTCGATGAACGTAGAGGTACGGCCGATGGACATAGCGGCGCCGTTCTGCTCCTTGACGGCAGCGAGGTAGGCGAAGTACATCCACTGGATGGCCTCCTGCGTGTTGGTAGCAGGGTTGGAAATATCGAAACCATAGGTCTCGGCCATCATCTTGAGCTCGCCGAGGGCGCGGATCTGCTCCTGCAGCTCCTCACGGTCGCGGATGTTGTCGGCGGTCATGACCGTCGGGGTGGAAGCCTTCTGGGCCTCCTTGTCCTTGATCAGGTAGTCGACACCGTACAGGGCGACACGACGGTAGTCGCCGATGATGCGGCCGCGGCCATAGCCATCGGGCAGACCGGTGATGATGTGGGCCGAACGGCAGGCGCGCATCTCGGGGGTGTAGACATCGAAGACGCCGGCGTTGTGGGTCTTGCGCTCGAAGGTGTAGCGCTCGACAACGTTCTCGTCGACCTTATAGCCGTGCTGGCTGGCAGCCTGGCAAGCGATGCGGATACCACCGTTGACGTGCAGCGCGCGCTTGAGCGGCTTGTCGGTCTGGAGGCCGACGATGGTCTCCTTGTCGCGATGGGCGTTATCGATGTAGCCAGCGGGGTGGCTCACGATACCCGTGACGGTCTTGGTGTCCATATCGAGGACGCCGCCCTGCTCGCGCTCCTTGAGCAGCAGGTCGAGAACCTCGCCCCACAGCTCCTTGGTACGCTCGGTCGGACCGGCGAGGAACGACTCGTCGCCCTCGTAGGGGGTGTAGTTCTTCTGGATGAAGTCTCGGACGTCAACTTCTCCCGTCCAGATGCCTTCCTTGAAGCCTTCCCATGCCTCCTGCATTGTGTAACCACGCTCCTAGTTACGTGTAATGCGGCGCTCTCTCACACCGCTGCTTATTGAATTCTTGAATTATCGGCTTGCACTACCGGCTTCTTCCGTTCTTCACCACACATTGGTACAGGGAAAAACGTATGTCCACCTTGGAACTGCAACCCAAAAACCCAAGATTTCACCCGTTTGAGAAGGATAACATAGCCACCCCCTTCATCAGGGCTGTTATATGTTTCTTTTTTTATACCATTAGTGCGTTTTTAACAAATCCGCAGGAAATGCGAGCGCGAACAACTACCGTTCACCGATTTGTTTGGTATTTTTCCTTGCCTTTGCACGACGTTCACTCTAGCTGTTATGCCAGTTTTAGCAGGGTAAAGTGTCCCCGAGACCCCGCAGAAACTGCAGGGCGGCCACGGGATTTCCCCCGGGACCGCCCTGTGGCATGGTTAGTTATTTAGCTTTGATTGCCGCTTGGCATTAGGCGGCTGCGGCGGCCTTGTCGGTCGTTGCCTTGCTGTGGCCCTGACCCTCAAAATGCTTGTAGCACCAGCTGGTGACCAGCGGGGTCAAAATAGCCGTAACGATTGCGCAGGCAGCGACCTGTGCCGTGGCCGTTGCGAGCACCGCACCGCCGTACATGGCCCCGTTGACGCTTGCCATGGCAGCAGGCGTGGCCACATTGGCTCCGGCGCAGCTCGAAATGGCCGCACCTGCGACACCTGTACCGCCCGTGAGCTTATCGACCGCGATGACGGGAATTGCAAAGACCACCGAGCAGATCACGCCGAGCAGAATACCGGGAAGACCGCCATTAATGAGCTGGCCAAAAGTCATGGTCGAGCCCATGGCAAAGAAGACGAGCACGATGACGGCGGAAAGTGCCGGTGCCATCATCTTCTTAAAGCTGGGGAAGAGGTTGCCCAGAATAATGCCGACGACGATCGGCAGGATGGCACCCACGAGCGACCAGCCGATCGGGGCCTGGCCGGCAGCGCCGAGCACGATCATCGTGACCGGAGGGCCGACAACCAGCGTGGTGATTGCGACGGCACCACGTTCAGCCTCATTGCCCATGGTGCCCATCAGTCCAGCGTACATAGCGTTGTTCGCACCCGTGCAAGCGGCCAGCATCACCATGGCCGAGATACCAAACAGGTTGTCGTTGAACACATAAAGGATGAGCAGCGACACGGCAACGACCACGATCTGCTTGACGGCGATGATGATGGCGCCGCGGGCAGCGGCGGCAGGAGCGCTCTTAAACGAAATCGTCGTACCGACGATGAGCAAAAAAGCGCCAACAAGCGGGCCTGCGCCCTGCTGGGTCATGCCGAGCGTAAAGCTGCCGAGCGTTTTGAACAGGTCGGGGAACAGCGTGTTGAGCAGGCAGCCCAACAAAAGCGGCACCAAAATATTGGCACCCGGGATGGAGGACATCTTAAAGAACGGCTCCTTTGCCGCCGGCGCCTCCACCGCAGTCGATTCACTCATATATATCTCCTTTGGATGCATGCGAATCGTAGCCGCACGCGCCTTTGTCAGAAAGAAGGCGACGGTCCCGAGTCGCAGGAGCCGTCGCCGAATTAACGTCGCGGGGTATTACCCGTCCAGAACGATGCCACCGTCGCAGTCACCGATCTCGCCGTTCACGAAGCTAGCGAGGTCGGAAGCGAAGAAGAGCACCATCTGCGCAGGCTCGCTGGCCTGGGCGGCGCGGCCCAGAGGAATACCGTTGATGATGCGCTGAGAGTTCTCGTCAGAGAGAATCGAGGTCATATCGGTAAGGGTGAGCGACGGGCACACGGCGTTGCAGCGGACGCCAAACTTGCCGCCTTCCTTGGCGACTGCCTTGGTTAGACCGTTAACACCGGCTTTGGAGCTGGCGTAGGCAGCGGTGCCGAGCAGGCCGCCGCCGATCTTGCCAGCAACAGAGCTCACGTTGACGATAGTGCCGGCATGGGCCGCCTTAAAGTGCGGGTACACGGCGTTCATCATGGTAAAGGTGCCGTTGAGGTTGATGTCGATGGTGCGACGCCACTCAGTGTCATCGATCTCGTCGAACTTCTTGGTGCTGATAACGCCAGCGCAGTTGATCAGGATGTTGGTTTGCGGCAGGTCCGTAAAAATCTGCTCGACGGTCTCACGCGCCTTGGGCGCATCGGCAACATCGAGCTGATAGAACTTGTTGCCCTCGCCAAGCTCGGCCACAGCGGCCTCGCCCTTAGCAGCGTTCCTTGCGATGAGCGCGACGTGTCCGCCGCCCGCGACGATGCCCTTGGCGATCTCGAGGCCAATGCCCTGAGTGCCACCCGTGACAATCGCGGTCTTGCCCGTGAAGTCAAATGCCATGACTCCATCCCCCTTTATATAAGGTGTCTCCTTGCGGGAAGTTGGAGCATCGCACGTGGCGATAAATGAGTCCCAGTCGTCATGGTGGTGACAACCCCTCGCCTAACCGCGTGCATGATAATTCTTTGAAACGCTACAATTATTGAATGATTTTAAGTCTTTATGCGCTCTTTATATTGACTGGCAGTCACGTAGATTTTTGGAACATGCCTCAAAATCTGCCGGTTAGGGCGTGCGTACGTGGGTATCATCTTTCACCGAAAATAGTTTCTAGTGTTAGGGGTTTTCGGTGGAAGATACCGATTTCCATGAGCTCGGGCGTCAGCTCTTAACTGAGTTTGGCAGCATGCATCAGCGCATTTCGCGCTTTGCGGACAAAGCTCTCGGCGGCGAGATGGCTGTCATGCGCGCTCTCATGCTCGCTGGCGGCTCGCTCACGCCGAGCGAACTCGCTGATCGCGCCTGGGTCTCGAACGCCCGCATCGCCAATATCCTACGCGCTCTCGAAGCCAAGGGCTGGGTTGAGCGTGAGCACTCAAAGACCGACCGTCGTCGCGTACACGTCACGGTGACCGACAAGGGATTCCATGATCTCGAAATCAAACGTCGGGAATTCGAGAACCGCACTGCGGCTTTCCTCGAGCAGCTCGGCGAAACAGATACCCAAGAGATGGTGCGTCTTCTAAGGCGTGCCAACGAAATTATCGACCGTAATCAAGAAAGGAGAGATGCCGAGTGAGGATTCTCAAGCTCTTTAAAAAGCATGTCCTGGCACTGTTCGCAGCTATCGTGCTTATCGTAATCAGCTGCAACGCCGATCTGGCGCTGCCTACCTACATGAGCGACATCGTCGACGTGGGCGTGCAGCAAGGCGGCATCGCCTCGCCCGTGCCCGACACCATCCGCGCCGAATCGCTCGACGACCTCGAACTCTTTATGAGCGCCAAGGACGCCAAGGCTGTGGAGGCCGTGTTTAGCAAGGCTGACAAAAACGACATTCGAACGTACAAGGGCACCGAGGAAGAGCGTGCCGATGGAGGCAAGATTGCCGACATTATGAGCCTGCCCGAGACTGTCGTTCTTTCGCTCAACCAGGGCATTGACGCCGACTCTATGGGCGACATGATGGGCTCGTCCAGCGAGAAAGACAGCAACGCTGCCCAGGCCATGCCCACCCCCGAGCAGATGGCGGCGATGACGCCCGAGCAGCTCGCCGAGATGCAGCAGAAGGCCGTAGCGGCGCAGAACATGCAAAAGCAGATTGATGCCGACGGCGGTAAGATCACCATGAAGAGCCTGCGCCTGGGTGTCGAGGGCGGTCTGGTAGACCAAAGCAAGCTCGTCGAGGGCGCCAACCAAATGGCGGACAAAATGGGCTCCATGTCGGGCTCCATCGTGACCCAGCGCGCCGTGAGCTATGTACAGGACGAGTACAAGGCGCAGGGCATCGACCCCGCTGACGTGCAGAACGCCTACCTGAGCCGCATAGCGACCACGATGTTTGGTCTGTGCCTGATCTCGCTTGTCGCCACCATCCTGACCGGCGCCGTGGCTTCGCGCACCGCCTGTTCCATCGCCCGCGACCTGCGCCGCGAGACCTTCAACAAGGTTATGCACTTCTCGCCGGCCGAAGTGGGCAAGTTTAGCCAGGCCTCGCTCATCACTCGCTGCACCAACGACATTCAGCAGATTCAGATGGCGGCAACCCTGTTTATCCGCATGTGCCTGATGGCCCCCGTCATGGGCGTCGTCGCCGTCATGCGCGTCCTGGCCAACCACACCGGCCTGGAGTGGACCATCGCCGTGGCCATCATCGCGGTGTCGGCCGTCGTCGGCGTGCTCATGGGCCTCACCATGCCCAAGTTCAAAATGATGCAGAGCTTTGTGGACCGCGTGAACCTTACCGCCCGCGAGCTGCTCGACGGTCTTATGCCCATCCGCTCGTTCAACCGCGAGGAGCATGAGCTCGAGCGCTTTGACCAGGCGTCCCTCGACCTGATGACCACGCAGCTCTACACCAACCGAGCCATGAGCTTTATGATGCCGCTCATGATGCTCGTCATGAACTGCATCACCGTGCTTATCGTCTGGTTTGGTGCGCAGGGCGTGTCCGACGGCGTGATGCAGGTCGGCAACATGATGGCGTTTATCTCCTACACCATGCAGATCGTCATGGCGTTTATGATCCTCACCATGGTGTCGGTCATCCTACCCCGTGCCGAGGTCGCAGCCGAGCGCGTGGAAGAGGTCATCACTTGCCCCACGAGCATCAACGACCCCGTCTCGCCTAAACTGCCCGCGGCCAGCGCTCCGCGCGGTGAGCTCACCTTCCGCGACGTGAGCTTCCAGTATCCCGATGCCCGCGCCGATGTCATCAGCGGCGTGAACTTCACCACGCATGCCGGTCAGATGCTCGGCATCATTGGCTCCACAGGCTCGGGCAAGTCCACGCTTGTGCAGCTCATCCCGCGCCTGTACGACGTCACCGGCGGCAGCATTACGCTCGACGGCGTCGATGTGCGCGATATGACCCTTTCCGAGCTACGCCGCCGCATTGGCTATATCCCGCAGCAGGGACGCCTGTTCTCGGGCACCGTCGAGAGCAACCTCAAGTTTGCCGGCGACATGGTGAGCGATGACGACATGCGCCAGGCGGCACACATCGCCCAGGCCGAGGACTTTATCGCCGAGCGTGAGGGCGGTTACAACTCCCCCATCAGCCAGGGCGGCTCCAATGTTTCGGGCGGTCAGCGCCAGCGTCTGGCCATCGCCCGCGCCCTGGCCAAAAAGCCCGAGGTCGTGGTGTTCGATGACTCGTTTAGCGCCCTCGACTACAAGACCGACGCGCGCCTGCGCGAGGAGCTGGCCAAAAACGTTACCGACGCCGCACTCGTGGTCGTGGCCCAGCGCATCGCGACCATCATGCACGCCGACCAGATCATCGTGCTCGACGACGGCCACGTAGTGGGCACCGGCACGCACGAGGAGCTGCTGCGCAGCTGTCCGGCGTACCTGGAGATTGCACAGTCGCAGCTTTCCGCCGAGGAGCTGGGGCTTACCCAAGAAGAAATTGCAGCCGTCATGGAAGGAGGCGAGCGCTAATGGCAGACGAGACCAAGACTCAGATTCCCAAGCCCACCCGTCAGCGTGGCCCCATGGGCCGCATGGGCGGCATGCGTCGCGGCGAAAAGGCCAAGGACTTTAAGGGCACCATGAGGCAGCTGCTCGGCTATATCGGCCAGCACAAGATTGCCGTGTTTGCCGCCGTCGCCTTTGCCGTGTGCTCGGTCATCTTTAACATTGTGGGGCCCAAGGTGCTCGGCCAGGTTACGACCAAACTGTTCGAGGGCCTGGTTGCCAAGGTCAACGGCACCGGCGATGTTGACTTTGATTGGATCGCCAAGACGCTCGGCTTTTTGCTCTGCCTGTATCTGGCAAGCTCTGTTTGCAGCCTCATCCAGGGTTGGCTCATGACCGGCGTCACACAAAAGATTTGCTACCGCATGCGCAAGGAGATTGCCGCCAAGATTGCCGTCGTGCCGATGAGCTACTTTAACGGCCACAGCAAGGGCGACGTGCTCAGCCGCATCACCAACGACGTCGATACGCTGGGTCAGTCGCTCAACCAGAGCGTGACGCAGCTTATCACGTCGGTGACGCAGATTATCGGCGTGCTCGTCATGATGCTGTCGATCAGTCTGCCGCTTACCGGCGTCACCGTGCTCACGCTGCCGGCTGCCGCGATTATCCTGACCGTGATGATTCACTTCTCGCAGCCGTACTTCCGCGAGCAACAGCAAGTCCTGGGCGCCGTCAACGGCATTATCGAGGAGGACTTTGCCGGCCAGAACGTTATTCAGGTGTTCGACCGCGCCGAAGCCTCAATCGAGGAGTTCGACCGTCAAAACGACCGCCTCTTTATTAGCGGCTGGCGCTCGCAGTTCCTGTCGGGCCTGATGATGCCGCTTATGAGTCTGGTGGGCAACATGGGCTACGTGGGCGTCGTCGTGGTAGGCGCGCAGCTCGCGCTGACCGGCAATGCCACGCCCGGCGACATCCAGAGCTTTATCCAGTACGTTCGCAACTTTACGCAGCCGGTGCAGCAGCTGGGCAACGTGAGCAACACGATGCAGTCGATGGCCGCCGCAACCGAACGCGTCTTTGAGTTCTTGGCTGCGCCCGAGGAGGAGCAGAAGGCCGACGCGCAGATTCCCGAGAAGCGCCCCGGCCACGTGGAGTTCGACCACGTCAAGTTTGGCTACACGCCCGACAAGACCATCATCCACGACTTTAGCTGCGAGGCGCAGCCCGGTCAGACCATCGCCATCGTCGGCCCCACCGGCGCCGGCAAGACCACGCTCATTAAGCTGCTGCAGCGCTTTTACGATGTGGACGGCGGTTCGCTGCGCGTCGAGGGCGTCGACGTGCGCGACTGGGACCGCGCGGCGCTACGCGGCGAGTTTGCCATGGTGCTGCAGGATACCTGGCTGTTTAATGGCACCATCCGCGAGAACATCCGCTACGGACGTCCCGATGCGAGTGATGCCGAGGTCGAAGCCGCTGCACGCGCCGCGCGCTGCGACCACTTTATCCATACGCTCGCCGGCGGTTACGACTTTATGATCAACGAGGAGGGCACCAACCTCTCACAGGGCCAGCGCCAACTCGTGACCATCGCCCGCGCCATTTTGGCCGACCGTCCGGCGCTGATTTTGGACGAGGCGACTTCCAACGTCGATACCCGCACCGAGGAGCTTATTCAGCGCGCCATGGATGCGCTGATGCAGGGCCGCACGAGCTTTGTCATCGCGCACCGCCTGTCCACAATCCGCAACGCCGACGTAATCTTGGTGATTCGCGACGGCGACATCGTCGAGAAGGGCACGCACGACGAGCTGCTCGCCCAAGGCGGCTTCTACGCCGACCTGTACAACTCGCAGTTCGACGAGGCGGCGTAAAACCGGCGGCAAACAACCGCAATACCCAAAAACGGGGGCGCAGAATGAACTGCGCCCCCGTTTTTTGTTCTGCGGCCCTCGAAACGCCTCCCCTGGGACCTGATTGACGCCCTCCCTCAAGGCCCCGTGGACAAAAAATGGCAAATATGAGTACTGTCACCTTTTTAATAACAGCCAAAACTGCCCCAAACGACCTCTTTGCGGCCTAGATATGCCTTCAAATTGATCAAAATGCCCGGTAGCATGCTTCTGTGTGCCAACGTTAATGAACATATTTACTGTTGTGTCTATTATCTTGTAAGATCGATATGATACTACGCTAGCAACAGTACTCATATTTGCCGTTTTTTGTCCACAGGGTATGCCGCAGAAGATCCAACTTGCTCCACCGTGCCGTACGCTGGCCCTCCCCTTCCGGCGAGCGCCGACATTTCCCCAGATAAAACCGACCAAAATAAACCTGTCCCTTTTCGGCAGGTTTCGCTTGCACTTTAGCGTGCGACAGCGGATAATGCCGAGCATTCGAGAATTCGCCAATTGTTGCCGTTAATTGATAAAGGAGGCCCCATATGGCCATGGAATTCAAGCGCAGGTTGCCGATCCCCATGGAGATCCGCGAGGAAATGCCGCTTTCCGCCGAGCTTACCGCCAAAAAGCAGGCATTCGACGCCGAGGTCGCCAAGGTCTTTACCGGCGAGGACGCACGCAAAGCGCTCATCATCGGCCCGTGCTCTGCCGACCGCGAGGACTCGGTGCTTGAGTACATGAACCGACTGGCCAAGGTCGCCGAAGAGGTCAAGGACAAACTCATCATCATTCCGCGCGTCTACACCAACAAGCCGCGCACCAAGGGCACTGGCTACAAAGGCCTGCTGCACAACCCCGACCCCGAGGCGCCCGATGACCTGCTTGAAGGCGTTAAGGCCATCCGCCACATGCACCTGCGCGTCATCGAGGAGACTGGCTTCTTTACCGCCGACGAGATGCTCTACCCGTCCAACTACCAGTACCTCGTCGACCTGCTGAGCTACGTTGCCGTGGGCGCGCGCTCGGTCGAAAACCAGGAGCATCGCCTGGTGTCGAGCGGCATTTCGGTGCCCGTCGGCATGAAAAACCCCACCGCCGGTTCCACCACCGTCATGCTTAACTCCATCTACGCCGCCCAGGCACATCAAAGCTTCATCTTCCGCAACTGGGAGGTTGAGTGCGACGGCAACCCGCTCGCACACGCCGTCATGCGTGGCTACATCGGTCTCGACGGTCGCACCTACCCCAACTACCACTACGAGCACCTGGAGCGCCTGGCCGAGCGCTATACCGAGCATGCCGGCTACGCCAACCCGGCGGCGGTCATCGACTGCAACCACGACAACTCGGGCAAGCGCCCGCTGGAGCAGTACCGCATTTGCAAGGAGGTGCTCGACAGCTGCCGCCGCAACGAGTCCATCTCCAAGCTGGTCAAGGGCTTTATGATCGAGTCCTACCTGGAGGATGGCAATCAGCCAGTCGATGGCGGCGTCTTTGGCAAGTCGATCACCGACCCGTGCCTGGGCTGGGAAAAGACCGACTACCTCATCCACGAGATCGCGGAGCGGGTGTAGGTTACGGCGTTTTACCAAACGCCGTAACCAGCCGACGCTGCAAACCCGCCAGAGCGGCAATCTGCCTTTCAGCTTCGACGGCATGACCAAAAGGTCAATGCCGCCTCGCTTCAAGGCACCTTGCTCGCTCTGACGGGTTTTCGCTGACGTTTTTATACCAGCATCGTTACCAAAGCTGGCACTTGGGGACGCTCCTTTTGGGGTAGTCGTTGGGGACGTTCTTTAATGACTGGTCGTTTAAGAACGTCCCCAACGACTACCCAGAATGAGAGTGGATAATCTCCCGTTTTTGGCCTATACCAGCGCCAAAAGTGGGAGATTATCCACTCTCATCGAGCAAGTGTCCGAAAATCCGCCCTCATTCCTTCTTAGGGCCCTCCGTCCCCGAGGTATCGTGGCTCGTCTGCCGAATGATTGATGCGGGCGCTCTGCGGCCATGTCACACTCAGAGGTGGCCTGACCCAACTTGGAAGGAGCCTCCATGAGCCTTGACAACGTAACCCTGCGCGCCGCCACGCTCGATGACCTGGCCGGCATCGCCGCCATCTACAACCAGCTGTGGTGCAACACGCTGCGCAACCGCGGCGACGTCGAAGCTGCCGATTTCTGCGCGCGCTTTAACATCGCCATGCAGCTGCAGCGCTCCCCCATCGCACTCGTCGCCGAGACCGAGGGCCGCATTATCGCCGCCTGCTGCATCGGCATCTTCGAGGACGGCAAGCCGCGCACCAATCCCACGTGGGAGCCCTGCTATAACGAGATGTTCGCCCAGGCAACCGAGATGGCAAAGACCGCCGATGCCAAGCTCGAGGGCTCGCTCTTTGGAGACAGCCGCGAAAAGGCCACAGCGGATCGCTTTGCCGCCACAGGCAACGAATATGCCCAGGGTCAGCTCAACTTGATTATCATTGTGCCTGAATGGCAGGGCAAGGGACTCGGCCGCGAGCTCATCGACCTTGCGCGCGCCGAGCTCGCCAAGGCAGGCTGCACCAAATTCTTTCTGATGAGCGACTGCAACTCCGACTGGCAGTTTTACGAGCACCTCAACATGAAGCGCATCCTAGAGGACCACAGCCAAGACACCGGTGACGGATTTATCGTCTATATGTACGGAGGCACGCTCTAAGTACCCCTTCAATCAAGGTGCGCCGGGCACCCGGCCCTTGGCCTCTGCCCAGGAATAACCCAGGGGGCCGGACCGCCCGTCCCTAAACCTGCCCGACAGCGCGATATCTCGTCGCCCGAGCGCGCCCCTCTTTAACGAGTGCGCCTTCCTCAAGCAAACCGTTGATAACCCGCAGCGTCACGTCGCGCCCAGTTCCCAGAGCGTCCGAAGCATCCTGGCGCGTAAAACCGCGGGGCCGCTCAAGGGCAAAGCGAATCAAGGCGCGAGCGTATCCACCACGTCGCTCGTCCGAGACATCCTGTAGCATCGCGGACGCCTTGCACGCAACATCAAAGCCAAGCTCCTCCACGAGCTTGGCACGCACCTCGTGGCCGCAGTCGCCATTCATCGACACGTGCCCCTCTCGCTGCGCTCGCACGGATGCAAACGCCTGCGAAACATCGGGCGGCAGCGCCCCTTCCCGCTCGAGCTGCTCATAATCGCTGTAATCCCCACGCAAGTTGGGACCGCTATTGCCACGAGGCGTCAGATAGGAATTGCGCACGGCGTTGACGTTGGGCAGCGACAACCTAAACATTGCAGGGTAGGCGCAGACTTCGGGTTCCAACCCTTCCGCCTCATAGAGCGCACGGATCCCCTTGAGGCCCGTTCCAAACGCCTCAACCATCCCCAGACGCAAAAAGAGCAGTTGCAGCTTTGGATTCCGAGCGTCCGAGCCGCCCGCAAGCGCCTCCTCGACGCTGATGTGCTGCGGCCCTCCCGCATTGGTAAATTCAAGCGCCGTACGGCTCATCTTGATAAGAGACGCCACCGAAGATTCGTAGTCGCGATGGATAAACAGGTTCAGAATTCCCTCTCGAACAGCCTCGCGGGGATAGTCGTCCTTATCTATGCGATCGAGCCTTCCCGGCACAAAGTACATACGCGTTGCGTTCGATATATTGAGGAACCGTTCGATATCCTCTATCTGCCTGAAGATCGAGCCCTCGCCATCCTGACGGTCGATAAACTCGGTATACGCATCGTCGTTGAAGAGGCCAGCGCGGACTGCAAAGGGGTTTTGGTCAGAGACCAGCAGTGCCAAATTGGTGTAAAAGCCCAGCTCATCGATAAGGCCGAGATTCTTTTGAGAGGTTTGGTCAAACGTAATCTCCGCGCGCCTAAAGGCCCGCTCGGCTTCAAAAAACGTCAAGCTCTGTTCATGAGAGCGCGCGGTCTCAAAATAATCGCCGTCGGTGCGCTTGATCATCGAGCGGATCTGGGCCATCTCGATGGGCACGTTGGCAGGACCCAGGCGCCGATATACCCCGGCGGGAACAAATCCCTTCGAGCACAGGCAGTACGGCTTGTGAGGACCCGCTTCAACCTCGATTTTCACCAACGCCGCGCCATCGATGTCCAATGCGGAGACCGTCGTGATTTCAGAAACGTCGGGATACACGCCATCGGTTATTGCATTAGAGCATTGAAGCATGGTGGCATCGATATCGTCCACGCCGATGATGCTGCCAAAATCGTCGATTCCGATATACAAGGTACCACCATTTGAATTGGCAAACGCCACCACAGCTTTGAGCAGCTTAGGGGTAAATGTGCACTTGAACTCCACGGTCTCACTTTCAACAAGCTGCATGCTACCCCCTATCATCGACTATCGACGATTCTAGACCAACTATCGACGATAAACAAGGCCCCTGGTACCCTCGCTTAGACCCGAGTGCCAGCGTGCAACGCTGCCCGCCGCACGCAAAAGGGCCCGCCAGCGTGTGCGCCAGCGGGCCCCAGGTCATATCGACACTACCCCGTGTGCCTGCAACCGCCTCTACTTGCAGCGCGCCTTGGGCTGCTGCTGGGTGATGCAGTGGATGTTGCCGCCACCATAGATGACCTCGCGCGTCATGATGCCGATGACCTCGCGATTCGGATAGGCGGCTTGGATATCCTTGAGTGCCTGGGCATCGTTGGGGTCGCCAAACTGTGGCACCAGCACCGCCCCGTTGATGGGCAAGAAGTTGAGGTAGCTGGGCTCAAAGGCGTCCTCGGGAGTACGCGGCAGCACACCCTCGACCGGATCGATGGTCGATGCCTCCTCCTCGGTCATATATACCGAGGTCGCAGGCATAATCACCTTGTGGATCTTGAGCTTGCGGCCACGGGCATCCGTCGTCTCGGAAAGCGTCTTATACGCCTCTTGGCACTCCTTGTAGAACTTATGGTTGGGATCGTCGGTCCACATGCAGCAGACCTCGCCGGGCGCACTAAAGCATGCAACATCGTCCACGTGCCCGTTGGTCTCAAACGGGTCGATGCCGTCCTTGATCCAAATGACCTTCTCGATGCCCAAGTACTCGGCAAGCTTCTCCTCGATCTGCTCCTTGGTGTACTGGGGGTTGCGGTCCTCATTGAGCAGGCACATCTCGGTGGTCACCACGGTGCCCTGGCCGTCGCAGTTAAACGAGCCGCCCTCGAGGATGTAGTCCTCGGGACGATAGCGGTTGACCTGCTCGAGCTGCGCCACCTGCAAGCCGATGCTCGCATCCTTGTCCCACGGGAAATACAGACCGTCGATAAAGCCGCCATACGCGTTAAAGTGGAAGTGCGAGAGTGCCACGTCGCCCTTGTCGTTGACAAGAAACGCCGGGCCGGGGTCGCGGATCCAGGAGTCGTTGTACTCCATGTGGATAACGCGCACGTTTTCAACGCCGTCGAAGATCTCACACACCGCGGGGAAGTCTTCGGTGTTGACGCCCACAGTGATGGGCTGAAAACGTGCAATGGTCTTGATGATCTCGGTAAAGACCTTTTGCGCCGGCTTGGCACCGCAGCGCCACACATCCGAACGATGCGGCCACAAAATCCAGGTGCGCTCCTGCTCCTCGTACTCGCCGGGCATGTAGAATCCGTCCTTCTTTGGCGTAGACTCGCTCTCGTAAATGGTCTTCATGTTGGCTCCTAACGATATGGACGACCCTTTGTGATGACGGCCCCATTGTGCGGCTCCGGAAGCCCACTCTCAATGGGCCTAGGGGACCCTTTCGCCACCCAAAAGGACACCGTTCACTGACCTAAAGTTCTAGTGGCGCGCGAGACGTGTCATACTGACAAAGCCGCATGAAAGGACATCCATGACCAATACCACGCATACCCGCTTTAACCCCGATGAGATCCACGGGAGCCGCTGGTCCGCCCTCAACAAATGCGCCTTATGGATTCATGGCTGCGGCGACTTCGCCACGCTTCAAGCCGGGCTTCTTGATAGAGTTAATCAGGTGATATCGCACCGGGCCTCGATGTTTGATATCGCACGCGCCGGCACACACGGACAGACAGAATTCGTAAGCCCCGTTGCCCGTGGCATGGCAGAAGACCAGCTCGAGAGCTACTACGAACGCTATGCCGCCTTTGACTACACCCTTTGGAGCTTTGACGTTCACAACGTGCATGTTTATCGCGACCTGGACCTCGTGGATGTCGAGCGCCGCAACGCAACGCCCATCTATCAGGAGTGGATGAAGCCGCTCGGCATCTACTATGGCTGCACTGCCACGCTCGCGCACGGGGGCACATCCCTGGGGTCGCTCACGCTGTTTCGCGCACGAGAAGCGGGGGATTTTTCGGACGAAGAGCTCGAAGCCCTACGCCAGCTCGCGCGGCACCTGAGCCTGCGCCTGTACGGGATCCTTGCGCAGAGCACCGCACAGCAAGCTTGCGAGAACCCCTTAGAGGCGCTCATCAGCGAGCTCGAAGTCCTCCCCCGCGAGGCAGAGGTGCTCAAGATGATGCTTGCCGGCAAGACCAACCGCGAAATGGCCGAGGAGCTCTATATCTCGGAGTCGACCGTAAAAAAGCATGTCAACGCCCTCTATCACAAGCTCGGCGTCAAAAACCGCCTGGGCCTCATGGCATTGGTTCGAGAACAATCATAAGCCGGCCTTTAATTTGAAAGTAGCGCTGGTAGATTGCCTATTTGAACCTCGTTGCAAAGAACCGCCGCAGACGCCTTGGGAGCATCTGCGGCGGCTTGCATTAAACAGTCGCTGTCATGTGTCGCAAGCGCGCGTTGGCTACGCGGGAAGCCCGCTCAGGCGCTTGGACTCGTGCGCGGCGAGCGCAATGGAGATGATGCCGGTAATGGCGTCGGCCACCACCAGGGCGATCCACACGCCCTCAACACCCATCATGTTGCCGAGGAGGTACATAAGCGGCACCGAGCAGATCACATAGCGAAGCAGGCCGGTAAACGTGGCGACACCAACCTTCTCGACCGCCTGGAAATATATCGACATGGTCATGGCAAGATAGCCCAGGGCAACAGCCAGGATGACGGTACGCGTGGCGTTGGCGGCAACCTCAACGAGCGCAGGATCGCTGCCGGCAAAGAAGGCGCACACCGGCGTGGCGGCAAGCCAGAGCGCGACGGTGACCAGCGCCAGCGTCACAACCTGGTACTTAAGCGTGCAGGAGAGCGTCTCCTTAAGGCGTGCCCAAGCCTTTGCACCGGCGTTGAAGGCAGCGATGGGCTGCAGGCCATAGGAGAAGCACTGGGCAACCATCATGGTGATGTAGAGGATGTAGCCGTTGATCACGCCAAAGGCTGCGATGTAGAGCGAGCCCATGTCGCCGCCGAGCGAGCCCAAAAGCGAGTTGGCAACTGTGTTAAAGATAAAGGTCGCGCCCTGGACCAGGAAGAACGGGAAGCCGATCTTGAGGATCTGGCCGCAGACGGCGAGGTCGAGCTTAAGGTCGGCCAGGCTAATCTGGAGCTGGGACTTTTTGCCCCCGATGAACCAGAAGATACCGATGGCCCAGATACCGATGGAAAGCCCGTAGTACACGCCGGCGCCCATAACGCCAAACTTGAGCACAAACGTGGAAAGCGCGAGCCAGCAGATGGCGACGATGGCCGAAACGGTCATGAGGTTGGCCTGAATCTGTACTTTCTCGTCCACACGCATCACAGCGGTGACCATCTGGCCAATGACCGTGAGCGGCAGCAGCACGGCGAAGGTGCGCACGCCGGCAACGGTATCGGCCATGATGTCGGGCGTGGCGCCAAAGAATGCGCAGATGGGCTCGGTAAACACGGCCATCACCACAGCAAGCAGCACACTCACAATCGTGGTGAGCCAAAAGCCCTGGCTAAAAGCCTTGCTTGCGCCCTTAATGTCGCCGGCACCCAAAAGGTTGCCCACCACGGCGGGCACGCCGGTGCCAAACAGGTTGCCAAAGGCCAGGTTGATGTACTCGACCGACATGATGATCGAGACGCAGGCCAGGCCGTGGGCACCCAGGCCCCAACCCATCACGAGGCCCTCGAGGACCACCATGATGATCTGGGCGAGCATGCCCTGGCCGGTGACGATGGTGTACTTACGCACCAGGCCGGGAATCGGTTGGGAGGCGAGCTCGCGCTCCTCCTCCACGGCAGCGGTTACTTCTTCTGCCATTGTTCTCCCCTTTCCTTGAGAGAGTAGTGCTGAATGGATGTCAGGCGGCTGACAACTGGCGCCAAGCCGCCCGGCCAAGCGATGGCGCTATGCCTCAAAGACCACCTTGCCGGCGATCATCGTGAGGGCTGCGGTAGCCTCGAGCACCTCTGCCGGCTCGCAGGTAAAGAGATTGCGGTCGAGTACGCAGATGTCGGCTTGCTTGCCGCAGGCGAGTGTGCCGATGCGGTCCTCAGCATGCATAGCGTAGGCAGCGCCGTAGGTGTATGCGCGCAGGGCCTCGGCCATGGTGATTCGCTCCTCGGGGAACCAACCCTCAGGATTAGATCCATCCTCGAGCATGCGGTAGACCGCTCCATAGACTTCCTCCATAGGCTCAAGCCCCACGACCGGAAAGTCGGAGCCCAGATGCACGCAGGCACCGCTCGCGAGCAGGCTATGAATTGGCCACGAGAGCGCCGCGCGCTCGGGACCAACGGCGTCGTCCTTTGCCAAGTCGGCCATATCAAGCAGCATATGCCACGGCTGCATGGCCGGACAGACGCCGAGCTCCGCATAGCGCGGCAAATCCTCAGGTTGAACAGTCTCGTTGTGCTCCATGGAGTGACGACAGCCCATAAGACCGTAACGCTTCTCACCCTCTTCGAAGCAGTCCAGGATAAAGCGTACGGAACGATCGCCTATGGCATGGATGCGCGTGTCGACACCCCACTCAAGCGCTTTAAGGATGGCTTTGCGCACACGCTCCGGTTCCTCAGCCGGCTCGCCACAGGTCTCGGGAGCATTAGCATAGGGCTCGAGCATCCAAGCAGTATGATCGGAACACACGCCGTCAATGAACTGCTTAAAGCCATGCCACTCAACTTGCGTGCCCGGGAAGTCGTATTTCGCCCGAATCTCCTCGAGCGTCATGGCCTCGTTCTCAAAAAGGTCTGTGTACATGAACACGCGCAACGGATGTTCGCCCTTGCGGTTGAGTTCCGCGAGGAATTTATAGGGGTTATCCATGCTCACAAAAGTGGGGTTAACCATGCCGACTGTCGTAATACCGAGAGCGTTGGCACGATGCGCGGTCTTGGCAAAGGAAGCACTAGCCACCTCGGGGGCAGGATTGTATACCTCATCCAAGAAAAGGGCTCCCGCGTTATTCGAGAAGACCCCAGTGGGGTTGCCAGCTTCATCCCTAAGAATCTTGCCGCCTGATGGGTCTGGCGTTTCAGCAGTAATGCCGATTTTCTCGATTGCGCAGGTGTTGGCACTAAACGTGTGCACGTCAACCTGCTGCAAAAAGACCGGACGGTCCGAAATGTACTCATCGATCATTGCTGCCGTAGGCATCTCGGGCACGTCCCACTGGAACTGAATAACCTGATAGCCCACGATCCACTCGTTGTTCGGGTGGTCTTCGGCAAACGCCTGCACGCGTTCCATACACTGCTCAAAGCTTGTGCAATCGATGAGATTGACGGCGAAATCGGGATCGGACACAAAGGCGCCCTGGGCATAGTGAGTGTGTGAGTCGATGATGCCAGGCATGACGAGCTTATCGCCATAGTCGCGCACCTCGGTATCGGGCCCGATAAAAGCGTCGAGGTACTTATCCTCGCCGCACGCAACAATCCTGTCACCTGCGACGGCAACGCCGCCCTTGAACGGGGCCAGCCCGTCACCAGTGAACACAGCATTACTTTTGATGACTAAATCCGCTTTGTCCATATGAGCCTCCTCAGACGTTACAGGACAATGGATGAGCGCCACGATACGACGCGCCCAATCGGTGAGGGAGCATTTGTCGCTCCCTACATGACACGTGCCTACGAGCGGTCGGGAGTCTGTCCAGCGCCCTACGCCCCGTGTCAACACCCATTGACGCACCTCCTGCACAAGCTGCCAAGATGGAAGCGAGCGAACGGACGGGTTAAGCAGGTTTACACGTCTGAGCAGGTATTTTATTGTCAAAGTTTATTGTCGCTTCATTACGCCAAGTGGTCTGCGATACGCTGTCAGCCGAACCACTCCAGCCTTACGAGCGCCAGAATGTCTCAATCAAGTCGTCACGCGCCTTGACTTCGCTCTTTACATAGATGCGATGCAGGTGAGCCTTGACGGTACCCGGACTAATCACAAGTTCGTTAGCAATATTTTGGACATCGAGTCCACGCAATACGAGTGTAAGCACTTCCTGTTCACGCTTTGAAAGCCCATGCTCGTCCGAGAAAATCACAACACGCGAGACAAGGTCCTCCCGTGCATCACGGCGCTCTGTCGCTACCTCTTCATCGGCACGAGGGTGACGCGAGAACACACGTAAGATATGGCTGAACTGTTTAAATAGCTGAACGGCTGCAGCCACAAACAATAAATTCTCTGAGATATTCCGCTCGCCCAGATACCATAAAAAGGCGCTCACCATCACGTTGTCAACGTCAGGCGTGCAGAATAGGATCATATAGGTATCTTCGATAACCACCATCACGGTAAGCACGCAGGCTATGCGAAAGAACGTCCGAGAGCGCTCAAGATCGAGCCGCTCAGCCCTATTCTCCGTCTTGCGATAGCAGGCGTAAGCATATACCAAGCAGAATGCCATTCCCAAATCGCGCGAAAGCCAAAAAAGATATTGCTGAACCTGGCCCGCAAAGCCAGTACGAGGCACCAGAGCAAGCTGAAGCACGGCGATCGGTACGACATATGCGGCAACGCGCTTAACGGTCACCTCATCGTGTAAGCGAAACGTTACCCAAAGCCATACGCACGCAAGAATCGCCACGCCCAGCGCGCAGCGCAGTAACGGATGTTGAAGCGGCTCATTAAACGTCACCACATAGTCATATTTGAGCCGGTTGTACTCATCAAAGAAGATCACCGACATATCGAAGATATAGAGAAGGAAGCCCGCGGCCGCCACCAAACAATCGCGTCGACGAGTCATGAGCCATATTACGAGCGCAGTAGATGCCGTCACCAATCCAACGCCCATGACAAGAATCGTGTAGATAAAGAATGCGAAGCTCATACTACCCTCATTCCGCGCACAACCAGCTTGATTCTGCATTACGGTTATGGTAGAAACATCGAACGAATACCAAGATCGAAAGGAGAGGCCATGGCACCGATTGCACCGCTCAAGATTATTGTCGCGCCTGCCGCCAAGGCCATCGCCAAGATCGGTTCGACCATGACCTACGATGATGTTCCTTGCATCGTTGATGAACGCAACGACAGCTGCCCCTACCTGGGCCATGTCCCCTACTTTGCGCCTAAACTCTCCTCTGATATCGAGCAGCACAACTGCTAGCATAACCTTCACGATTGCCGCAGTAATCCTCGCAGCAATTTGTTAACTCGGAAGCAACTCCGGTTTTGAGTCCCGCGCTGTCGAACCGAACCCCCTCACGATTTGCGTTTTCCACACACGCCAACGCCGGGATTGTCGACACTGCGGCCGCGGCGCGATATGAGGCGCGAAACCTCGCCCAGCAACACGCCGATCACCACACCCATGAGGATCGGCAACTTTGACATCTCGGCGGGCGAGCTGTTAAGCGGCACGATTGTCGCAACAATCGAAAGCACGAGTTCTATCACCGGCACCGCAAGCGCTACCGCAAGCACCTTGCCCTCGAAGGGCGCGCGAAACACGCGCGGGCGGTCGTCGTATTTGCGCAGGCGCCAAAACGCCGGGAACATCGGGATATAGCTCATGAGCAGAAAGACGACGTTCATCGAAAAGAAGACCCAAAAAACGTCGGAACCCTCACCCAGTGGAATCTGAAGTAGCAGCACCAAGCTGGCAAAGCAACCGTTAATGAGTGCCGAGCCGTTGGGCATGCCGGTCTTCTTGGACACCAGCGCAAAGGGACGCGGCATGTTGCCATGGCGCGCGGCATAGCTCGCCACGTTGTTGACGCCAAAACTCCAGCAGATCATGTTGGCGAACAGCGTCACCAAAAAGGCCATGCCCACAATCATCGTCAGCGGGTGGCTGCGCCCCACCATGGCGGCAACCGCGTCCACAATGCCCGAATCGAGCGAAAGCTGCTCGGTGGGAACCGCAGCCCCAATGCCGATGCCGCAAATGATGTAAATTGCCGCAATGGCAACGCCACCGGCGATAACCGCCTTGGGAATATCGCGCGACGGGTTCTTCATCGTGCTGGCAAAGGTCGCGACCACCTCAAAGCCCATAAAGTTGAATAGGATGATCGAAAGATACGTCAGTGAGTTAGTGTCTCCCAGATTGGGGACAAAGGTCTTAAACGACATATCGTTGGCAAAGCCGTTGTTGCAGGCAAACCAGATGCCGACGATTCCCACCACGGCGGTAATGAGCACCTTGATGACGGCGCCGCCATCCATGACCCAATCGGCCTCGGCCACCGGCTGCATTGCCATGACCGTGACGCCCCACACAAAGGCAAGCTCGATGGCAATTCGGACCCCAAGCGAAAATTCGATGCCCCATACCGCATTGATAACACTGGGGAACATGCAGGCGATACTTGCCACCCACAGTGGAAAGTTGACCCAGTAGCACCAGGAGCAGCGTGCGCCCCAACGGTCGCCCAAGCCCAGGCGAACCCAGTCGTACAGGCCGCCCTCGGAATCGAACGCCGTACCCAGCTCGGCCACCACCAGGCCATAGGGAAGCAAAAACGTAATGATGAGGAAGATCCACCAGAAGAACTGCACGTTACCCATGGCAGATGCCGGAGCAGCCGCCTCGATGGTAAAGACAACGCAGATAACCGAGAGGATGACCTCGAACAGGGAGAACTTTTTACCTGCCACGGCACGCTCCCCCTACAGCAAAAAGGATGGCATCTGTACCGAAGGCGCAGCCCAAGGTAGGGTTGCAGGCCGCGTCACCGGTACAGGTGCCATCCCAAAGAGAGGAGAGGATGCAATTGTTGGACCAACGCTCGCGGAACAGGCGCGTGTAGATAACGATACGCTGGTACATAGATACTCCGATCAAAACGGTCGCGCTCGCAACCGGAAACTATCAGCAATTGAATACGCGTCTGACCTGGGAAATTCAAGCGAACAATTGGCCTAACCCGCAATAAATCCCAGATCAGACGCGTATTCAATCAAAGAAAAAGGCACTCCGATGTGGAGGCAACGGAGTGCCCAAAGAAAACCCAACCAATCAATCAGGTAGTCCCTGTCCGATTGATCGACTGGGTTTTCGAGGTGCCCCAGGTCGCCGCGAAAGAGGAGCGAAGCGTACTTTGGTACGCGAGCGACGGCTTGAGCGGCGAGATGGGGTGCCTCGGAAAGCCAGACGATTAAGCCGACGGCTCCTGCTGGGTAATGCAGTGGATATTGCCGCCGCCGAAGACGACCTGCTCGGACTGAACGCCGACGCACTTGTAGACGCCCTCGCCCCAGACCTCGTCATAGATCTTCTGGAGCGTGTCAACGGCCAGCTGGTCGTTCTCGTCGCCGTACTGCGGGACGATAACGCCGTGGTTGGTGACCAGGTAGTTCATGTAGGAAGCGATCAGCGGCTCGTCGGGAACGCGCGGCTCGGCGTTCTCGTCGGCGTCGATGGTGTCGCAGGAAGCCTGGTCCATGAACAGCGGGTTCACGGGCATGCAGAGCTTGTAGACCTTCAGCTTGCGGCCCTTGGCGTCAACGGCGTTGGAGAGGGTCTCGTAGGCAGCGTGGCACTGATCATAGAACGGGTACTCGGGATCGTCGGTCCAGATGCAGGCCATGACGCCCGGGGCAATGAACGTAGCGACGTCATCGATGTGGCCGTTGGTCTCCTCGGGGTCGATGCCCTCCTTGACCCAGATGACCTTCTCGACACCCAGGTAGTCCTTGAGGTGCTCGTTCATGTACTCGCGAAGCTCCTCGCTCCAGGGCTCGAACTTCTTGTGGTACTTAGGCCAGATGGACTCGGGGTCCTCTTCCTCCTCGAGCACTGCAGAGCAGGTGCGGCCGGGGGAAAGCAGGCACTGGTCGGTAACGACAAGGGTGCCCTCGCCGTCGACGGTGATGGAGCCGCCCTCGAGGATCATGTCGTCGGGACGATAGCGGCGGCAGCCGGAGAGCTCAGCCATCTTGAGGGCGATCTGCTCGTCCTTGTCCCACGGGAAGTACAGGCCGTCGACGAGGCCGCCGTAGGCGTTGAAGTGCCAGTGGTTGGCGCGCTTCTCGCCCTTGCCGTTGATGACGTAGGTGGCGGCGGTGTCGCGGAACCAGGCGTCGTCGGTGGTCATCTCGATGACGGTGACGTTCTCGTCGTTCTCGAAGACGGCCTTGCAGTTGGCATAGTCGACCTGGTTGGCGCACATATAGACCGGGGTGAACTCGGAGATGGCGCGGGCGATGGCGGCATACTGCTTCTGAGCAGGCTTGGCGCCGTGGGCCCAGGTGTCGGTGCGGTGGGGCCAGCCCATCCACACGCGATCCTGCGGGGCGAACTCGGCGGGCATAAAGAAGCCGTCGGCCTTGGGGGTGGACTCGGACTCGGTGATCGTACGCATAAGATTTCCTCCAAATCGAACGATCGTTTGCTGCGGGCGGGTTACCCGCAGCCTAAAACCAAGAGATGGTAGGCGCCCGTTCCCCGGCAAAGGTCGGGGCGCCCGGCGCCGGTTTTCACGGAGTCGCACCGGCAAGCGACGACGTAACCCGGTGCGCGGAGACAGAACGCACGAAGGATACGGAAGAGAGATTGGGGTGGGCGGTGGTTACCGGAGCAATAGCTCACACCCACCCCAGGGAATGGTTAGCAAACCTGTCGCTTGGGCACGCCTCCAAAGAGGCCGGAGTGCCCGGAGTCGGGAGCGACAAGCCCGACGAAGCGCGCGTTGGTACACGAGGAGGGTTGGAGCCCCAGAACCGGGTGCTCTAGTTCTCCTCGGCCTCGGCGGCCTCCTCAGCGAGACGCTGGGCTGCGAGCTCAGGGGTCAGACCCTTGTACTCTTCCTTGCGGCCCTTGGCGCTGACGACGCGGACGACCTCGCCGATGAGCACGAGCACGATGAAGATGACGATCATCGGGACCTTGTCGCCAATTTCAGCAGCGGAGAACGGGATCAGCGTGGCAACGATGGCAAGAACCAGCTCGATGCAGGGGATGGCCAGCATGACCTTCATCATCGCGCCCTTGAACGGGAACGTGAAGATGCGCTCACGGTTGGGGTCGTTCTTACGAAGGTTGAGGAACGCCGGGAACATCGGGATGTAGGTGAGCAGCAGGAAGACGACGGAGGTGCCGAAGAGCATCCAGAAGACACCGTTGGAGATGGCGTCGATGGGCACCAGCTGCAGGCAGAGAACCAGGGAGGCAACGACAGCGTTGACCAGGTTGGCGCCGTTGGGCATGTCGTCATCCGAGATCATCGAGGCGAAGACCTTGGGCATGTTGCCGTGCTCAGCAGCATAGCGAGCAACAGAGTTGACGCCGAAGGACCAAGCAGCCATGTTGGCGAACAGGGTGATCAGGAAGGCGATGCAGATGACCTTGAAGATCATGGAGTCGCCCACCATGGTCTGGACTGCGACGATCATGCCGTAGTCGGGGTCGATGGAGTCGGCCGGCACGGCGGCGCCGATGCCGAAGCCGGCGAACAGGTAGATGACGGCGATAGCCACGCCACCGACGATGATAGCCTTGGGAATATCGCGAGCGGGATCGGCCATGTCGTCGGTCATGGTGCAGATGACCTCGAAGCCCATGAAGTTAAAGATGATGATGGACAGGTAGCCAAGAGCGTTGGTGTTGGTAAGCTCGGGCAGGAAGGTGGCAGCGGACATGTCGTTCGCAAAACCGTTCTCCATGGCATACCAGATGCCCAAAGCGCCAACGATAACGGCAACGGCGACCTTGATAATGGCGCCACCGTTGAGGACCCACTCGGAGTCGGCAGCCTTGGAGCGGCCCATAAGGTAGACGATCCACACAAAGGCAAGTTCGATACCCATCTTGGCAATCAGGTTGAACTCGACGCCAAAGACCATGCCCAGGATGTCGGGGAACATGGTGGCCAGCGAGGCGATCCACAGCGGGTAGTTGACCCAGTAGTAATACGAAATGCGGGCGCCCCACTTGTCGCCCAGGCCATCGCGTACCCAGTCGTAAATGCCGCCCTCGCCGTCATAGGTGGTGCCGAGCTCGGCGACAACCATGCCATAGGGAAGCAGGAAGGTCAGGATCAGGAAGATCCACCAGAAGAACTGCTGGTTGCCAATGGCGGCAGCAGGTGCGGCGGCCTCGCAAACGAAGACGACGCAGATGATGGTCGAAATGACCGTCAAGAAGGAAAGCTTTTTCTTTCCGTCGCTCATGATGAGCTCCTTCGCTCAGTCTTGGACAGATCCGAGGCCCTAAGGTATTAAGGCAATTGCTTGGGCCTCGGTGAGCGGGCGACAGGAGACGAGCATCCGCCGCCCGCAAACGTGCTTTTAGAAGCCTTGAGGCTTAGAGCTGCTCGAGAGCCTCGAGAGCGGCGTGGAGCTCAGCCTTGGCAGAGTACTCGACACCCTCGTCGTTGAGCGGGGTGCGCTTGCCCAGGGCGGCAAGGAGAGCACGGATGGAGTGCTTGCGGTTCTCGGCCTCGACCCAGCACAGGGAGCGCTCGGGATCGTCCATGACCTCGTCGACGACCTCCTCGTTGCGGGTGGCCGGCAGGCAGTGCATGAACTTGGAGTTGGGGCCGGCGAAGTTCATCATATCCATGGTGACCTGATACTTGGGATAGAACACGTCCATGTAGTTCTCGCCCGAGACCTCCTCGTCGTACAGGCCATACCACACGTCGGTGTAGATGAAGTCGGCGCCCTTGATGCACTCGATGTCGTCGGAGATAACAACCGAGCCGCCGGAAACCTTGCAGTTCTCCTCGGCGATGGCCATCATCTGCTTGCCGAACTCGGCGCGCTCCTCGACGGTGCCGACGTGCAGGCCGCCGTCGGGGATCTGGTGGCCCTTAGGTCCAAACTGGACAAACTTCATGCCGATCTTGGAGGCGATGAACATGAGGGAGACGCAGACCTGGGTGGCGTCGCCGATGAAGGCCAGGGTGCAGTCCTCAATCTTCTTGCCCTCGGGGAGGTTCTCGAGCATGGTCATGAGGTCGCCCATCTCCTGCGTGGGATGGTTGAACTCGGACATGCCATTGATGACGGGCACAGCGGAGCCCTCGGCGAGGCCGACGACGTCCTTGTGACGGTCAACGCGAGCCATCATGATGTCGAGCAGCGAGCCCATAACGCGAGCGGTGTCGCCCAGGGACTCGTGACCGCCGAGCTGGATGGTGCCAGGGCCATAGAACTGAGCATGGCCGCCGAGGTCGGTCATAGCGGTCTCGAAGGAAAGACGGGTGCGGGTGGAGACCTGCTGGAAGATCATGCCAAGGCTCTTGTTGCGGAGCAGGTGCGGATAATAACCGTCAACCTTGATGGCCTTCTTCATTGCCAGGCCAAGATCCTCGATAGCCAGGATCTGCTCTTTGGTGAAGTCGTTGGTGTCGATGAAATCCTTAGGCAGTGCCATGTCGATTTCCTTTCCGCCGGTCTTGCCGACTATTAACTATGAGGCGCTCGAACATCACGCCTCGTGTTGACAAGACCATCATTCACCCGTATGCAATTTTTACCTAGTTTATTCGGGATTAAAGACCGTTCACGGAGTTACACCCTCTCTAATCCAATATAAACCCGCAGGTCAAGAGTTTACAGGGGGTTTACCGTCTGGAACCGTGAACGGTATACGGCTATGCTGTATCTTGGCGTTTAATCCGCAATGGAACGAACGGCTGAGGCATGTATACCCGGGGGATATAGCGGGCTCTATAAGAGATCAAATGAGACAGGACGGTGACAGATGGACACACTCATGTTCTTCTATACCCTAGCAATACTCGTGATCTGTATTGTGACGGCAGTGCTTTCGCTTGCCGCCTATGCCTCGTCCCGTCGACGCTTCTTTATCTATGGCGGCGGCGTTTTTATTTGCTACGCCATCGAGATGACCGAGATCTTCTTTTTTGAATACACGTTGCAAAACCGAAGTTTTCCGGCCAATGACTATTACGCAATTACCATGCCTGTAATGCGGACCCTTGTGGCGACCGCTTCACAGGCTTTTATTTGGCTGATTGCCATGGACTTGCTCGACAAACATTCTAAAAAGCAGTTCGTTATCCCCGTCTTAACGTTTTTGCTGTGCGAGTCGCTGATTATCATCGCTGTCCCCTCCGGCCCCATGCATCAGTGGCTCTACTACACGATGCGTCAGGTATTCCTTGTCTTTGTGGGACTGTATATCTGTTGGACGGCTCATAAGAGTACAAAGGTTGAGCTGAAGGCACGCGTCAACAACCAGCGAAAGCACCTGATTATCGGCGCCATCCTGGTCGGTTGCATCGTTGCCGAGGATTTCTACAACATCCTTGTCGTCCCCATGAGTCTGGCGCCCTCTTGGCTGCAGCTATATCTGTCCGAGCGCAACTTTAGCGAAAACGTCTTTGCGTGCTACTTTGCAATTCTGCTGATTATCTACTCCTACCACGTGCTTTCAATCCGCATGCAGGAGGCGCCCGAGGAAAAGAACGTCAGCGATCTTGATCGACACATCGAAGAGCAAATGCCCTTCTATCGTAACGCCTACAGGCTCTCCAACCGTGAGACCGAAGTCATGCGCCTTGTTGTGCTGGGCAAGTCGAACCAAGAGATTGCTGACGAGCTATTCCTTGCCGTGGGCACCGTCAAGACTCACATCCACAACATCCTGGTCAAAACCGAACAGCAAAACCGCACCACGCTCATCCTCCACTTCTGGAAGCGATAACCTGCCAAAAAGGGACAGGTTTATTTTGGCAGGTTTTATCTGGGCAAACGCCAAAAACCGCCGCGAGGGAGCTACTTTCCCTCGCGGCGGTTTTCTAGCAGTAAAACCAAGTGAGTAGGCTTTTGGCGGAATGCCGAGCACACCTCAAAACGCCACAGCCCTGACCTGCGATTTTATTGAGCACTTGCCGCGATGTGCTCGGCAGATCCAAAAAAGCCTACTCACTTGCATCTGAGATGCTCTAGATACGCAAAATACCGCCGCAAAGGGAGCTGGACTCCCTTCGCGGCGGTTATTCACTCTGATTTTGCGACGGTTTTGCCCGCTTGTTACTCGCTGTAGCGGGTGGCGATGGCAGCTTGTACCATGCCGGCGCTCATGAGGTACGTTACCAGGAAGTAGCCACCATAGGCCGCCAGGAAAATCGCGCAGGTGAGGCCCACGGTGCCGGCGATGCTCATATCGCCGAATACGCTCACCAGCTCGATGATCACCTTGAGCGCCACAAAGGAGTGCGCCAAGCCCACTGCCAGCGGGAACAGGAAGAACACCGCTTGCTGCGCCATCACCGAATGCCGGATCTGACGGTCGTCACAGCCGATCTGTGCCAGCACACGATAGCTGCGGCTGCCGTCGGCCACATTGGAGAGCTGCTGGATCGACAGAATCGCCGCACATGCAACGACCAGCACAAAGCCAATGTAGATGGCTAGATAGCTAATCATGCCGTTCATCTGCGCTGCTTGCGTGTACATCTCGGAACGCGTGATGAAGACTCCCCATCCCCCCGGCTCCTTGCCGTCAACGAGCAGAATGTCGAGCATGGTGTATTTAATGCTCTCGTCTGCCTTGGTCACATCCATCCCCTGCTTGTAGTTAACGAGCAGATTACTGGAATACGGCTGCAGATTAAGCTGGGACAGCAGCTCATCGGCTACGACCACGGTACCGGGATTGCTGCCCATCGCCGAGTTGGCGATGGCCGCCGTGTCCTCGTCCGACTTATCGGTTGCGGGCTTGAGCTCATGCCCGCCCAAGGTGAGGGTATGGCCGCCGGCCATGTATTTGGTGTACAGGTCGCCCAGCTCACCACCCATATCACACGTAAGCAAGTACTGGTCCCGGCCAATGCTCACCGGCTCCTCGCCCATCATCTGGCGCAGTTTGTTGTACTGGCTCGCCGGCGTCACATACAGACCCATCGCATCGGCGTTGCTTCCCTCGAGCGCCTTGGGAAGCTTTTCGCCCATGGCCTTGCACATCTCACCCGCCACCACCGAGGGGCCCGAGCCGCCAAGCGGGTAACTCAGATACGAATCGATCTGCACATGCTCACCGGCAACATCGGCGATATTGACCTTTTTGCCGGTCTCGTCGTTGTTGTCCGCCGACTTGCCCTTAATACCGTCTGCAACGTTATCGGGATCTTTACGATCGCCATGCCATGCAGCGTACAAATCGACCGTTGCATCGGCCAGCACCATGCGATCGGCCTCAGACGGATTGACATACTCCTTGTAGTAGTCGAGCGTTTCGGGCGTGTAATAGACATACGTCTGAGACACGTCAACAGGGTTATAGCGCTCCAGATTCTCGTTCATCACGTTGGCAATCGACATACCGCAGGTCACCGAGGTAATGGCCAAAAACAGAATCATCGCGATGACGCCCATCGAAAAGCACACCGTGTTGACCTTGGCCGCAAGCTGGCGCACAGTAAACATGTTGAGGCCGCGCCAATACACGCCGCGCAAGCTCTGCAGCAGCTTGATAAGCATGCCCGAGAGTCCCCAGAACAGGGCAAAGGTGCCTACCGTGACCATGGCCGTGGTGATGCCAAACTGGCTCATTGCCCCGTCCAGCTTGTCGCCCGTCTCGGTTAGCGGGAACCCATCACGTAGCAGACGGTAATAGGCCACGCCCACAAGCACCACGCCCACAGCAAAGATGGCAATCGCGATCCAGGGATTGCGCGTCTTGATGCTCTCGTTGCGACGCTCGGCACCCATAAGCTCGATGAGTTTGGTACGACGCACGGCGCGAAGGTTCAGCAGCAGCGTGAGCACAAACATTACGAGCATGCAGGCCAGGGTCAGGTTGAACGCATGCACCGAGAAAAAGAAGCGGAAATTGGCGATCTGCGTCTTAAAGAGCGAGGCCGTAAAGAACGTCATGAGCTGGGAGAGCCCCACGCCCAGCACAATACCGGCGACAAAGGCGCCGACCGAAACGATCACCGTCTCGAGCGCCATGATCGTGGCGACGCGCCCGCGCCCCATGCCGAGCACCTGGTACAGGCCAAACTCCTTCTTGCGGCGTTTCATGATGAAGTTATTGGCATACACCATCAAAAAGGCCATGACGCCGGCCAAAAAGTACGTGAGGTAGCCGAGCATGGTACCCATGAGCTCGGATAGGCCCTCCTCCTCAATGCCGGCAATATCGACCTGCATCGAAACGGTGTTAAAGGCATAGAATACGGTGACGCCCAGGGTGAGCGTCAAAAGGTAGACGAGGTAGTCGCGGCCGGCGCGGCGAACGTTGCCCCAAGCGAGTTTACAGAGCATCGGAGCCCTCACCGCCCATCATGGCAACGACCTCCATAATACGGTCGAAGAACTCTCGGCGGTCGGTGTCACCGCGGCGCAGCTCGGTAAAGATCTTGCCGTCGCGGATAAACAGCACGCGGCTTGTGTAGCTAGCAGCAAAGCTGTCATGCGTGACCATGAGCACGGTGGCGCGCAGGCGGCGGTTGAGGGCCTCTAGGCTCTCGAGCAGCAGGCGGGCGCTTTTAGAGTCGAGGGCGCCGGTGGGCTCGTCGGCCATAATCATAGTGGGGTCGGTGACGAGCGCGCGAGCCGCGGCAACGCGCTGCTGCTGACCGCCGGACATCTGGTAGGGATACTTGTCGAGCACCTGGCTAATAGACAGACGCGCGGCCACATCCTGCACGCGGGTCGAGATTTCGGCCGAGTTTGTGCGGGCGATGGTGAGCGGCAGGGCGATGTTCTCGCGTGCCGTGAGCGTATCGAGCAGGTTGGAGTCCTGGAAGATAAAGCCGAGCTCCTCGCGGCGGAACTGCGAAAGCTTAGCCTGCTTCATGCGCGTCACGTCCTGCCCGTTGATGCGGATCGTGCCACTTGTGGCGCTATCGATGGTCGACACGCAGTTGAGCAACGTCGACTTGCCCGAGCCCGAAGCGCCCATGATGCCAACGAATTCGCCGCGGTTGACCGTAAAGTTGACATCGTTGAGCGCGCGGGTCACGTTGCCCAGCGCTCCATATACCTTTTCGAGATGCGCGACCTCCAGTACCGGGGTCGCCATGTGCGTGGTTTGCATACCGAGTCCTTTCTTGCGATTAGTCTACGGCATCTATAGTCGCAAGAAGACGAGTCGGCTACCATCGATATGGCTTACGCTTGCCTTACCGTTGTGTAAGGTAGGGGTAGCTACCCTGTCACTTGTTGATGTTGAGAGAGGACTCCTGTTGAAGACTGTTCATGTTGCCGCTGGGATCATTCGCAAGGAAGGATCCGACGAGCTACTTGCCGTGCAGCGCGGCTATGGCGACATGCAGGGACTTTGGGAGTTCCCCGGTGGCAAGCTCATGCGCGGCGAGACACCCGAAGACGCCGTGCGCCGCGAGCTCATGGAAGAGCTGCAGGTAAAAGTCACCAACCTACGCGATTTCTACACCGTTGAGTACGACTACCCCGATTTCCATCTCTCCATGGAGTGCTACTACTGCTCGCTGGCTAAAGAGTCCGACGAGCCCCAGAAGCACGACCGTCAGCTCGATATCCGTTGGATTCCGCGCACCTCGCTTGCCACCGTTGAGTGGATGCCCGCCGACAAGGGGCTTATCGATGCTCTGATTGAATTAAAGGAAGATCGGCTTGAGGCAAGCAGCACTGCCAAAGATGCCGAGGCCGCCACGACCGAACACCCCACCACCAAACCCAAGCGCGCACCCAAGCGCCGCAGCAAAAAGCGTCCCAAGCCCGGTCTGCTCGACGGCATCGACACCTCGGACCTTTCCGCCGACGAGCGCGAACTCGTCCGCCGTCGCGCCGCCATCAAAAAGTCCATGAAGGGCAACAAGCGCGCCAATACTAAGCCCGAGCTGCTCGTACGTCAGCGTCTACGGGCCGCGGGCCTTACGGGTTATCGCTTGGAATGGAAGGTTCCCGGCAAGCCCGACATCGCCTTCCCCGGCCGCAAGATCGCCATCTTTGTCAACGGTTGCTTTTGGCATCGCTGCCCCAAGTGCAATCCGAGCCAGCCCAAGCGCAACGTTGAGTTTTGGGAGGCAAAGTTCCGTCGCAACGTCGAGCGCGACCGCGCTGCCGTGGCAGCACTCACTCAAATGGGCTGGACACCCATAACCATCTGGGAATGCGAGCTCAAAAAAGACCGCATCGACGCCACGATGGAAAAGGTCATCGAGCAGGTGCGCGCCGCAGAGCCGCAGCGCTAACAGCGTGCATTCACACGCTCCGTACGTCCGCGCCACATCCACGTCACAAACCTTAGAAAGCCCTTAAGCCCAAAACCTTTCAAGAGTGTTACTCAATACCTCTGACCTGCAGTTTCATCGTAACACCAAACCAGGTTAAGCCTTTCTTTAGCGCTTCTTTGCGGCAGCCGCGGCATAATACTGCCAACGCACGGGACCTAGCAGCACACCCCGTGCGCAACCTTTTGGTGGACATCGAGGAGGCCGCATAAGCATGCATTCTTCCAATGACGCAGCACAGCAGCCATCCCTAAAACATGCAAACCTTTTCTCCTTCCCCCCGACACAGAGAAACGGCCTCCTCGACTCCCCCACCTCACAGCAAAAACGCTCAACCGATCAAAGCCTCAACCTGCAGGCCTCATTGAAAAAGCTCCAGGCGTCGCTAGACAAAGCATTCCCCAACCAAGCAAGGGCATACTAACCCCTCATCAACAAAGCGCCCCGCGCGCCCCATCCTTTCCGCCCCAACGCCACAAGGGCGATTGAGCAGGACGGTTTGGGCGGGTCCCGTACTTAGTTTCCAAAATCATTCCGCAGCGCGAAGGCCCCCGTTGCCAACGCTTCTTATTATTTTCAGACCTAACGCCACAAGGGCGACGGCCTCGAGTAGGTCAAGCTGGGAGGGACGAGGGCTTAGTTCCCCAATCTTTCCGCAGGGGGCAAAAAGCCTCGCCGCACGAAGTGCGCAGCGAGGCTTTTTGCATGCCCGAGGACGATTGGGGAACTAAGCCCTCATCCCTCCCCGGGATCTATTTTGAGTCGGAGTACCCTTGTTGTTACTCTGCTTTGCCCACAGAGTTGAGGTTGGTCATGCGGATCTTAACCAGCTCGGTGATCTCACGCATGCCCTCCTTGGCCGGCTTCTTGGGATCGAAGCAGGCGGGGTTCTCGGCCATGTAGGCCATGAAGCCCTTGGTGTAGGCCTGACGCAGCTCGGTGGCGTAGTTGACCTTGCAGATGCCGTTCTTCACAGCCTCGGCAACCTGCTCATCGGGCACACCGGAGGTGCCGTGCAGAACCAGCGGCACGTCGACGGCGTCGCGGATGGCCTTGACCACGGACTGCTCGATGTGCGGATCGCTCGTGTACACGCCGTGGCTGGTGCCAACGCCAATAGCGAGCGAGGTGCAGCCGGTGCGCTCAACAAACTCCTTGGCCTCGGCCGGATCGGTGTAGGGGCTCTCGCCCTCAACTGCGGGACCGTCGTCCTCCTTGCCGCCAACCTTACCGAGCTCGGCCTCGACGGGCACGCCCATGGCGCGGCCAGCGTCGGCGACGGACTTGGTCAGGGCGATGTTGTCCTCGAAGGACTCGTGCGAACCGTCGATCATAACGGAGGTGTAGCCAGTGCGGAAAGCCTGCATGCAGCGGTCATAGCCATCGCCGTGATCGAGGTGCAGGGCGACGGGCACGGAAGCGCGCTCGGCGGCAGCCTTGACCATGCCGTAGAAGTAATCCAGGCCAGCGGTCTTAATGGTGCCCGGGGTGGTCTGCATGATGACGGGGGACTTGGTCTCCTCGGCAGCGGCCAGAACAGCCATAACAAACTCGAGGTTCTCGACGTTGAACGCGCCAACGGCGTAGTGGCCGGCCTGAGCGTCCTTGAGCATCTTTTCGGTGGTAACAAGTGCCATGAGCGTTTGCTCCTCTCCCTCGCCCGCATCTGGACATCGGGCGTACGTGTCCGCAAGGCGATTTACCTTGCGTTTTGCTGCGCTCATTGTATGAAATTCAGCGGGTATGCATGTGTGAGATATTGTCATCGCGCGAGGTCCAACCTTCATTTTTGAAAAGCAAACGGAAGGGATCGAACCCGAGCGTGCGTGTTCGAAATTGAGTTTTGAGCCTTGATCATCTTTCTTTTATAGAAAAAGTAAGTAATCGAAAGGCGTTTTCTTGCTTAAAAAGAAAATGAACGAAAATAGACTCAACACAATTCCTGCAAATTTCAGACGATGATGGAGCAACTATGGCCCATGCAACAACCCGAGCTTTCGCCGATGAGCGTCGCGCCGCCATCATGGAGATGCTCGAGCATAACGCCTCGGTGCAGGTAGCAGAAATCGCCCAGACCTTTGGCGTGTCCTCCGTTACCGCCCGCGCCGACCTAGACGCGCTCGCCGAGTCTGGCAAGCTGCGCCGCACGCATGGCGGCGCTGTGTCGCTCCAGAAGCGGCTGACCGTATCCACCCAGGATCGCCGTATCAACGTCAATGTCGCCGCCAAGCAGGCCATCGCGCAAAGCGCCATCGAACTCGTCAGCGACGGTGACACCTTGCTTGTCGACTCGGGCACCACCGCGCTCGAATTTGTCCGCCTGCTCGACCAGCGCGACGGCATCACCGTCATCACGGCCGACATTACCATTGCCGATTACATCGACGAGAGCATGCCCTCGGTCGACGTCGTCATGCTGGGCGGGGCACTGCGCAAAGGTCATCGCTATCTGTACGGACCGATCACCATGCAGGCGCTCCAAATGGTCCACGCCGATCTTGCCGTCATGTGCCCTGGCGCTTTTGTTCCCGGCTGCGGCTTTACGACCGACTTTCCGCAGATGGCCGAGACCAAAGCGGCTATGGTCGGCGCCGCCCGTCAAAGTGTCGCCCTCATGGACGCCAGCAAGGTCAACGGACGCGGCATGTACCGCTTTGCCGAGCTGACCGACGTCAACGCCATCGTGATGGACCGTGACCCCGATCACGCCGTCGCCACCTCAATCGCCGAAATCGTCGACAACGCCCGCCCAAATCTCCTCATCGCCGGCGCTTAAACAAAAACCACCACAAAGGTCTCCTTTGTGGTGGTTGAGCGTCAAACGTGAACGTATCGCTACTTGGAAAGCTCGTCGGCGAGGGCCTCGATCTGGGCGCGCGATGCGTCGTTGAGCGAACCCAGGACGGTCACTTTGTTCTGCGTCAGCGTGATGTCCTTCATACCCTCGAGCTCCTTGGTCATAACCTTGGCAGCTGCAGGCGCCCAGGAACCGGCCTCGACGAGCGCCACGGTACGGTTCTGGTAGGCATGCTCGGCAAGCGTGTGGATAAAGGTGCTCATAAACGGGAAGATCTCGCCCTGATAGGTGATGGAGGCGAGCACCAGACGGTCATAGCGGAACGCGTCCTCAACGGCCTCGGCCATATCGTCGCGAGCCAGGTCAAAGACGGAGACCTTCTGGCCGCGAGCCTCGAGCGCAGATGCAAGCTCCTCGACGGCAGCCTTCAGGTGGCCGTAGACGCTCGCATAGGCAATGGTGATGCCCTCGTCCTCGGGCTGATAGCTCGACCAGGTGTTGTAGGTGTCGAGGTAGTAGCCCAGGTTCTCGGTCAGCACGGGGCCATGAAGCGGGCAGATGATCTGGATGTCCAGATCGGCGGCCTTCTTGAGCACAGACTGCACGAACTTACCGAACTTGCCCACGATACCAAAGTAGTAACGACGCGCCTCGCAGGCCCAGCCTTCGGGATCTTCGATGTCGTTAGCGCCAAACTTGCCAAAGCCGTCGGCACTAAAGAGTACCTTGTCGGTGGCCTCATAGGAGAAGAGCACCTCGGGCCAGTGCACGTTGGGGGCGCCGACAAACGTTAGGCTGTGGCCACCCAGGTCGAGCACGTCGCCCTCTTTGACGACCATCTTGCGCTCCGGATAATCGGTACCAAAGTAGTTGGTCATCATGCGGAAGGCGCCCATGCTGGCCACGATCTGGGCCTGGGGATAGCGCTCCATAAAGGCGGCAATGCCAGCGGAGTGATCGGGCTCCATATGGTGAACGACCAGGTAATCGGGCGTGCGATCGTCGAGCACGGCTTCGATGTTACCGAGCCACTCGTCGACAAAACCGCCGTCGACCGAATCGGCGACAGCAATCTTTTCGCCCAAGATAACGTAGCTGTTGTATGCCATACCGTTCTCGGACACATCGTACTGGCCCTCGAACAGGTCAATGTCGTGATCGTCGACGCCAACGTAGCGGATATCCTTGGTGATCTCCATCAGGCAAAGCCTCCTAGATAGACAAAAGAGCCCGTCTATCATAGCACTCGGCTACATTCCAACAGCTATCTACCGACATCCTTACTGATTGTTATTGATGTTCAACATATCACCGTTGACCTGCGGAAACTATGCGCGCGGTGCCGCCGTACTATGTCGAATGATGAGTTGGCCGGGAATACGAATGGCAACGGTTTTGCCCACCGTACCCGCCTCGGGAACCGCATGCTCAAACACCTCGCGTCCGCGCTGATGCAGATCGAATCGCACGGTCGTGAGCTCGTTGTGTGCTACAAAATCATCGAGCGAATCATCGACGCCCACCACGCTTACGTCCTCGGGCACGCGCAGACCGCTATCACGCAGCGCGGCAATCGCGCCATTTGCCATCTGGTCGTTTGCCGCATAGATCGCCGTCATGGCGCGATCGTGCTCGGCCAGATACCTGCCGGCCTCGTAACCGCTGTTGGCTGACCAGTCGCCCTCGAGCGGCTCTGCCGGCTCGATGTGTTTACGCTCGAGCGCATCCTGCCAACCGGCGCGACGAAATTGCTCGTCGACCGAGAACGACGGGCCACCAATATAGCGAATCTGCTCGTGTCCCAGCTCAAACAGGTGATCCATAAGCAAGAGCGAGCAGCCGTAATGATCGGAGTCGACCGTGGTCACCCGCGGGTGCGCGTACATGGTAACGATGACCGTGCCAATGCCCGGCAGCGGATCAAACGTCTCAAAATCGGGCGCCATGCGACTCATGCCGATGATGATGCCGTCCACGGGCAGCGCGGCCATACGACGCGTTGCCTCGGCAAGCGAAAACTCCTCGGTCTTGGACATCTCGACCAGCGTGATGGCGCAATTATGCTCGCGAGCAGCGCTGGCGATGCCGTCGATCATTGAGAGGTTGCCAAACTTGGTGACATCGTTGATACACAGGCCGACCGAATGGTAACGGCCGTCGCGCAGCGAGCGGCCGGCATAGCTCGGACGGAAGCCGAGCTCTTGCATAGCGGCCTGCACGCGCTGGCGCGTCTGCTCGTTAACGTTGGGCAAACCGTTGGCGACGCGCGAAACCGTCTGCTGCGAAACGCCAGCAGCACGGGCGACGTCGGCCATGGAGACCGGACGCGTACCTGTATCGTTGGACGGGCGCCTTGCCACTGGATCACCTTCACCCTTGCGAGATCTGAATAGCGTGCATGCCGGCCCGGGCAGAAATACACCCCGCGCCGAGGCCCGCTATCGTCGGACGCATGTTAACGTACTCTACTTTTTCCATCTGCATCTCTTCTGCTTTATAAGTCCATACGGCAGTACCGTTCACGGCTGTATTTCTACCGATTACCAGATTCTCAAAAAGTGACAAGCAATGTGTTATGAGTACGTTAACATAGCCCGTAACGTGCGGTATCGTGAACACTTGGTTCATGCCGCTTCAAGTTGTTAACGTACTCATAACGACGCAAAACTCACCCGTGCGCGCCAAGGAAAGGACTCCCATGACCACCCCCGACGAAAAGACACTCGCCACGCTCACCAAGCTGTTTGAGGAGGAGTTTGGTCCCATCGGCGACCGCCAGGTGCTCTACGTGCACGCGCCCGGCCGTTCCGAGATCAGCGGCAACCACACTGACCACGAGGGTGGCCACGTTATCGCCGGCTCGCTCGATGTCGCCGTCGACGGCATCGCCGTGGCAACCGATTCCAACAAGGTTCGCGTTGCCGACGAGGGCTATCCCACGTTTGAGATCACGCTCGACACGCTGGATATTCAAGAGTCCGAGAAGGGCACGTCCGCAAGCCTCGTGCGTGGTATGGCCCACGAGGTCGCAGCGCTTGGTGTTGAGCCCAAGGGCTTCGACTTCGCCTTCACCTGCTCCGTCCCCTCGGGCGGTGGCCTTTCCAGCTCTGCTGCCGTCGAGGCCGCGTACGGCCGTGCCATGGAGACGCTCTGGGGCGCGCCCGCCATTGAGCCCATCACGCTCGCCCAGATGAGCCAGCGCACCGAGAACAACTACTACGGCAAGCCCTGCGGTCTGATGGACCAAGCTGCCGTGTGCCTGGGCGGCCTCGCCTACATGGACTTTGAGGACCAGGCTCAGCCTAAGACCCAGAAGCTCAAGCTCAACTTTGAGGATCACGGCTACGCGCTCGTGCTCGTCAAGGTCGGCGCCGACCACGTGGCCGCCACCGACGACTACGCCGCCGTTCCGCGCGAGATGCAAGACGTCGCCGCCGAATTTGGCAAGGCACGCCTGTGCGAGGTAAACGTTGCCGACTTTGACGCCAAGCTCCCCGAGCTACGCACCAAGCTGGGCGATCGTGCCTGCCTGCGCGCCGTTCACTACTGGTACGAGAACGGCCTGGTCGACAAGCGCTGGGCAGCTCTGAACGCCGGCGACATTGACCGGTTCCTGGTCCTGACGCGCGAGTCCGGCGCCAGCTCTGCCATGTACCTGCAGAATGTTGTTGCCAAGCTGGGTTCCGAGCAGCCTTCCATGTATGCCCTGGCGCTGGCCGAGCACGTGCTCGACGGCCGTGGCGCCGTTCGTATTCACGGCGGCGGCTTTGGCGGTACCATCCAGGCCTTCGTGCCGCTCGAGCTGGTCGACACCTTCATTGCCAAGATGAACGGCTGGCTTGGCGAGGGCTCTGCCCGCCACTACGCGATTTCTGACAAGGGGGCTTACGCGGCATGGCTGTAATGACTGATGTGCGCGAGGCCGCGCAGGGCCTCATCGAATATGCCATCCATCGATCGATGATCGGACAGGACGATCGCATCTGGGCATACAACACCATTTTGGAGTGCATCGGCGCTACGGGCCCGGCGCTCGATATGGCCTGGGCGCTCCAGGTTGAGAAGATTTCGCTCTTGCACCCCGATACACTCCCCGACTTTGACCTGGAGGGCACGCTTGCCGCGCTTTCCGAGGCTGCCGTTGCCAACGGTGCTGCCGAGGACACGGCGTCGGGCCGCGATCGCATCGCCATGCGCATCATGGGCGCGCTCATGCCGAGGCCTTCGGTTGTAAACGAGGAATTCAATGGGCGTATGGGCGTCAACGAGCCCCGTGCCGCGACCGACTGGTTCTACAGCCTGTGCTGCGACGCCGGCTACGTGCGCCGGGCCGCCATCGCGCGCAACATCAAATGGAGCACCCCCACCAACTGGGGCGATCTTGAGATCACCATCAACCTGTCCAAGCCCGAGAAGGACCCGCGCGATATCGCCGCGGCAGGTGCAGCCAAGAACACGGGCGAGAAGTATCCCGCCTGCCAGCTCTGCATCGAAAACGAGGGCTATCCCGGACGCTCCGCCGCAGCCGACGGCGGCGCTCACCCTGCCCGCCAGAATCTGCGTGTTATCCCCATCCAGCTCGACGGCGAGCGCTGGGGCTTCCAGTACAGCCCGTACGCGTACTTCAACGAGCACTGCATTGCCATGAGCTCCGAGCATCGTCCGATGCACGTCGACCGCAAGGGCCTGACCTGCCTGCTCGATTTTGTGGACCTGTTCCCGCATTACTTCATCGGCTCTAACGCCGACCTGCCCATCGTGGGCGGCTCGATTCTGTCGCACGATCACTTCCAGGGCGGCGCGCACGAGTTCCCCATGATGCACGCCGCCGAGGTCTCGCAGTTTAGCGTGCCCGGTTTTGACCAGGTCAGCGGTACCGTGCTGCAGTGGCCGCTCTCAGTGCTGCGCCTGCGCTCGCATGACCGCGCTCAGCTGCTCGATGCCGCCGAGAAGATTATCCTCGCCTGGCGCGAGTGGACCGATGAATCGGTGGGCGTCATCGCGCACACAGCCGATGGCGTGGCGCACAACACCGTGACGCCCGTCATCCGCCGCGTCGACTCCCGCGGCAATGCCGGCGGCGAAATCTACGAGGCCTACCTGGCGCTTCGCTGCAACATCACGACCGACGAGCATCCGCTGGGCGTGTTTCACCCGCATGCCGAGTATCACCACATTAAGAAGGAGAACATCGGCCTGATCGAGGTCATGGGCCTGGCTATTTTGCCGCCGCGCTTGGTTCCCGAGCTCGGCGCTGTCCGCAAGCACCTGCTGGCGGCCAAAGCCGATACCAGCTACGATCTCGCCGGCGCGCTCGAGGGCGACGACCTTTGCCGCAGCCACGCTGCATGGGCCGAGGACGTTTTTGCTCGCCGCGCCGACGAGCTTACGGTGGACAACGCCATCGATATCCTGCACGAGGAGGTCGGCGTGGTGTTTGGCCACGTGCTCGACAACGCCGGCGTCTTTAAATGGGACGAAGCCGGCCGCGCCGCCCAGCAGCGCTTTATCGACTCGCTGTAGCATACGAGTTCGAGCCTCATCAGCGGCCACGACATAACCGCCCACACGACAACGGCACCCGCCGGCGACATCGCCGGCAGGCGCCGTTTTTTGAGTGCAGTCATTGGGGACGTTCTTAAACGACTAGTCAAACAAGAACGTCCCCAACGACTACAACTGACAGGCAACAGCAGCGGCAACGCCGATGCTTTGGCGAAGTCAGCGAAAACCCGCCAGAGCGAGCAAGGTGCCTTGAAACAAGGCGGCATTGACCTTCTGGTCATGCCGCCGAAGTTGAAAGGCAGATTGCCGCTCTGGCGGGTTTGCAGCGTCGGCTGGTTACGCGGTTTGGTAAAACCGCGTAACCCTACAACTCTACGACTTCAACGCTGTTGTAGATCTCGTCCCAGCGGTCCATGACCAGGTGGCCGGTCTTGGGATCCATGGCGTTGAGCTTGCCGCAGGTATTGGCGGTCTTGAGCACCGTGACGTCGTCGGCACCAGCAGCAATGGCATGCGCAAAGCCGGCGATGGTCGAGTCACCGGAACCCGTCGCGTTCACAGCCGCAATCGCGGGCGTCTTGGCGCGGAACGCGCGGCCCTCATGGAAGCCCACCGAACCGGCAGCGCCCATCGAAACGACAACCCAGGGGATACCGGCAAAGCGGTCATCGGCGGCAAGCGCCTCGCGCAGGGCATCGACATCATCAGTCGTAAAGGACGTACCCAGCAGGCCGTTAATCTCGGTCAGGTTGGGCTTTACGAGCTCAGGCTTGGCGTCGGACTCCAGCGCGGCCTCCAGCGATGCACCCGAGGTGTCGAGCAGCACCTTGGCGCCCGCCTCCTCGGCGATCTTGACGAGCTCGGCATAGTAGCCGGCATCGACGCCACGCGGCAGCGAGCCCGAAAGCGTCACAACGTCCGCCTTCGCTGCAAGCTCGGCGAACTTGGCCGTAAAGGCCTCGAGCTCGGCCGGGGCGATCTGCGGGCCGCTCTCCAGCAGCTCGGTCTGATTACCCTCGTGCAGAATATTCAGGCAAATGCGCGTCTCACCGGCGATGGGCACAAAGTCGTTCTTGACGCCGTCGGCATCCATAAGCTCGGCCATATAGGCGCCCATGTGGCCGCCGAGCAGGCCGGTCGCGAGCACATCGTCGCCCAGCTGCAGCAGCACGCGGCTCACGTTGAGGCCCTTGCCGCCAGCGGTCTTTTCGGGCGTCACACGGTTAACATCGTCGATGATCAGCTTGTCGAGCTGATAGCGCGTATCAATCGACGGGTTCATGGTAACGGTCAGAATCATATTGAACTCCTGTTCCGGGGCGGCATGACCCACCCCAAACATACGATAGCTCTTTAAAGGATCTCGATCTCAAAACCGCGGATGACGGTCTCCCCCGGCTTGGCAACCAGGCAGCCACGCTTGTGCTCCAGAATATCGTCCTCATCGGAGCAGGTAGACAGGCCGCCCCACGGTTCCACGGCCACAAAGTCGCCCTCGGGCTTGCTCCACACAATCAGGTACGGCATGTCGGGGAACGTCAGGCGCACGCCCTTGTCCTCGGTTTTCTTGGTCAGCGTAACCACGCGGCTCTCGAGCACGTCAAAGATGGTCTCCGCGAAGTCGAAGAGTTCGTGGGTCAGCGGCAGGTCGTGTCCGACCATGGGGTTCTTGCTGCGATGCTCAACATCAATCAGGCCCGTCGAGGGAACGGCGGTGCAGAGCTCGGTGGCCTCGCACTGCTCAAAACGAAGCTCATAATCGTCATAGGACTCGCCCTCGTCGAGCGGGCACTTAAAGCCGGGGTGACCGCCCACAAAAAACGGCATGTCCTCGGTGCCCTCATTGGTCACCTCGTACGACACGGCCACCTTTTCCGAATCGATCGTGTAACGAGCAACGATCTTAAACGGATACGGATACTGCTCGAGCAGCTCGGCGTGGTCGGCAGAGCTTAGGCTCAGCGCGACCATGCTGTCGCCCTGCTCCTCGAGCCTCCACTCCTGCTTGCGGGCAAAGCCGTGGCGGGCAAGCTTGACCTCGCGGCCGCCCATGGTCATGGCGCGGCCATCACGAAGGCCGCCGCAAATCGGAAAGCAAATGGGTGCCTGGCCCGACCAGACCGCCGGATCGCCCTGCCACAGGTACTCGCGACCGTTGGCTTTAATCGAAGTGAACGATCCGCCAGCCGTGCTCAGTACCACGCGAACAGAACCGCTATCAAGAACAAACTCCATAGGAGCCTTCCCTTTCTTACGCCAGCCCGCCGAGTCAGTGGGGCTGATAGAAAACCGGCCCGCGCCCCCTCACAGAAACGCGAGCCGTCAACGGACTAGTAAATTACGCCGGATACCCGCTAGTCATGGTATTCGCCGCGGTCCCACTTCTCGAGAAACTCGTCAAAGAAGTGAGGGTCAGCCTGAGCCTCGGCGTCGGCCTTGTTGCAGGCGTCGATCTTGGCAATCAGGGCATCGTGCTCGGGGGTCTTCTCGTAGGGCTCCTCCAGGAAGGCAAGCATGATGTCGGCCATCAGGAACTCGCCGGTAATCTTGCCGCCAAAGCCCACGATGTTGGCGTTGAGCTCGCGACGGGCATACAGGGCAGAGGTCATGTCGCGAACCAGGGCGCAGCGGGCGCCGGGAACCTTGTTGACGGCGTTGGTGATGCCGATGCCGGTGCCGCACAGGGCCACGCCAAAGTCGGCCTTGCCGCTGGCAACGGCCTCGCCCACGGCCTTGCCGTAGATGGGATAGTGCGTACGGGTGTGGCTGTAGGTGCCGCAGTCGAGCACCTTGTAGCCAGCCTGCTCCAGGCGGTCGGCCAGATAGATCTTCTCGTCCGTAACGATATGGTCGCAACCGATTGCGATGGTCTTCTTCATCAGAACGTCCTTTCGTCTGAATTCACAAGTTGAGGTAGAAGTTCGAGTTCTCGGTGGCTCTCGTTAGGCCATCTTGTTGAGCATGTCGACACGGATCTGGTGACGACCGCCGGCGTACTGGGCGCGCAGGAACTCGCGGGCGATCTTCTTGGCGACCTCGGTGCCCACAACGCCCGGGCCCATGGTGACCATGCGCGAGCCGTTGTGCTCGCGGGTCATGTAAGCGGAACGCTCGTCGGAAATGTTGGCGACGACCATACCCTTGATCTTGACGGCGGCCATATAGGAGCCGACGCCGTACTTATCGAATGCGAAGCCCTGGGAATCCTTGTGCTCCAGCAGGTCCTTGGCAACGGCGGTCGCGGAATCGACAAAGTCCGCGGCAGGGGTCTCGGAATAGTCGACGACCTCGTGACCGTCGGCGATGAGCATCTCCTTGATGGACTCCTTCATCGACATACCGTCGGCATCGGAAGCGATTACAACCCTCATGACATCCTCCTTGAGAGATACGCAGGTGCGTAGTTTCTGTTTGGAAGTGTTGAATCGCATTCAGGTCCGGGCATCTGAATGTGCGGTTCTTCACTGTTCATGTTTATTTGAACACATTCGAACATTAACTGCAACAACTATTTGTTTATCTTTGTTCTTTTTTGAACAAATACCATTCACGGATGATTGCCGACCGTTTGACCCGGCGCGGACGTAGCGACCATGTGTTCAACAAACAAAAGGGCGGCCGAGAACGTGTCTCGGCCGCCCCTTCGGCGGTATTCCCCGGTATATACAGCTGTTTTAGCTACTCAGACTGTCCGCTCTTCTTGGCATGTTTGGACGGAGCGCTCAGAAAACGGCCCGTCAAATAGTTCGCCGGGCCAGAGATATCGATCCCCAGTAGCGTGTGCCCCAGCCACAGAAACGCCGCGAGCACCAGCAACGGGATAACGCACGAGGTCACGATCATCACGATGACGCCTTCAATCAGATCGGTCACCTGTTGCACGATCTCGTCGGTCATTTGCTTGGCACCACTGGTTACCGACGTGACCAGGCTCGAGGCACCGTCGACAAGCTGTTCAAGCACGTTCTTGGACTCTGTGGACTCGGTCTTTTTCTTGCTTGCTTTGGAGCTGTCGCTATCTGCCGTACCCGCAGCGTCGGCCGCCTTTTGCTCCGCCGCTTCGATGCTCACTCGATACGTTTCGTCGACCTTTTGCGACACCCATACGCTTGCAGGCACCAACGCCATGCCGATCATGGCAACCACCAGCACGCGAGTTGCCACGCGACGGATGACCGTGCTCGTGCTCCAGCGCCCGTGAATGCCGAGCGACACCGCAAAGAGCACCAACGCAAGCGGGATTAAGATGCCCAAGCCAACCGACCACAAAATTGTGAGCAAATATTTTTCCAGGTATAGCACGGCAAGCACGATACCAAGGTTGCCTGAAAGCTGCGCGAGCTGCTCGGCAACCGGCGTCCCCGTATCACCCGGCAGCGCGGTAATGCCCGCAGACAGCGCCACGCACGAGGTCGTGAGCGCCAAAACATTGCCCTTCTTTTGATCGATGACCTCGATGGTGGAGTCCCAAGTCTTGGTATCGGCAAAATGCGGGCGCGCGACAAAGCCCGACAGCAGCGCCAGCACCACGAGCGCAACGATAAAGCCAATCTGCAACTTTTTGTTTGCGCACACGACATCGGACAGGCTGGGCTGCAGCTCGGTTACCGTCGTATGCTCGGTTATCTGGACAGGACGCCCATGAGCCATCTCATACGCGTCTCTTTTTTGAATTGATCCGTTGTCCGGCATTTGGATACCTCCTCATTCCGGCCTGTATTGCGGTGGAAAGTATACCCACCCATCGAAAAACCGAACGGCAGGAGGCGCAACAGGCTGCTGCATGACCCGCCCGCCATGAAATGGGCCCATCTACTACGTTTAACCGCCCATCCCCGACCATGCCACAAAGCGAAAAAACAAAACCGCAGGTAGAAGTCCTGCGATTTTTCATGAAACTCGAGTGTGTTCGAGGGTATCGGGTTAAACGTAGTAGATGAGCCAGTTTCGTGGCGAGCGCTGCCAACCGATCCTCCGGGGACGGGAAAAGCGGGTCATTTGGGGCTGTCGACCCCTATTTCGCCGCAACGTAGATAGGTGGGATACAGAAAAAACCCTGCCGCGGATAGCGGCAGGGTTTTTGGAAGGGGACTTGGTTGTGAGGGTTCGTTAGGCGAGCTTGGCCTCGAGCTCAGCGATGCGCTTGTAGGCATCGATGGTAAAGCGGGTCTGCTTCTCCAAGATCATGGTGGTCATGAGGGTGTCCTGAGCGTGGGCCATGATGAAGGTCATCTCCATCTCGCCGCCGCCGGCCTCCTGCGAAAGCAGCTTGGTCTGCGTGTCGTGGGCACCGATGAGCGCATCGCTGGCATCCTTGTGCAGCTGCTCGGCCTTCTCAAAATCACCCTCGCGAGCAGCATCGAGCGCTGCAAGCAGATCAGTCTGGGCGTCACCCGCGTATGCGACGATCTCGAATCCAACCATCGAGATTTCTTCTTTGGTTGCCATATTGCGTTCCTTTCACATATGAACCAATGGAGAGCATCGCGTCCGGGCATACGCGCTGCGTTGTGTATGACAGAAACATTAACATTCAAACAAAACAGAACAATGCAAAACGCAATTTCGAGCTATGAACGGTCGATTTTCGCCCGTGAACGGTTTTTAAACCAATCTGAACAATATCGAACATAGTTAGCGGCAACCCAAACAGGACCGCACCCTAACGCAAATCGCGCACCGTATCGCCCTCTACGAGCACACCGGGGATCAGCATGTGCTCCACGCCAGACGCACCCCCCTCGGCGCCGGCAATCTTGTCGACCGCCCACATGCCGACACGCTTGTTGTCAAAGCGCACCGTGGTCAGGCGACGGTCGGGCACGATATCGCCCAGACTATCGTCAACGCCCACCACGCTCACATCCTGGGGCACGCGCTTCCCGCGCGACTCGAGCCCACGGATGCAGCCATATGCCATGGCATCGTTGGAAGCATAAATGGCCGTACAGGTCGGATCGTCTGCTAAAGCCTGACCAGCAGCGTACCCGCTCTGTGCCGTCCAATCGCCACGGACGAGTCGCGGCGGCTCAATACCATGCGCACGCAATGTCTCGCGCCAGCCTTCCTCGCGCTGCATGCCCGAAAGCGAGCGCTCGGGGCACGAGATAAAGTGCACGGTCTTGTGCCCCTGCTCCAGCAAGTACTCGACCACCTGGCGCGAGCAATCGAACTGGTCGTTATCGACCGTTGAACAGAGCGGGTGCTCCAGCATGGTGACGAGCACCGTCTGCATGCCGGGCAGCGGCTCAAAGGTGCCAAAGTCCGCCGGCATGCGATTCATGATCACAACCATGCCATCCACCGGCAGCGCGCTCATGCGCGACGATGCACTCTCGAGGGTATACGGATGCCCGTCTACTTTAGTTAGGGTGATGGCATAGCCATGTTTGTCGGCCGCAGCGGCAAAGCCCTCCATACGGTCGAGGTTGCCGGTGCCGGTAATGTTGAACATGGCGACACCGACGGTCTTAAACTTGCCGCGGCGCAGCGATCGACCGGCAAAATTGGGACGATACCCCAGCTCGCGCATGGCGGCACGCACGCGCTCCTTGGTCTCGGGGCGCACGCTGGGCGAATCGTGCACGGTGCGCGAGACCGTCTGCTCCGAGACGCCCGCGAGACGCGCCACGTCCTTAACGGAAACCGATTTTTTAACAGCGGCCATAGGTCGATCTTTCTATGTCAACGATGCCATTGGCGGCACCCTACGCAGTCAAATGAACGCCTTCAAGTATATCCAACACCTCCCCCACAATACGTTTACCACCCAAAACCTACCGTTCACCGACAATCTTGCTTCCCCGAACGGCTTTTGTCGCCCAAATGTTAACGTTGCCATTGCGCAAACACAGAGCCACCGGGCGGCTCAAACGTTTACGCCTAAGGAATCGATGGTTCGCAGGCACAGGAACCACTGGTTCGCGTCTTTTTTTGTGTCGCAAAATGGCAACGTCAACATTTTGGCAACCGAACGCCAAAAGCTACCATCGTTGCTAACCCACCGACTCTTAGGAGCATTGCATGGAGCAACTCATCGCCATCATCGAAAAGGGCCAGCCCTTTTTCAACGCGATCGCCCGCAACAAGTACCTCAAGGCGATCCGCGACGGCTTTATCTCCGTCATCCCCATCATCATCTTCTCGTCCATCTTCTGCCTGGTAGCCTCGGTCCCCAACATCTGGGGTTTCTATTGGCCCGATGACATCAACAACGCCCTGTGGAAGTGCTACAACTACTCCATGGGCATCCTGGCCATCGCCTGCGCCGCCACCACTGCCAAGCACTTCGCCGACGCCCAGAACCGCGATCTGCCCAAGAACAACCAGATCAACTTTATCTCGTGCATGTGCGCGGCCATCATCGGCTTCTTGCTCCTTTCGAGCGACACGATCGCCACGGACGCCGCCAGCGGCTTCAACACCACCTACCTTGGTTCCAAAGGCCTGTTGACCGCCTTTATTGCTGCGTTTGTGACCGGCATCATCTACAAGTTCTTCATTAAGCGCAACATCACCGTCAAGATGCCCGAGCAGGTTCCGCCCAACATCTCGCAGACCTTTAAGGACATCATCCCCTTCTCCGTCTGCATCACCGTCTTTTGGGTCTTTGACATCGTCTTCCGCGCTGCCTTTGGCTTCTGCTTTGCCCAGGGCGTCATCCAGGTGTTCCAGCCCCTGTTCACCGCTGCCGACGGCTACATCGGCCTCGCTGTGATCTACGGCGCCATGAGCCTCTTCTGGTTCGTCGGCGTCCACGGCCCTTCGATCGTCGAGCCCGCCATCGCCGCCGCCCTCGTTGCCAACATGACCGACAACCTGGCTGCGTTCCAGGCCGGCCAGCACGCTTCCGCTGTCCTGACCCAGGGTGCCCAGTACTTCGTCGTCTGCATGGGCGGCACCGGCGCCACGCTCGTCCTGGTCTTTATGTTCTGCTTCCTGGCCAAGTCTCAGGAGATGCGCGCCGTCGGTAAGGCCGCCATCGTCCCGGTCTGCTTTGCCGTCAACGAGCCGCTGCTGTTCGCCGCACCCATCGTGCTCAACCCCGTCTTCTTTGTCCCGTTTGTCTTTGCTCCGATCGCCAACATCTGGATCCTCAAGATCTTTATCGACTTCTTGGGCATGAACGGCTTTATGTACACCCTGCCCTGGACCGTCCCCGGCCCCATCGGCACCATCATGGGCCTGGGCTTCCAGCCGCTCGCTTTTGTGATGCTCGCCCTCATCCTGGTCGTCGACTTTGTCCTGTACTATCCGTTCTTCCGTGCCTATGACGCCCAGAAGTGCGCTGAGGAGGCCGAGATCTCCCAGGAGGAGCTCGCCGCCAAGAACGCCGAGAAGGCCGCCAAGCTCAACGATGCCTTCCAGGGCAAGGCCGATGCCAAGAGCGTTGCCGCCGGCGCCGCTGCCGAGGCCGTGAAGGCTGACGCCCCCGTCGCTTCCGCAGCACCCGCTGCCGAGGCTACGACCGCCAGCGACCTCAACGGCAAGCGCGTGCTCGTGCTCTGCCAGGGTGGCGGAACCTCGGGCCTGCTCGCCAACGCGCTGGCCAAGGCTGCCAAGGAGCGCGGCATCGATCTTGAGACCGCTGCCGACGCCTATGGCAACCACGTGGATATGCTCCCCGACTTTGACCTGGTCGTCCTGGCCCCGCAGGCAGCCAGCTACCTGGCCGACCTGCAGAAGGACTGCGAGCGCGTGGGCAACAAGTGCGTCGCCTGCCGCGGTAAGCAATACATCGAGCTCTCCCAGAACGGCGACAAGTCTCTCGCCTTCGTCTCCGAGCAGCTTTCGAAGTAAGTAACGCCTAGGGCCAGTCGACCATCAACAGCCGGCTGGCCCTTCGATTTAGACGATTGGATCATCATGTCCGTTAACCCTGCTAGCGTCACCAACCCGCCCGCGCAGTTTCCCGAGGACTTTGTCTTTGGCGGCGCCACTGCCGCCTACCAGGTAGAGGGCGAGACCCGCACTCACGGTAAGGGCAAGGTTGCCTGGGACGACTTCCTGGAGGCCCAGGGCCGTTTCTCTCCCGATCCCGCTTCCGACTTCTACAACCAGTACCCCGTCGACCTGGAGCTGTGCGAGGAGTTCGGCATCAACGGCATTCGCCTCTCCATCGCCTGGAGCCGCATCTTCCCCAACGGCACCGGCAAGATCAACCCCGAGGGCGTCCAGTTCTACCACGATCTCTTCGCCGAGTGCCACAAGCACCACGTTGAGCCGTTTGTCACGCTGCATCACTTTGACACGCCGCTGCCCCTCTTTGAGAAGGGCGACTTCCTCAACCGCGAGACCATCGACGCCTTTGTGAACTTTGCCACCTTTTGCTTTAAGGAGTACGCCGACCAGGTGACCTATTGGTTCACCTTTAACGAGATCTGGGCGGACGCCTCCAACACCTACATCGAGGGCACCTTCCCCGGTGGCGTCAAAGCTCATCTGGCCGAGGCCTTCCAGTGCGAGCACAACATGATGCTCGCCCACGCCAAGGCCGTGCTGGCCTTCCACAACGGCGGCTTTAAAGGCAAGATCGGCGTCATCCAGTCGCTGGAGTTTAAGTACCCACTCAACGAGAACGACCCCGCCGACATCAAGGCCGCCAACAACGAGCACGTGCTGCAGAACCAGTTCTTGCTCGACGCCACCTTCCGCGGCGACTACGCGCCCGACACCCTCGAGTGCGCCAACCGCCTGGCTGCCGTCTCGGGCGGCACCATCGAGATTCTGGATGAGGACCTCGAGATTATGCGCGAGGCAGCGCTCTACAACGACTACCTGGGTGTCAACAACTACCAGTGCCGTTTTTTGAAGGCTTACGATGGCGAGAACGACCTGCACCACAACGGTACGGGCGAGAAGGGCACCGGCCGCTGGCGCGTCAAGGGTATTGGCGAGCACGTGAACAAGCCCGGCATCCCCACCACCGACTGGGACTGGATCATCTATCCCGAGGGTCTGTTCGATCTGCTCGTCTACATTAAGCAGCGCTACCCCAACTACAAGCAGATCTTCATCACCGAGAACGGCATGGGCTACAAGGACCCCTACAAAGACGGCTTTGTAGACGACCAGCCACGCATCGACTACATCGAGCAGCACCTGCGCTGGTTGCTCAAGGCCATGGAGGTGGGCGTCAACGTGGGCGGCTACTTCCTGTGGAGCCTGCAGGATCAGTTCTCCTGGACCAATGGTTACAACAAGCGTTACGGCTTCTTCTACGTTGACTTTGAAACCCAGAAGCGCACGCCCAAGGCAAGCGCCTACTGGTACAAGCACGTGGCGCAGACCCGTCGTCTGGACTAGCGGCCTGCGGCGAGCGGCTTGCTGGTAGCGGGATTGCCCCGTTCACATAACCTGTCCCCATTTCTCAGCCGGGGGTGGCACGTCACACGGCGCGCCGCCCCCGGTCTTTTTTGTTTTTGGGCTGGTCGTGAGCCGTTTGTCTCGATCTGTAACATCTAGCCGAGTCTTTGGGTCCTAACTGTTACAGATAGAGATAAACAGGGTGGGCCGGACCGAATTGTCTAAATCTGTAACACTAAAACCGGTTTTGGGCGTCTAGTTGTTACAGATCGAGATGAATGCACGGGCCAGTTCCCTCAATCTAAATCTGTAACAACTAGCAGGTTATTTCGCTCCTACCTGTTACAGATCGAGATGAGCAAACCGGGCAAGCCTACGCCCGCAGGTCCTTTACGCTGGAACGCTCGACCAACACGCCCGAGACGAGCGTGCGGCTTCTGGAGCTCGGGGCTTCCAGACCTGCGACGACCTCGTTAAGCGCACGGATGCCCAGCTCGCGGTGGCGAAACTTCACCGACGTCAGAATCGAGTTGGGTATCGTCTTGTAGAGCTCATCGTCGAAGCCGATCACGGACACGTCGTCGGGCACACTGAGCCCTTTGTCACGTAGAGCCATCATCACGCCGTTTGCCATGCAGTCGTTAGCAGCGAGGACCGCCGTGCAATCGGGTTTATCGGCAAGCACAAGGCCCGCGGCATAGCCACTATCCGCATTCCAATCGCCTTGCAGAGGCTCGGGCGGCTCAATGCCACGTGCCTCGAGTGCCGCACGCCAACCTTTCATACGGCACTGGCTCGACAGCGACTCTTTCTTACCAGAGACGAAGTACACGTTCTTGTGCCCGCGATTCAAGAAGTACTCGCACGCCATGCGCGCGCCGTCCTCTTGGTCGTCACTGACGGTGGAGCAGGTAGGATGCTCCATCGGCGTGATAATCACCGTCTTGAGGTCTTTCGGTGCCTCAAAGGTATCAAAGTCATCGACCATCTGACGCAGGTTGAAAATCATGCCGTCGACGGGAAGCTGCGACATCCTACGCGCCGCTTCGGCAAGGGTCATCTTCTCCCCCGCCCGCTTTTTGATCATCGTGAGAGCAAAGCCTCGCTCTTCGGCGGCATCAGCAATACCGTCGATCATGTCCACGTTGCCGCCCGACAAGTGGAACAGCACCACGCCGATGCACCCGTAACGGCCCAACTTGAGTGAACGCGCGGCAAAGTTCGCCCGGAACCCAAGCTCCTCCATGGCCGCATGGACCCTATCGCGCGTCGACTCGCGCACGCTATCGGGCTCGTTGATCACGCGCGACACCGTCTTGAGAGAAACGCCCGCGGCAACTGCCACATCGCTCATTGAGACATTTTTCTTGTCCATCGTTGCCACTACTTCTCCAGTCGGTTTTGCATCGCTTGTTTTTTGCGTTCTAGCATACACTACCTGCCTGACTGATAAATCAACCGTTTACCGAACGATATCGACCGCTCACCCGTATATCCTTGTTGCTCTTCCAAAAATGTCTTACGTTGTCATTAACGAAATGACAACGTTGTCATTTCGCAATGCCTTCCTTAAGCAGGAAGGTTTCCGGGCAGTCCTGACCATCCATCAACGACCAGTTCCATCCACATGCATCGCGCATCGAGCAGCAAAGGAGCTCTATGGACGCCATCGTAAAGATGCTCGAAAAGCATCAGCCGTTCTTTGAGAAGATCTCGAGGAACATCTACCTCCAGGCCATTAAGGACGGATTCCTTGGGTGCATGCCCATCGTCCTCACCTCTTCGATCTTCCTGCTGATTGCCACCCTTCCTGGCGTAGTTGGCATCACGCTGCCCCAGCCGCTCATCGACTGGTGCAACAAGCTGTACAACTTCACCATGGGCGTTATGGGCATCATGGTCGCCGGTACCACTGCCAAGAACTTTACGGCTTCCATGAACCGTCGCATGCCCGCCGGCAAAGTGCTCAACGACGGTTCCACCATGGTGGCCGCCCAGTGCAGCATGCTGCTGCTCGCAGTCACGCAGTTCACTACCAAGTTCAACGGCTCCGAACTTTCGGTCTTCGATTGCACCAGCATGGGCACGCGCGGTCTGTTCTCGGCCTATATCGCCGCGTTCATTACCGTGTGGGTCTATAAGTTCTGCGTCTCGCGCGATCTGACCATTAAGCTGCCCAAGGAGGTCCCGGGCGCCATCGCTCAGAACTTCCGCGACATCATCCCCTTTGGCGGCGCCGTCATCATCTGCGGCATCATCGATGTCGTTGTGCGCAACCTCATGGGCGTTCCGTTCTCCGAGCTGCTTATCAAACTGCTCTCCCCGCTCTTTACCGCTGCAGAAACCTATCCTGGCCTTATCCTTATCCAGGCTGCCACCGCGTTCTTCTGGTTCATCGGCGTCCACGGCCCCTCGATCGTCCAGCCGGGCATCGACCCCATCCGTCTTGCCAACCAGGCCGAGAACCTGCAGGTTCTGCTGGCCGGTGGTCACCCCGCCCACTCCCTCACCTTTAACATGTCGCTCGTGGGTGAGTTCGGCGGCACCGGCGCCACGTTCATCGTGCCGCTTCTGCTGATTCTCTTTATGAAGTCCAAGCAGCTCAAAGCCGTCGGTAAGGCCTCGATTGTTCCTGTTGCCTTCGCCGTCAACGAACCGCTGCTCTTTGGCGCGCCGATGATCCTTAACCCCTACATGCTCATCCCCTTTGTTGCCGCCGGTTGCGTCAACGTGAGTGTTGCCAAGTTCTTTATCGACAATGTGGGCATGAACGGCTTCTCCTTCGTGGTGCCTTGGGCTACCCCTGCCCCCATCGGCATCTTCATCACCACGAACTTCCAGCTTATTGCCCTGGTATTTGTCGCAATCATTATCTTGCTGGACGCCATCATCTACCTGCCGTTCTTGAAGGCATACGATAAGCTGCTCTGCGACCAGGAGGCCGAGCGCGCCGCCGAGCTGGGTCTCGAGTCCAATGGCGCCGCTGTCATCGCCGCCAACGCCCCTGCACCCGCTGTCGAGCAGACTACCGCTTCCGTCGAGACGACCGATGCCGCCGCTGACAGCAAGCCTGTCGCCGATCAGCCCGAGCCCGCCGCCGACGCATCCGTCAAGAAGGATGTCGACGGTCTGAAGGTCCTCGTCCTGTGCGCCGGCGCCGGCACCTCTGCCATGCTTGCCAATGCCATCAAGGAAGGTGCCGCGCAGACCGGAGAGAACATCGCTTCCTCTGCCGGCGCTTATGGCCAGCACACTGCCATCATGGATCAGTACGACGTTATCGTGCTCGCCCCGCAGGTCCGTAGCTACTACAACGACATGAAGGCCGACACCGATCGCCTGGGCATTAAGCTGCTCGCCCCGCGCGGTAAGGAATATATCGACCTTACTCGCGACCCTGCTGGCGCCATCAAGTGGCTCCGCGAGAACCTCGACTAGTTTCTCCCCTGTTGGTGCCCGAATCCCCAGTTCGGGCACCTCTCCCTATTCGTATCCCACAGAAAGGATAACTCATGACCAATCCCATGCAGTTCCCCGACGGCTTTGTGTTTGGCGGCGCCACCGCCGCTTACCAGGTTGAAGGCGAGACCCGCACGCACGGCAAGGGCAAAGTGCCCTGGGACGATTTTCTGGCTGCCCAGGGTCGCTTCTCCCCCGATCCCGCAAGCGACTTCTACAACAAATATCCGGTCGATATCGACCTGTGCCAGCGCTTCGGCATCAACGGTATTCGCGTCTCCATCGCTTGGAGCCGTATCTTCCCCAGTGGCACCGGCGAGATTAACCCCGAGGGCGTCGCCTTCTATCACGAGCTTTTCGCCACCTGCAACAAAGCTGGCGTTATCCCCTATGTCACGCTCGATCACTTTGACACGCCCGAGGCCTTCTACCAGGACGGCGGCGAGGGATTCCTGACGCGCACGACCATCGATGCCTACGTCGAGTACGCCAAGTTCTGCTTTGCCGAGTTCACCGAGGTCAAGCACTGGTTTACCTTTAACGAGATTCCCGCAACCGCCGAGGGCAGCTTTATCGTTGGCAACTGGCCGCACGGCGAGAAGTACCGCCTGGACAAGGCCTTCCAGCTCATGCACAACATGATGGTGGCCCACGCCAAGGCTGTCGTCGCCTTCCATGAGGGCGGCTTTGAGGGCGAGATCGGCATTGTCCAGAACCTGGAGCCCAAGTATCCCCTCGACCCCAACAACGCTGCCGACTGCGAGGCAGCCCGCATGGCCGACGTCATCAACAACCGCTGGGTACTCGACGCCACCTTCCGCGGCCACTATGCAGCCGACACCATGGAGGCTGCGACCAAGCTGGCCCATATCGCCGGCGGCGAGCTCGACGTCCGCGACGAGGACATCGCCGCGCTGACCGCCGCGCTCCCCTACAACGATTGCCTGGGTGTCAACACCTACAAGTGCCAGTTCCTGCGTGCCGCCGAGGGCGAAAACGACATCAACCACAATGGCACCGGCGACAAGGGCTCCTCGCGCTGGTTCCTCAAGGGCGTGGGCGAGTCATGCGTGCGCGAAGGCGTACCCACCACCGATTGGGACTGGATTATCTATCCCGAAGGCCTCTACGACCTGCTGCTCCGCATTAAGAACGATTACCCCAACTACAAGAAGATCTACATCACCGAGAACGGCATGGGCTATAAGGACGACTTCGAGGACGGCTTTATCGACGACGCCCCTCGCATCGACTACATGCGCCAGCATCTCGCGTGGATCCTCAAGGCAATCGACGGCGGCGTGAACGTCGACGGCTACTTTGTGTGGTCGCTGCAGGACCAGTTCTCCTGGACCAACGGCTACAACAAGCGCTACGGCCTGTTCTACATCGACTTTGAGACCCAGAAGCGCTATCCCAAGGCGAGCGCGTACTGGTACAAGAACGTCGCGGAGACCGGTCTGCTCATGGCCTAGTTTCCGCCGCATATCCCCCTGTCGGCCGCATACGAATCCCAAGCCGGTTCGTATGCGGCCTTTTTTATTTTGGCTCGGCCCGAGCAGACCGTTTGTCTGGATCTGTAACATCTAGCAGGGGTTTTCGGTCCCAGCTGTTACAGATCGAGACAAACAGGACGTCCGATCAGAAAATCTCAATCTGTAACACCTAAGCTAGCAAATGACCTGCGTGTGTTCCTCGATGGCAGTGCGGTCCTCGGCGGTAATACCCGGCTCGCACACCACGGCGTCCAGGCTGTCCAGGCGGCAGAAGGTATAGAAGTCGCGCTTACCAATTTTGCTGGAATCGGCGATCAGATAGCGCGAGTCTGCCTTGCTAAAGGCAAGCTGCTGGATACGGCCCTCGTCCATGTTGGACGTAGATACGTCGCCATCCAGAATGCCGTTGGCGCCGATAAACGCCGCGTCGATACCCAGCGCACGCAGGGTATCCTCGGCCGTTGGTCCCACAAAAGCGGCGGTGCGGCGACGGTACATACCACCCACGAGGCACAGATCGCAATCTTCGCGCGCCTCGAGCAGGTTAAACACCGAAAGTGAATTGGTCACAATGCGCAGGCGAAATGCCGGCAGTATCGAAGCCATCTGCTCAACCGTGGTGCCCGTACCCAAAAAGATGGTCGAGCCCTCCTCGATGAGCTCAACGGCGCGGCGCGCGATCTGCAGCTTTTCCTCGGCATGCTTGGTGCGCTTTTCGCTGTGCGAATACTCGTGGCGCAACATAGCGTGGGGACGTCCCTGTGCACTACGGGCGCCGCCGTGCACGCGCTCGATCTCGCCTAGGCTCGCAAGCTCCTCAAGATCGCGGCGGATCGTCATATCCGAGACGCCCAGTGCATCCGAAATCTCCTTGACCGAGACCGTGCCCTGCTCCTCGAGCAGCTGACGAACCTTATCCTGTCGCTCCGCTTTAATCACGATGAGTCCTCGCTGTTCCACGCCCGCGTCAATTCAAACAGTAACGAACAAATTGTATCAGACTCGTGCGCGTCAAAAATGAACGCTCGCACAGCTCCAATCATCACTTTTTTGAGAAAAATACCCCCTGCTTTAGTGGGGTGTAGTGATAATTTTGCCTGTTCGCGCTACAGTTTGTCCGAAATACCTCGATGTTAGGAACCAAATGATCACTTCCGAGCTTTTCGGCACCGCGCCGTGCGGCACCTCCGTTCATCGTTACACCCTCAACGGGCCCGAGATCTGCGTTCGCATTATGGACTATGGCGCCACCGTGCTTGGCATCGATGTGCCCGACATTCCCGGCAATGTGCGCGATGTGGTGCTGGGCTTCGATAAGCTCGAGGATTACTTTGACAACCCCGCCTGCTTTGGCGCGACCATCGGACCTGTGGCCAACCGCACTGCAGGTGCCACGATCACCATCGCCGGCACGGACTGGCATATGCCCGCCAACGAGGGCACCAACAACCTGCACAGCGATCTTGAGCATGGTCTGCACAAGCGCGTATGGGACGTTGAGCTCGACGAGGTCCACAATGCCGTGCGCATGACCACCTCGCTTGAGGACGGTGAGCTGGGCCTTCCCGGCAACCGCACCTTTACGGCCGTGTTTACCGTGACGCGCACCGGCTGCTTCCGTATCGAATATGGCTGTGAGAGCGACCGCGCCACGTACGTGTCCATGACCAACCACACGTACTTTAACCTTGCCGGTCACAACGCCGGCATGGACTGTGAGCACTTCTTTGTTGCTAACGCTGCCCACTACCTGCCCATCAACGAGCAGAATATCCCCACCGGAGAGATCGCTCCGGTCGAGGGCACGCCGTTTGACTTCCGTGAGCTGCGCCCCGTCGCGCCCGGCATGGAAGCCGACGACCCGCAGATTAAGCAGGCCCGTGGCTACGACCACTGCCTGTGCATCGATGGCTATCAGTACGGCCGTAATCTGCGCCGCGCGATGCACGTCGAGGAGATGTGGACCGGCCGTGAGCTGGACTATTACACCACTGCCCCGGGCGTGCAGCTCTACACCGGCAACTGGCTGGGCGACGAACACGCCAAAGACGATGCCAACTACGGTTGGGGCGCCGGCTTTGCCCTCGAGGCCGAAATGTATCCTGACACGCCGCACCATGCGCTGTTCCCCCAGGGCATCGTGGGCCCCGGTCATCCCTACAGCAATGTGATCGAATACCACTTTATGAGGCACTAGGCCCACAACGCGACATATCGCACAGCAACGCCCGCCGGCACCACCGCCGACGGGCGCTTTGCTATCTAGTCATTGGGGACGTTCTTAAATGACTAGTCGTTGGGGACAGTCTTTAACGTTTGGCGAGAAGGACTGTCCCAATCTGCCGGCACTTGGGGACGTTCCTAAAAGGCCGACACATAGGGAACGTCCCCAATGACTAGTTGGATGGGGTCGGGATTGGAGCTGGGGAGATAGCAAATTTCTAGTTCTATGCCGAGCTTTTGCAGCTCTTTGAAGGCGGCGACATCTGCGCCGTCTACGGCGACCGCGGGCGTTACAGAGCGCTTGCCCTCCCCTGCCTGCATATGGCCGATGCTGATCTTGGTGATCGGCACACCACCCTTAACCAGCGCGAGCGCATCGGCGGGTGAGGCCACCATGATCAGAATCCATTGACGCGGCGTTGCGGTATGAATGATGTCGATAGTCCTTTGCACCGAGAAAAACCGTGTCCAGATGCCTTCTGGCGCCGCCGCCCTCATGGGTGCCCATTGGCGCGAATCCGCCGCGATCTCATCGTTGACGATTAGGACAAGGTTGGAACCCACGGCTTCGTTCCACAGTTCAACGTCTTGCCCGTAAATAAACCGGTCATCGATGCGTGTGAGAAGAATCTTGGGTTGAGCCATCGCTGCCCCATTCTGCTTGAGATCCGCAAGAGCAAGACATCACGTCACCAATATTAGTGCATTTAAAGTGAGAAAAGCCGTCAGAACCCTTGCGCGGATGTGCGATGTCCCGTATCATAGACAGCCGTTGATGCCTCAGTTGCGTCACCACATGGCCGCCAGCGTAGCTCAGTTGGTAGAGCACCGCTCTCGTAAAGCGGGGGTCACCGGTTCGAGCCCGGTCGCTGGCTCCATTGCACAAGATAGCCGCCTTTGGGCGGCTTTTTTGTTGTCGATTATGGGCGCGCGCCAATCCACGCATCGCCACGTCGATCGCTTCCTACTCAAAAACAGAAACCCCCCCCAAACGTGATTTCCCTTAGGGAAACACGCTTGGCGGGGTCGTAGCGTGATTCCCCTAGGGGAATCACGCCATCAGACGAACAGCTCAACCGAGCAGCTCGTTACTCCTCCCAGTAAGCGTCGGCAAGCAGCTTACTCGGCGAACGCATTACCAAAGCTGTTGCCGCCCACCTACGTCTCGGCTAGGGTAAGGTCGGGATTGAACACGACAACGTCGGCGTCGCGCCCCGACATAATGCTATCGCACTTGTCGTCGACATGAGCTAGCAAGCGATGCCGGGACCGACGCCCAAGCCCTTACAGCTCGGTCACGACAACGCCGTTGTAGACCTCGTCCCAACGGTCCATAACCAGATGGCCGGTCATAGGATCCATGGCGTTGAGCTTGCCGCAAGTGTTGGCGGTACGCAGCACCGTCTCGTCGTCTGCGCCAGCAGCGATGGCATGCGCGAAGCCTGCGATAGTGGAGTCGCCAGAGCCTGTTGCGTTAACGGCAGGGATATCGGGCGTCTTTGCGCGGAACGCACGACCATTGTGGAAGCCAACGGAACCGGCAGCGCCCATGGACACGACGACCCAGGGGATATCGGAGAAGCGGGCATCAGAGGCGAGCGCGGCGCGGAGCTCGTCCACATCGTCGGTGGTAAAGCTCGTGCCCAGAAGGCCGTTGATCTCGGTCAGGTTAGGCTTGACCAGCTCGGATTTAATTTCGGACTTAAGGGCGGCCTCGAGCGAAGCGCCCGAGGTATCGAGCAGCACCTTGGCGCCGGCGTTCTCGGCAATGCCCGTGATCTTGGCATAGTAGTCTGCCTCGACACCGCGGGGCAGCGAACCCGAGATGGTGACAACGTCGGCCTTGCTCGCAAGCTCGGTAAACTTGGCGGTAAAGGGATCGAGCTCCTCGGGGGCAATCGTCGGGCCGCTCTCGAGCAGCTCGGTCTGGTTGCCGGCATGAAGGATATTGAGGCAGATGCGGGTCTCGCCCTTGATGGGCACAAAGTCGTTGTTAATACCGTTGGCGTCCATGAGCTCTTCCATATAGGCGCCCATATGACCACCAAGCAGGCCGGTTGCCACAACGTCGTCGCCCAGCTGGCCCAGGACGCGGGCAACGTTAAGGCCCTTGCCGCCGGCGGTCTTTTCGGGTGTCACGCGGTTGACGTCGTCGATGACGAGTTCATCGAGCTGATAGCGCGTATCGACAGACGGGTTCATCGTAACGGTGAGGATCATTTTTAGCTCCTTATCTCGCAGGCTCCTTGTGCCTCGCGATACGAGTCGACAAAACGGAATTACAGAATCTCAATCGTGAACGAGCGAACGACGGTCTCCTTGGGCTTGGCGATAAGGCAGCCGCGCTTGTGCTCAAGCACGTCGTCCTCATCGGAGCAGGTCGAAAGGCCGCCCCAGGGTTCAACTGCCACAAAATCGCCCTCGGGCTTGCTCCACACAATGAGATATGGGAAGCCCTCAAAGCTCAGGCGGACGCCCTTGTCCTCGCCCTTTTTGGAAAGCGTGACCTGACGGCTCTCGAGCACGTCAAAGATGGTCTCCGCAAAATCGAAGAGCTCATGTGACAGAGGCAGCGTCTTTCCAACCATGGGGTTCTTGGAGCGCCTGTCCACATCAATCAAGCCAGTCGAAGGAACGGCGGTGCAGAGCTCCGCAGCCTCATCCTTCTCAAAGCGCAGCTCGTAGTCCGTATAGGACTCGCCCTCATCGAGCGGACACCTAAAGCCGGGATGACCGCCGATAAAGAACGGCATGTCCTCGGTTCCCTCGTTGGTCACCTCATAGGAGACGCGCACAGCAGCGTCCTCGAGCGTATAACGAGCGACAAGCTTAAACGGGTACGGATAATCGCTCAGCAGCGCGGCGTTATCCTCGGAAGCCAGGCACATCGCCAGCTCGTTCTCGCTCTGGCTCAGCAGTTTCCACTCCTGTTTGCGCGCAAACCCGTGGCGAGCGAGCTTTACATGATGCCCGGCAAACGTCATGGCGCTGTTGTCGCGCAAGCCTCCGCAAATCGGGAAGCAAATCGGTGCTTGGCCGGACCACACGGCGGGATCGCCCTGCCACAAGTACTCGCGACCTCCAGCCTCAATCGAGGTAAACGAACCACCAGCCGTGGACACCTTAATAGAAATCGAATCGTTAGAGAGAGCGTATTCCATTGCCCATCCTTTCGAACAACTGCTTTTGCTCGCAAGTACCTGTCTCGGCCCTGACCAAAGGACAAACCCGCACGTTCACCGATGCATCCGGTATCCCAGGCATGCAACGGGGCACCATACAGACATTGATGCAATTACAGCTGAAAGGCCTTCTTATGCGAACCATCATCCTCTATGCCTCGCGCCACCACGGCAATACGAAAAAGCTCGTGGACGCCATCGTCGAGGCGCACCCCGAAATCGATACCCTCGACGTCAAGGCGCTTGGCAAAAACGAGTACCCCGACCTGCACGAATACCATCTGATTGGCGTCGCCACGGGCATCTATTACTCCGAGATCGACAAGGACATGGCACGCGTGCTCACGAACGTGCTGCAGCCGCAGGACAAGGTGTTTGGCCTTATGACCTACGGTGGCAAAAACAAGTGGTACGGCAAGGATATCGATGGTATCTGCCGCATGAGGCAGGCCATCTTTATGGAGGTCTACGGCTGCCCCGGCTTTGATACGTGGGGGCCGTTCAAACTCACCGGCGGTGTCCAAAAGGGACACCCGACCGCTGAAGATATTAAGGGCGCCGTCGACTTCTTCGACAAGATCGAAGACGAGTACGGCGACATCATCGTCGAAGAGTATGCCAAGCGCGAGAAGCGTCTAGCCTACGAGAAGGAGCATCCTGCAGGAGGCCTGGTGGCCGGCGTCAAGCGCACGGCATAGAAGATCGCTAACAAGCTGTAACTGTAAAGGTGCTTTTGAGCGTTTAACCCATACGGCGGGTCCGAGCAGATTCGGGCCCGCCGTTTTTTCTATCGTTACTCGGTAAAGGCGTTGCCGACGCTCTGACCGCCAACATACGTCTCGACGAGGGTGAGCTCATGGTCGAACACGACAAAGTCGGCGTCGCGACCTGGCATGATGCTGCCGCACTTATCCTCGATGTGCGCAGAGCGAGCCGGCACCTCGGTTGCCATGCGAATGGCGATATCGGCGCTGGCGATGCCCCAGTCGACGATGTTCTTGACGCCCTGGGCAAGCGTGAGCACCGAGCCGGCAATGCTCTTGCCGTCGGCGAGCCAGCACAGGTTGTCCTTCATGATGACGTCCATGCCACCACTGGTGTAGCTGCCCTCGGGCATGCCGCCGCAACCCAGGCAGTCGGTAATGAGCACCGTGTGCTGCCAGCCCTTGGCCTGCAGCAGCGCCTTGATGGCAGCAGGGTTAACGTGCTTGCCGTCACAGATGATCTCGGCGTAGGTCTCGGGCGTGGACATGGCAGCGCCCACGACACCGGGCTCACGGTGATGCAGCCCGCGCTGGCCGTTATAGGTATGCGTAAAGCAGCTGGCACCGGCGTTGATGGCAGCGATGCACTCATCGTAGGTGGCGTCGGAGTGACCGATGCTGGTCACCACACCCTTGGCGTTCAGAGCAGCCGCATAAGCAGCGGCACCGTCGCGCTCGGCCGCCATGGCGCTCTTGACGATGCGACCACCCGCAGCCTCCTGCCACTGATCAAAGATCTCCTCGGAGGGATCGATAAGATAAGCGGGGTTCTGCGCGCCCACGTGCTTCATGGTAAAGAAGGGGCCCTCCAGGTAGATGCCCTGAATGCGAGCACCGCAGAAGTCGGGGCCGCGACCCTCGTCCGCCTGAGCGATGGCGGCGCAGGCGTCCTTGATCTGCTCGACGCCATCGGTGAACGTCGTGGGCAGCCAGCTGGTGGTACCGCGACGGGCGAGCTCGGTCGAGCTGATATCGATGCCCACGGGATCATTATCGGTAGTTGAGTGGTTGTAGAAGCCATGGATGTGAGTATCGACCATACCCGGTGCGATCCACGACCCCGTGTAGTCCTTAATCTCGCAAGAGGGCTCGTCGGCCTGCCAGGCGCCAAAGACGCCATCCTCGACCATAAGATAGCCGCCCAGTTGCGGGCCTGCCGGCAAGAAGAACTTGTCAGCCTTAATTGCGTACGTGCTCATATGCACTCCTTGCTTCTAAAGCAGTTGACTGTGGTGATGCTATACCCAGCTCAGGTAAAACAAAAAGCGCCCGCCCGCCGTTATGAGCGGACGGGCGCCCTTACAGAGGGACGCGATTAAGCGGTGAAGGGGTGAATCGTCACGCCCTTGACCACGCGGTTGACCGTGCCGGTGGGGCTCGGCGTATCGGGCGTGTTGCCCACGCGCACGGAGTTGAGCAGGCTGATGGCCTGGGCAAACATCACGAACGGCAGAGCGAGGTAGCCCTCGGGAAGCGCTTCGTAGCCCTTAAAGGTGAAGGACTCACCCTCATAGACGGTAGCACCTTCCTGCTGAACGGCGATGGTGTGCTGAGCGATTTCGTCGCCACCGATCTCGTTGAGGATGTCGATGTCGTACTGACGGGTGTAGGCGTCGTTGTTGACGAACACGAAGACGAGCGTCTTATCGTCGACGAAGGACTTGGGTCCGTGACGATAGCCCATGGAGGTGTCGTAGGAAGTAGCGACCAGACCGTGAGCGAGCTCGAGGATCTTGAGCTGGCTCTCCTGGGCAAGGCCACCAAAGGAGCCAGAACCCAAGTAGGTCACGCGGTTGAAGTCGCCAGCCAGGTAATCGGCAATCTCAGACTCACGAGAGATGACCTCCTCGCCCATCTTGGCAATCGTCTCGACCCACTCGGCCTTCTGCTCGTCAGAGGCAGTGTCGAAAATAAGGGTGGAGAGCAGGGTCATGCAGGAATAAGAGCCAGTCATGGCGAAGCCCTTGTCGTTGGCGCGCGGAATGAGCAGCGTCAGCGCATTGGGATCATCGGCAGACTCGACGGCGAGCTTGCCCTCAGGAGCGCAGGTGATGTTGAGGAACTTGACGTTGTGGACGAGCTCCTTGGCAACGGCAACGGCGGCAAGGCTCTCGGGGCTGTTGCCAGAACGGGCAAAGGAAACCACGAGCGTGGGATCCTCGGCGCGCAGGAAGTCGCGCGGGGCGCTCACGATGTCGGTCGTGGCGATGGGCTTAAAGTCGTAGAGATCAGTGTTGCCAGCGTGACGCAGGTACGGGGCGCAGGTATCGCCAACGTAGTCGGACGTACCGGCACCGGTGAAGACAACGGACAGACGACCCTCGCCCATAGCGCGAGCCTCGGCCAGGAAGGCCTCGATGGCCTCCTTGTTCTCGCGATAGATGTTGAGCGTATCACGCCAAAGCTCGGGCTGCTGAGCAATCTCGGCCGTGGTGATCTGGGCGCCGAGCCCGGTAAGCTCCTCGACACTCTTCTCGAACATTTCTAATACCTCTTTCTTTACTAAATTGTCTGATATACAAAGACTTAATCTGAAAAGTTAAATCGGGTAGTAGTCATAGGCTGTTTTTCTTTCGTTAGCACTCGTATCCGATCACAGAGTATCTCGATAATGAGAAATCCTGTACTTGAACTTGTCGGCACGAGCCACCGAAAGCGTGAACTCGACAACATCATTTTGGGTGTTGTGAGTAGTTCGGACTATGTCCAGAACTGGCGCACCCTCACCAATACCTAGAAGCCGAGCGTCACATGGACGTGCTATACCCGCAGAGAACTCCTCATCCGCTACTCGAATTTTCTGCTGATAATCCTGCTCAATAACATCGTAAAGGGGCTTTTGTTCGAGTAGAGGACGCTTGAGTGAAATAAAGAGCCTTGCTGGAAGATAGCTACGCTCAACCATCATAGGTATACCATCTGCCATTCGTAAACGTTTGAGTTTTAATACCTTTTCACCCAAATGAATCCCCATTTGCATCGAGAGCGTTTTATCTGCTTCCATTTCACAGAACTCTAAGATGGTTGTTTCTGGCAGCCGGCCCATCGCTTTCATCTGTTCAGTAAAACTGTACGATTGGGTAAGATTTGTTGCTTGAGCTAGTCGATCGGCAACAAACGTACCGCGACCTTGTTTTCGCACAATCCAACCAAGATACTCAAGTTCCTGAATTGCAAGCCGGACAGTCGACCGCGAAAGCCCGAAACGTTCGGCAAGCTCACGTTCGGACGGAATCAAATCACCTGGCTGATATTCATGATCAATTTTTTCGATCAGAATATCTACGAGCTGGTCATATAGCGGTTGTCTGTGCCTCGTGCACGTCATGATATTCTCCACGTAATGAGCAATTGACCAATACTTCAGCCTTCAGGTAACGCACCAACATGTCCAATAAATGGGCTAATAGCGACACTACATCTCATCGTCTTCATCAATGTCAGCACTCTCGAGTTTCTTGAGATCGACTCCCTCACGACCAACGACCCGTGCGCGTTCGGCAAGTTCATCAAGCGTTGGGTCTCCAAACGCACGCGTCATAACGAGCTCCACCAGCATAGGTAGATTTGTTCCGGTGACAACGGTCACGTTATCGAGCTCAGTCGTCATTGGGATAGCTTGATTGAACGGAGTACCGCCAAGCAAATCAACAAACACCAATACGCCATCACAAGCTTGACGCATCTTGGCAATGCAGGTTCGCAAATCATCACCAAAAGTAACCGCCTCCGAGCCCGCAAAAGGAACTACCTCAAAATTAGGCTGTTCGCCGGCGACCATATCCACAGCGCTTTTCAAACCAGGTGCAAACTGACCGTGACCAGTTAGTACAAATCCAATCATTCTATCTACCTTTCTACCGTTCGCTTTCTCTAGCCATAGAACCCCTCAAAAGGGCTCTTACGACCACTGCATCATTAAAGTTTAGTGAGTATTTTGTTTTATCGTGGGAGGTCTGTGAGCGTCTCTAAGCTGCTTTTCAAGGTTGCGATATCTAAGTGCTTCGCCCTTGTTCCCGCTGCTCTCATATTGATATGAAAGCAGCAGATAGAGCTTTCCGCGTAACCCAAGGTCGCTCGTATCCAGCATAGCTTCCATCTCATCGATCTTATCATGCCGACGGCAAAAGACTATGTCGTAGGTTAATTGACTGTCCGCCAAAATGCCCTTCGACACGATGGGGCGCATCTCTTCCAACATGGACGCCGCCCGCTTCCGGTCACCCGTCTTGATATAGAAATTAAAGGCGCGAACCGCAAGCTGTCGACGTTGTTTGTCGCTGCACGGCATCTCCAGCAAGTGGTCAAGCATTCGATCTGCATATGCGTCCATATCAGCAGCTTCATAGATCGTGAAACGCAGGTAATACTGCTTATACGTAGACATTACTATGCGCGCAAGTTTGCGATCGAGCAGGTCTATGCAATCTTGGTATAAGCCCAAGTTAAACAATACCTGCAATTTCATATCGAAGTATTTTTTCGCTCCTTCGGTCACAGCGAAATAAGCCACGACAACACAAATAAACAGGACGATCCAAAATGGCATTGCACTATATTCCCTTCAAGGCAGCCTTAAGGAATTAATCGAACACGATGACTGCATAACCGCCTATGAACAGCGGTGTCCGACAAAACAAAAGAGGCGCACACTCCAGGGGATATGGCGATAAAGTCGCCTTGGAGGTGTGCGCCACGTCTCAATTGAGGCTCAAATGCCGTGACAATATGGGGTATTTAGCCCTTGCAAATGATACCGAATGCACCCAAGGCAATGGACAGAACCAAGACGATAAAGATGGCCTTCGTCGAGGTCATGCCCTTCTTACCGAGGAGCCAGTATACGAAGCCGACGAGTGCGGCAGGAACCAGCTTGGGGCAAATCATATTGCAGATGTTCTGCAAGTCAACGGTAACGCCGCCGATAACAGGCTTCGCCGCAATAACGATACCGACATTGGTTGCGACCAGAGCACCGACCATAAAGACACCCATTACGGAGGCCGCGTCGGTCAACGCATTCAGGCGATCGCTCATGGTGGTGACGAGCTTCATACCCTGCTCATAGGCCATGTGGGTCTGCTTGCAGCGGAACCAGTCAACAAGAATGTTAACGGCGACCCAGATGAAGATACCCAAGGGGTTGCCGTTCATGGCCATATTGGCAGCCAGGGCGCCGAAAATGGTCGGGAGCAGCGAACCGAAGATGGAATCGCCGATGGAAGCCAGCGGCCCCATGAGACCAGTCTTGAGACCGGCAACAGCCTCGAGGCCCTCAATGCCCTCCTCTTCCTCGATCGCCAAATCGATACCGGTGATAATCGTGTTGAGGAAGTTTGAGGTGTTGAAGAACGGTGCGCACTGGGCGCGGCAGGCTTCCTTTAGCTCCGGCGTGCCGTCGCCGTACAGCTTACGCAGTGTGGGCAGGATAATCCAGAGATAACCAGAGTGTTGCATGCGCTCGTAGTTCCAACCATCCTGGAAACCAAACAGGTTACGACGGTTGATCTGCGCAAGGTCGTCCTTGGTAATCTTGTAGCCAGTGGTGCCATTGGCGAGTTTCTCATTAGAGCTCATCGTCGTCGTCTCCCTCCGCAGCGCCAGCAGCAGCGACGGGACGCTGGTTGTTCTTGTAGTACAGCAAAGACAGAGCAAAGCCAATAATAGCGATCGCCAGCATCGACATGTTATTGAACATACCGACCATATCCACGGCGCCCTTACCAAGCGCGGCGTTCACAGCGACGATGTTGGTGTTGAGGTTCATGATGCTCGTGAAGGCCGTACCAAACAGGGCGGCGATTACAAAGCCGAGCAGCAGGTAGGCGACGTGCTTTTTGACTGGCAGGTAACGGAGCAGGATGGCGAAGCCAACGGCGGGCAAGGCACCGCCAGCAACAGACAGACCGTCACCCAGCCACTTCAAGTCGCCGTTAAGGGCGGTGGTGATGCCCTCGACCAAGCCCTGGCCAAATGCGAGAGCCAGGAAGACCGGAATCATGCGGGACAACATCCAGGAAACGGCACCGAGCAAGTAGTGTACGTTGTAGGCGCCCCAGTTCATCTTCTCGATATCGGCATCGCACATGTGACCGAAGAACGTGTTGGCGAAACGGCCGGCGATATCGGTGTAAACGAGAATGGCAGCGACAGGTACGCCGATGGCGGCAAGAGCCGTCTCGGGATTCATGCCCGCACCCACGGCAAAGGCAGTGGCGACCAGAGTGCCGGAGTTGGCATCGATACGAGAGGCGCCGCCAAAGGTACCAACGCCCAGGACGGTGAGCTGCATGCTGCCGCCGATAAACAGGCCAGTCTGCAGGTCGCCCATAATCAAACCGGTAATCATACCGGAGAAGACGGCTGAGCCGGCACAGGTGTACCAGTTCAGCTCATCCATAATCTGATAACCCGCATACAGGGTTAACAGAAGAATCTGCCACCAAGCAATCATGGTAAACTCCTTATTTAAGGTGTAACAGTTTCTACAATACCAATACGCTTATATAAACCGTGCATCCCCCTTCACGGCCTAGCGTTAATTCGACTAGAGCGTGAGAGCCTCTGGGTTATCCTGCGGCGTCAGCTGAATGACAATAGGAAGATTATCGGCCTTGAGTTTGGCAAATGCGTCAAGGTCCCCCTGGTCGCAACTAATGTTGCGATTCAGCTTCTTGACCGGCTCCATTGTCGTCATATTACCGACGATGAGCTGCTCAAGCTTAACACCCTGTTCCAAAAGTCGAACGTAGACCTCAGGCTTTTTCGCAACAATAAAGAGACGTTGCGCATCATATTTGCCAGCAGTGATGTTGGCAGCGGCCTTGTCGACAGGAAGCACGGACAACTTCACAGTTGCCGGGCAAGCCATGCGAAGAACCTGCTTTTGGGTAGCATCTTGCGATACCTCGTCGTCAACTACCATGAAGCGGCTTACCTGACGGGCGTTAGACCAGAGGTTTGCCACCTGTCCGTGAATCAAGCGAAAGTCGATTCGTGCGCCTACAATCATTTCTACTCAACTCCTTCTTGTTCAAGTGTACGGATAACGGGCTCAGAGCGAAGGGAGATTTTCGCATCATACACGCCCTCTGTTTCGAACATAACGAGTTCATTGGTACCAGGGTGTAATAAACCGTGCGGAACATAGAGCGTCATGATGGGACCCTTATCCCAAAAACGTCCGACATTCGTTCCGTTTACGAATGCCACACCCTTTCCAAAACCCGTAGTGTCGATAAAGGTATCAGCCGGCTCAGATATATCAAACTTTGCGCGATAAAAGGAAGGTTGCCCCTCTACCCAGCCGGCGGAATAATCAAGATTATCGATGTTATCGAGTGGCAGACAACGCATCTCCCAACCGGTAACAAAGTGAAGATCAACGCAAACTCCTGTCCTAATGCCCTTATGCTGCGTATCAGCGAGCAATTTGTGACCATAATTGACGCGACCCATATCCTCGGTCAGAACATCCAGGCGGTTGTGTTCACAGGGAAGAACGCAGTGAATATCTTCCCCGATGTGCTCCTGATACTGCGTCGCCACCTTGTCACCGTTCACAAACACCTGAGCGCGGTCGCGGGCGTCAATAACCCGAATACGCTCTTCATCTGCACGGTCACGCTCGACAGTCGTGGTATATAACGTATATCCATACGACTGACCCATCTCTTCCATGGGCATAGGATATTGGGCTTCAATCGGCTCCGAAAGAGTATCGAGCACATTAAAGAGACTTACGCGCTCACTCACCGAAATATCGGGCATGGAAAACGCCTTTTTTGTTAACGGCTTGCTTTGCGCGATATCGGGATACAGCTCGTGAACTGTCCTTTGAATTGCGAAGTATTTCTCGGTCGGGTTGCCCTGTTCGTCCAATGGAGCATCGTAGTCATATGATGTCACCTGGTGCAGGTCATGCGTATGGCGTGCAGAACATCCGTTCATAAATCCAAAGTTGGTGCCTCCATGAAACATGTAGAGGTTTAAAGATCCTCCAAGCTCGAGCACCTCGCGAACGCAAGAGGCAAGATCTTCGGGATCGCGTCTGATGACGTTCTCCCCATAGCGATTGAACCAGCCGTCCCACAACTCCATGCACATAAGAGGCCATTGTTTTCCATGCTCCTTGTGAAAAGCAGAAAGAGCCTCAAAGTTCTCCTTTGCATGAGAACCAAAGTTGCCGGTGCACAACACATCATCGTCAATGAGCGTACCGGCACGAAGGCACCCACGCCACGGGCCATCGGAAGTACAAAGGGGCACGGAAACCCCACGCTCGACCATAAGGCGACGAATCGCGCGAAGATAGTCCTTATCCTCGCAATATGATCCATACTCGTTTTCAACCTGCATCATGATGATATTTCCGCCCTTGTCAATCTGACGCGAGACGAGTATCGGCATGAGATGGTCGTAGTACTGCGCAACGTGAGCAAGAAATTTGGGGTCGCTGCTACGCGGCCTCATATCATGTTCGCGCAGCAGCCATGCTGGCATGCCGCCAAATTCCCATTCTGCACAAATAAACGGAGAGGGCCGAACAATTGCATACAGACCGAGCGATGCTGCCTCATCAAGAAATGCCGCCAAATCGATTGAGCCAGAAAAATCGAAGACGCCAGGCTTTGGCTCATGAAGATTCCACGGTACATACGTTTCGACCGTATTAAACCCAAGAGCCTTAAGGTTATAGAGCGAGTGGTGCCAGTCGCTCGGATGAACACGCATATAGTGAATCGCCCCCGACAAGATGGTGAACGGCTCATCATCAAGTAGGAATTGATTGGTGATTTTAAACGAATGCATGCTACTCCCGATCTTCGTGCTCTACGACGCGGATGCCGGTTCCTCGGCCCTCAGCTAAACGCCTTGCCTATTATGGACGCATTGACGCAATTATGTAGTCAGAATCTGAAGTGGTCCGTAAACGGTAGCCAAATGACGATGAACGGCTTTAATGAACAAAATATAAACCCGCTGGTAAATTACTTTTTAACTATAGATTTCTAACGATTCTATATTTGAAAGGTGGTATGTACCAGCTATCCACTATTTCATACTAGTTACATTATGCTTCAATCGCATTTCTTCAAATGCTTATCTACTTTGTTGTTGCCGATTTGAGTGCGCGTGCGCCAACCCAAGCATCGTCACGGCTTCAGTTCCCCTATTCATAAACATAAAACCCCGCCAAACGTGATTCCCCTAGGGAAAACACGCTTGGCGGGGTCGTGGCGTGATTTCCCTAGGGAAATCACGCCATCAGGCGAACAGCTCAGCCGAGCAGTTCGCTACTCCTCCCAGCAAGCGTCTGCAAGCAGCTTAAAGCAGATCTTCTTGACCGGCTGCGCGCCATCGCCCGGGAACTCGAGCGTGGGCATGTGAGGCTCGCCGGCAACGAACAGTGCAAACTTGTCGTCAGCAAGATCGCCGGCGATCGAAGCGTCGGAATCGACCAGGTCGTAGTCGTCCTTCTCGTCAAACTCCTGGACCAGCGTCAGGCTGCCCGTGGCAACCTTAAAGGCCTCACGACCCTCGACGTCAATCTGCAAGTCGTGATAGCGCTGATGCGTCTCGTAGTGAGCCTCGGCCTCGGGACGCGTCGTAGGAGCCATGACGTTCGCAAAGACCTTGTCGCCCAGAATCGGATGGCTGCCGACCTCGAGCTTCGCCGGATCGTTCTCCTCGAGCCAATCGATCAGCACGTCGAGGCCCTTGAGCATTCCGCGATACTCCTCGATATCGCCCAATGCACCGTAAATCATCTAAATCCCCTTTCGGATCGCTTCTTTGGCGGCTACTCGGTAAACGCGTTACCGACGCTGTTGCCACCCACATACGTCTCGACCAGGGTAAGGTCGGGATTGAACACGACAAAATCGGCATCGCGGCCAGGCATAATGCTGCCACATTTATCCTCAACGTGAGCAGAGCGCGCGGGCACTTCGGTCGCCATGCGAATTGCGATATCGGCGCTCGCAAGACCCCAGTCGACGATGTTCTTGACGCCCTGTGCGAGCGTGAGCACCGAGCCGGCGATGGCAGAGCCATCGGCAAGCCAGCAAAGGTTGTCCTTCATAATGACATCCATGCCACCGCTGGTGTACTTGCCCTCGGGCATGCCGCCACAACCCAGGCAATCGGTGATCAGCACTGTGTGCTGCCAGCCCTTGGCCTGCAGCAGGGCCTTGATAGCAGCAGGATTCACATGCTTGCCGTCGCAAATGATCTCGGCATAGGTGTTGGGCGTGGTCATAGCAGCGCCCACAACACCGGGCTCGCGATGGTGCAGACCGCGCTGGCCGTTGTAGGTATGCGTAAAGCAGCTGGCGCCAGCATTGATGGCGGCAGCACACTCATCATAGGTGGCATCGGAGTGGCCAATGCAGGTCACGACGCCCTTTGCGCTCAGAGCCGCGGCGTAAGCGGCGGCGCCGTCACGCTCGGCCGCCATGGCGCTCTTGACGATTCGACCGCCGGCGGCCTCCTGCCACTCGTCAAAAACTTTCTCGGACGGATCGATCAGATAAGCAGGGTTCTGGGCACCCACATGCTTCATGGTAAAGAACGGACCCTCCAGGTAGATGCCCTGAATACGAGCACCGCAGAACTCAGGTCCGCGCTCTTCGTCAGCCTGTGCAATGGCAGCGCAGGCGTCCTTGATCTGCTCCACACCGTCGGTAAAGGTCGTAGGCAACCAGCTGGTGGTACCACGACGAGCGAGCTCGGTCGAGCTGATGTTGATACCCTCGGCATCGTTATCGGTCGTGGCATGGTTATAGAAGCCATGAATGTGAGTGTCCACCATGCCCGGCGCAATCCATGTACCCGAATAATCTTTGATCTCACAAGCGGGCTCATCGGCCTGCCAAGCGCCAAAGACGCCATCTTCGACCATGAGGTAGCCGCCCAGCTGCGGCCCCGCCGGCAAAAAGAACTTGTCGGCCTTGATAGCATACGTGCTCATCTATGCTCCCGTACCCGCAGTGTGTTTTAGGGCGGATCAAAAACCACTGCATTGTTAATTCGAGCGATTGTTCGTTGCCTTCTTGCGCTTGGCACATTTTGCACCCGCCGCAAAACACGCCAAGCCGTTTATACCCAATAACTCTAGACTGCGCGGTTGTGGTAGACCTTGTATTTAAACTGGTCGGCGCGCGCAACCGAACGCGTATACTCGATAACCTCGTTGTTCATGTCATATGTGGTACGAATCAAATCCAGGACCGGTGCGCCTTCGGCAATCTCGAGCAAACGAGCGTCGGAATGGCGGGCAATACTCGCGTAGAATTCCTCCTCTGCCACGCGAACTTTCTCGTGAAAGTCCTGCTCGATCATGTCGTATAGCGATTTGTTCTCGATCATGGGGCGCTTAAGCGCAAAGAACTTACGACTCGGCAGATATGTACACTCAATCATCAGCGGCACACCATCGGCAATACGCAGGCGCTTGATCTTGTACAGACGCTCGCCAAGACGCGCGTTCATCTCTATGGCAATATTCTTGTCAGCCTCGACCTCGGTAAACTCAAGAATCGTCGTCTTGGGCACACGGCCGATCGCCTTCATCTGCTCAGTAAAGCTATAGGTCTGCGAGAGGTTTGCCGTTTGCAGAGAGCGGTCGCACACCATGGTTCCACGGCCGCGCTGACGAACCACCAAGCCTAGGCGCTCAAGCTCCTGTAGGGCAAGGCGAACCGTCGTACGCGAGAGCCCGTAGCGCTCCGACAAGTCACGCTCAGACGGCAAATAGTCGCCGGGTCGAAGCTCGTGATCGATTTTATCGGTCAGCAAATCGACGAGCTGATCGTACAGAGGTTGTTTGCGCGCTCCCATTGCCATAATGATACCTGCCGGATAAATGACTCGAAATTGGTTGTAACCAGACACCACGTACTATAGCAGTTTTATTGGAATAACAGCAGGTCAACAAGCATATTTCAATAATGTTTGCCAGTTGATTGCCTGTGTACTGTAATACCAATTACATCGCTGCATCAAGTATTGAGGTAGCAAAAAGGGCCGCCCCCGCGGAGCGGGACGACCCTTTGCAAGACAGATACGTCTTTAAGGCTTAGAGAAGCTTCTTGAGCTCCTCGGCAACAGCCTGGACCTGCGTGCCGATGATGACCTGGGTAGCACCCTTGTCCATCTTCATGACACCCAGAGCGCCGGCCTTCTTGCAGGCAGCCTCGTCGACCAGAGCGGAATCGCCGAGCTCGAAGCGCAGGCGAGTAGCGCAGCAGTCAACGGTCTTGACGTTCTCCTTGCCACCGACGGCAGCAAGAACAGCGGCGGCCAGAGCGGCGAACTTGTCGTCGCCAGCAGCGGCGGAAGCGGAGGTCTCCTCGACATCCTCATCCTCGCGACCAGGCGTCATGAGGTTGAACTTGGTGATGGCGAAGCGGAACACGAGGTAGAAGACCACGAAGGCAGCGATGCCCAGCGGGATGATCATCCAGGTGTTGGCGGCAGCCGGGAGGCTAGAGGAGGTCGGTAGCACCAGCGGAGAAGCAGAAGCCAGCACGGAAACCAACATAGTAGGTGACGATGGTGAAGATGCCGTAGAGGGCAGCGTACACGACGTAGAGCGGGAAGCACAGGAACATGAAGCCGAACTCGAAGGGCTCGGTGACGCCGCAGACGAAGGCGCAGATAGCAGCGGAGACAACCAGGCCGATAGCAGCCTTCTTGTTCTTAGCGGTCTGAACCATAGCCAGGGCAGCGCCCGGGACACCGAACATCATGCAGGGGAAGAAGCCGGACATGTACATACCGAGGCTCCACTTGACGTCAGCAGAGGTCTCGCCAGCCCAGAAGTGGGTCAGGTCGCCCAGGCCGATGGTGTCGAACCAGAACACGTTGTTCAGAGCGTGGTGCAGACCGGTCGGGATGAGCAGGCGGTTGAGGAAGGCGTAGATGCCAGCGCCGATACCGCCCATGGCGGCGATACCCTCACCAAGAGCAACAAGAGCACCGAAGATGAGCGGCCAAGCAAAGAGCAGGACGACGGAGACGACGATGCAGATGACGGCGGTCATGATGGCGACGCAACGCTTGCCGGAGAAGAAAGCCAGCCAGTCGGGAAGACGGGTGTCCTTGAACTTGTTGTAGCAAGTGCCACCGATGATGGCGGACAGGATGCCGATGAAGGAGTTACCAGCGATCTTGGAGAACGCGATGCCCTCGGTCGTGGCAAGCCAAGCGGTCTGAGCATCGGCGTCCATACCACGAATGGTACCAACAACAGCGGGGTTCAGGAGCTGCTGGATCATCAGGAAGGCGACGAGGCCAGCGAGGCCAGCGGTGCCATCGTGATCGTCGGCAAGGCCGACAGCGGCGCCGACTGCGAACAGCCAGGCCATGTTATCGATAAGAGCGCCGCCTGCCTTGATGAGCAGGAAACCGGCGGTATAGGCAAAACCGGTAGTGTCACCGGCAGCACCCATGACTGCGGGAGCGAGCAGGTAGCCCACACCCATAAGAATACCTGCGACGGGAAGCGCCGCGACGGGAAGCATTAGCGCTTTGCCGAGCTTCTGGAGGTACTTCATCATATGGTATCTCCTCCAACCTTTCTTTCGTTGTTCACCAACGAGTTCCATGTCCGCGCCTTATGCATACCGGCTTCTCCGCTTGCCGGCATTGATGCGCAAACTTAGACAACCCAGTCCCTATTTGGGGTTGCTGGTATGTACGGTAGCACACACTCAATTCAAACGTCCACCACATTTCGTTCAAATTACTATATCGTTGCCAAACGGTTATTTTTGGCCCGTAAACGGTAATTTGCGCAGGTAGACATGTTGCATATATTTCATTACCAAACTAATTCTTAGCAATTTCCATTCGATTTCGTCTCAAAATTGGTTACTACCAGATGAACAGTGGTACCACATTGTTACTACCAGTTTAGCCGAAATCGTTTTCACTTTATATGAATAAAGTGTCCCAAAATTTGCATACAACCACCCCCTCCCATTGCCCTCCACACAGTGCAAAAAGCCCACTAGAACGATATCCGTTCTAGCGGGCTTATCAGATTTTTGGCTACGCGCTCGGCGGCTCAGGCAAACCTTACGCAAACAGGCCGTAGATGCTGATGTTGGCCTTGGCGTAGAGGCCGTTAGCATACTCGGTCCACTTGGAGCTGGCGCTCGAAGCCTGCGAGGAATACTGCTGATAAGCAGTGTAGTAGGCGGTCATGGCCTGCTTATAGGTAGCGCTATCGGTCGTAAAGGCATCATCGGCAAAGGCCTTGGCATAGGTGCTGTCGGCATCCCTCCAAGTGCCCTTTGAGCTATCCCACTCGTCACCGGCAAGGTTGATGATGTAATCGGCGTAGTCCTTGCTCGCGGTCTCCTCGTTGCCGTCAGAAGGCTCGGTCGGAGCGGTCGGCATAGTCGCGGAGTTGTCGCCCACCTTCTTCTTGTAGAGCTTCTGCAGCGTCGCGGACTGGCGAACGATCTGCTTGGCCTGGTCCTTGGACACGCCATACTGCGTGGCCATGGTCTTGTAGTCCGAAGTGCCGATGGAATCCTCGGCATACTGCTTCATTTCCTTAGAAGAGACGGTAATGCCCTCGTCCTCGGCAGCGTCGAGCAGGATCTTGTTGCGCACGTAGGACAGGATAACATCGGCAGAAGGAGCGGTGTAGTTGCCATCGCTATCCTTGACGGTATCGAGGCTGTACTGACTCTCGATGGCCTCGCGCGCGGTGATGTCGCTCTTCTTGCCGTTGTAGCTATAGCTTGCCACGGTCGAATCGAGCTGGTCCTCGGTCAGGGTCGCCGAGCCGACACCCTTGCCGCCAAAACCGCCATTGCCAATAAAGAAGCCAACCACCGCAGCGATCACGACTGCAACAACAAAGGCGGCAATCATCGTCTTCTTGTGCTTGCAAGCGTGGTCGTCCACGTCGGAGTCGTTGTCCTCATCCTGCTCCTCGGGCATGAGGTTCTCGTCGGCGGCGTCCGCGGCGATCTTTGCCTCCAGGCGAGCGTCCTCCTCCTCGGCGGTCGTGCCGGCGGCAATATGTTCGGCAGACGTGCCGGCGACCAGGTCGATCTTCTCGTCCTCATCACCGTCGGGGCCTTCGCCGCGCTCGATGATCTGGATGCCGTCGATCTCGTCCTTCTCGTCCTTCTTTTGAATCAGACCCATATCAGTTACTCCTTGTTAGGAAACATAGTCCCCAATAGAATACGCCCGGCAGAACGCCGGGCGTATTGATTCTTAGGTTATACGCAAACACTTAAGTACTATTTAGGCGTTTGCAGCGTGCATACCTTAGGCCAGGTGCTCGATAACGGCATCGGCAAAGGCCTGCGTGCCCACGGCACCCTCAACGGAGCCGGTCTGGGCACGACGCACGTCACCGGTAACCTGCTCGCCCTCGTCGAGCGTGGCAGAGACGGCGGCGCGAATGCGGTTGGCAGCATCGTTCTCGCCCAGGTGATCGAGCATCATCGCAGCAGAGAGGATCTCGGCCGTGGGGTTGGCGATATCTTGACCGGCGATATCGGGCGCGGAGCCGTGCGTAGCCTCAAAGATTGCGCAGTCGGCACCGATGTTGGAACCCGGAGCCATACCCAGGCCGCCCACCAGGCCGGCGCACAGGTCACTCACGATGTCGCCGTACAGGTTGGGCAGCACCAGGACATCGAAGTCGTTGGGGTTCTGGACCAGGCCCATGCAGGTGGCGTCGACGATCTTGTCGTTGAACTCGATATCGGGATAGTTGGCGGCCACCTCGCGCGCAACGCGAAGGAACAGACCGTCGGTCGCCTTCATGATGTTGGCCTTGTGCACGGCCGTCACCTTTTTGCGGCCGCAACGACGGGCGTACTCAAAGGCGTACTCCACAATACGGCGGCTCTTGGCGATAGAGATCGGCTTGATCGAGATCGCGGAATCCGCGGCGAAGGTCTTTTGGCCCGAACGCTCGACGAGCTGCGAGAGCTCCTCGACCTCGACAGCGCCCTCATCAAACTCGATGCCGGCGTAAAGGTCCTCGGTGTTCTCGCGCACGATAACCAGGTCGACATCGCGGAAGCGAGAGCCGTCGCCCGGCTGCGACAGGCAAGGGCGCACGCAGGCATACAGGTCAAAGTGCTTGCGCAGGGCCACGTTGACACTGCGGAAGCCCGTGCCGACCGGCGTGGTGATGGGGCCCTTGATGGCAACCTTGGTCTCGGCGACCGCATCGAGGACGTGCTGGGGCAGCGGCGTGCCGAACTCGTCCATGACGCCGGCACCGGCCTCCTGGACGTTCCAATTGATCTGGACACCGGTGGCCTCGACCACGCGGCGCATGGCCTGCGTAATCTCGGGACCGATACCGTCACCGGGAATCAGGACTACATCGTGCGCCATAATCTGTTACTCCTCGTCTTCGGCGGCCTCAGATTTTTTAACGCTAGCACGCTTCTTCTTTTTGGAGAGATCCAGGCCAAAACGTTTAACAAGCATTTCGCAAATCTCGCTCGAACGGGCCTTGAGATAGCTGCCCTTGCCGTTCTCGGCGTCGAACTTAAGGCGCAGCGCGAGCTTCTCGGCGACCTCGGCGTCGATCTCTCCCTGGCTAAACTCGTACAGGCAACCGAGCATGTCGCGATACTCGAGGTCGCCGTGGTAGCACTGGATAGCCTCGTCCAGGATGGGCCAAGCCTCGCGCGAACGCTCGACGCTCGTGGCGCCCCACACGCACAGCAGGCGGAAGGCGGCATAGCGCAGCGTGGAGGAAATCTCGTCGAACAGCGCGGTCTCGGCGCCCTCAAAGGCATCGCCCAGCTGCTCGGGGCAGGTGGTGGCGAGTGCCGCCAGAGCATCGAGGGCCTCCCAGCGGGTCTGAGCCTCGGGGCGGTCGAGCGCCTCGATCAGCGCGGGCACGCAGGGCACGACGCGCTGCGGATCGCGCTCGGCAAGCAGGTGCAGCACGCGGGCGGCAAACTGGCGGATGCGGCGCGTGGGGCAGCCGAGCTCCTTGACCAGGCGGTCGACGGCGTTCTCGTTCTCCTCTGCCAGCTGGAGCTGTGCCAGCTCCTCATCGGTGAGCTGTTCGTCTTTATTTTCTGCCATAGTTACCTCTTCTTACTATTTCTTAGCGTGCTTGCCAGCACCCTTGCTGTCGTCGGTGACCGAGATGAGCTGTCGGTCGGCCGCGCCGTTGCGACGCGCACGGCGACGCTCCTCGGCGTCGCCCGCGTCGGCGGCGGCGCGGTGTGCCTTGTTGACGTTAAAGACCTCGTCGTGCTTGCGCCACAGTCCGACGGACTCGCCAAAGCTCATCTTAAGACCGGCGATAAAGCCGCCGAGCCAGCCAATCGGCGCAAACTGCACCAGCGGGAACAGCGAAAACACCCAAGTCAGCAGGACGACTGCCGCCGCACCCGCAAAATTGGCGATCCAGTAGTCGCGCTTGGTGATGACGCGCTTTTCGCAAGCCCACTGGCCGCACAAAAAGCCAATGTAGATCGCAAAGATAAAGAGTACCAGCGCGAGCACCACGAACGTCCAGCTCATGGGCGCTACTCCTCGTGATGGTGGCCGCAGCAGCACTCGTGGCCGTCATCGTGGCCGTGACCGCCGCAGCACTCGTGGTCCTCGCCATGGTGGTGGCTGCAACCGCACTCGTGGTCGTCGCCGTGCTCGCCGCAACCGCAGCCGTCCTCGTGGGCACCGTGCTCCTCGGGACGATACTGCGACCAGTCCAGACCGGCAGCGATGGCGTCGGCCTCCTCCTTGTAGAGTACCGTGATGGCCTGGGTGCCCAGCTTGGCACCACCGATAGCATCGAGCATGTCGTAGAGTGTAAAGGCGACGTCGGCACCGGGCAGCGCGAGCTCGCGGTCATCGGCGTAGGCGAGCGCCAGACGCAGGTCCTTAATGAAATGCTCGACCATAAAGCCGGGCTTGTAGTCGCCGTCGAGCGCCTTGGGAGCCAGGCTCTCCATGGCGCCGGACTTGCCGGTACCGCCCAGGATCATCTGGCGGGTCTTCTCCAGGTCAAGACCGCTCAGCTCGGCAAACGCCATGGCGTCTGCCATGCCGACCATGCAGGCGCCCAGCGACACCTGGTTGGCGAGCTTGGCAGCCTGGCCCTTGCCGGCGCCGTCGAAGCAGCAGATGTTGGCCGTAAAGGTGGCAAGGATATCGCGGACCGGCGCGATGTCGTTCTCGGTAGCGCCCACGATAGCCGTGAGCGTACCGGCGATAGCACCCGACTCGCCACCGGTGACGGGGCAGTCAAACGCCATGCGACCGGAGACCTGGGCGGCCTCGGCAATGTCACGGGCGAGCTCGGGCGAGCTCGTGGTGAGGTCGATCAAGACCGCGCCCGGCTTGGTGCACGCGAGCAGGCCGTCGCCCGCCAGGTAGAGCTCCTCGACCTCGGAGGGATAGCCCACCATGGTAAAGACGACATCGGCGTTAGCCACGGCATCTGCCGGCGTATCGGCCCAGACGGCGCCGCGCTCAACGAGCGCTGCGGCCTTGGACTTGGTGCGGTTGTTGACCGTGACGGAATAGCCGGCGTCCAGGATGTGGCCGGCGATGGGGGCACCCATGATTCCGGTGCCGATAAATGCGACGGAGAGCTTATTTGCCATGAAACCTTTCCTTTTGGGTTGGGTGTTGTTACCAGGTTGAATACTCAGCGCCAGCGCTTGAGCTGCGGGGCGCCCGTGGTCGTAGCGCCTGTCTACTCGCCGCGCACACGGCGCGCGATGCGGTCGGAAAGCGAGGCCTTCTCGGCGCGGTTCTTGCCCCAAAACGCGCAAGCCACCATGCCGGGGCCTACGTGCGAGCCAATGGTGGGGCCCACAGAGCTGCGGATGATGGTGACGTCGGCGCAGCCCTCCTCCTTGCGGATGGCGGCTTCGAGCCAGTCGCCGTCCTTCTCGGCATCGGCCGTCATGATGGCGATGGGCATAGTGCGATCAGGCACGTAGTTCTCACGGAACGACTTGAGGATGGACTTGAGCGCCTTCTTGCGGCCGCGGTTGACGCCAATCAGCGACAGCGAGCCGGCCAGGTCGTAGGAGAGCTCGGGCTTGACATCGAGCTTTGCCGTGAGTTGCGCCGCCGCGGGCGGAATGCGGCCGCCGGCAGCCAGTGCGTCGAAGCTCTCGAGCGTAAAGTAGCCGTGGACGTAGGTCTTTGCCTCGTTTGCCCAATCGACCAGCTGCTTGGCGGTCAGTCCCGCCGAACGCTGGCGCACGGCCTCGAGCGCCAGGAGCGCGCCAGTCGCGCAGGGCAGAGCGTTGTCGACCACGTAGAGCTCAAAGTTGGGATACTCGGCGCGCACGGCATCTGCCGCCTGACACGCGGAGCTGTAGCTCGACGACAGCGCCGAGGTAAAGCACAGGTAGACCGTGGGCGTGCCCTCTTTGGCGCACTCGGTAAAGAACTCGATATAGCGACCGAGCGACACGGCGGAGGTAGACACGCGAGCGCCGGCACGCATGCGGTCGTAGAACTCCTTGGGTGTGATGCTCGACCAGATATCGTCCGTGCGCTCCTCGCCATCGATAATGAAGGGGAAACCCAGGATATCGACATCAAGGTTCGCGGCGACCTCGGGGCTAAAGTCGCAGCAGGTATCGACGACGATGCGGCAACGGTCCGAATGGCCGGTAGATGCAGCCTTGTCCATCAAAGCGACTCCTTACGTAAAAAAGGCGGCCACCCGCATGGGATGGCCGCCAACCGTTAACTCATGCAAGCTAACGTATTTTACTCGTCAAGTGTTTCGATGCGGGGCTTGATGATGCCATATCCACCATTCTTACGGTGATACACCACATTGATGAGGCCGGTCGTCGCGTTCTCGAACACGTAGAAGTCGTGGCCGAGCAGATCGGTCTGCACCAGCGCCTGCTCCTCAGTCATCGGAGTGACATCGATGACCTTCTCGCGGACGAGCAGGTCGTCGTCCTCCTCGGGCAGCAGCAGGTCGGCCAGATCCTCGACACGCTCGACCGGTGCGACATCCGCGGCGCTGGCACCACCCTGGCGGTTGTCCACGACCTTGGTCTTGAACTTGCGCAGCTGGCGGGTAACCTTATCGGCGGAGAGGTCGATGGCGGCATACATATCTGCGCCGTGCTCGGCAACGCGAATCACAGAGCCGCGGGCACGAACCGTGACCTCGACGATTGCCGGGTTGGGGTTCGAGGGGTTCTTCTCATAACGAAGCACGACGTCGACTGTCATGGGCTCGATGTCGAAAACCTTGAGCGCCTCGCCGATTTTCTCATCCACATGCGCACGCAGAGCATCGGTTACCGTCGTCTTGCGTCCAGAAACCTTGATATCCATACGTGGCTCCAATCTGCCTCGGGGACTTACTGTACTGGCTATGTACCCATTGCCGTGCATTTAATCACGCGAATTCCCAAAGACCCGAATAACGACTGCTTGATACCGCATACCGAAGTCTCGCACTTTTCTGTGGCAAAGTGCGCTATAGGAGGGAGCCGGCGACTTTGTATTTGGTCCCGAAAATTGGCTTTGACCTGCTGGTTTTATAGAGATGAAAAAGCCGGGCTCCCCTATTGGGGAAGCCCGGCAGTGCGTGTTGAAACCGTGAAGAGGCGTCCTTTCCAACGTATAGGAGACACCACCCCTAGCAATAACTAGCTATTAAGCTTGTTAATGTCGTCGTCGGTGATGGTGTCTTCCTGGTTGGACGATTTGTCTTCGGAGGATGCGGTCTCATTGTTGGAATCGGAGGACTCGCTGCCGGAGGACGTGGTCTCACTGGACTCAGAGTCGCCCGGCTGCACGTTAGCGCCCGAAACCGTCTTAGTGGTGAGGTCGTAGGGCATCGTGCCGTACCAGACGCAGTGGACCGCCTCGAGCGTGCCGTCGGCCGTAATACCATCGAGGGCATCGCTCACGGCACGGCACAGTTCGTCATTGGACGAGAGGCCCGCAACACCAAGCGTCGAGGGTGCCTCGAGCGCACCGACATAGGAGATCTCGCTCATCAGGCGTGCAAGGTAGCCGCCGGCCGTGGAGTCGCAGATCACATAGTCGACCTCGCCGGACTCGAGCGCCTCAAAGCACTCGTTGATGTTGGAGTAGGTCTTTTGGTTGGCGGTGATGCTCTGCTTAGCAAGCGCCTCCTGCGAGGCCGAGGACATCTGGATACCCAGAGTAGACGTGTTAAGGGTATCGGTGGAAACGCTTAGCGACCCACCATCGCTGGTTTTACCGAACACGGAAGCGGCATCGTACAGGCAGGTGCCGAGCGAGCTAACGTCCCCGTCCGTAGAGTTGATCTCGCCGATAAAGATATCAGCCTTTTTGTCGCCGAGCGCGGAACCTGCCGAGGACGCATCGACAAAGGCGACCTTAAGGCCCATGCGGCTTGCGAGGGCGCGGGCAGCGTCGACTGCATACCCCGTGAGCTCGCCGTCAGCGCCCTGCATGGCCTGCGGCGCATCGGAGGTATCGAGGGCGACCGTCAGGGTACCGGGAGTGACCAGGGCATCATCCGACACCGTGGGCGTGACGGTCTCGTACTCGATCTGGTCGATCGTGGGAGTCGTGAACGTAGACAGCGGGTTGAACGCGCATCCGCTCAGGCCCAAAACGGCGATGACCGCTGCGGTCCCAGCACCTAACCGAGCCGCGTGCATCAAGCTGCCCCTCACCATGTCCACTACCCTGCCTTCTGTGTCGTATACGATCCGTGCGTCGCGCGGAATATCAGATTGTTCCCACCAGCTGACCTGGTATTTGACCCCACACTTGCGCACCGGGGTGTTTGCTCGGGAGGCCGCAGCCACCTTCACGACTGGCCCGCTCGCCCGCGAGGCGGTATTGCCCCAAAGAAAGTAGAACGGACGGTGCGGCTTACATCTAGGACGCGCCATGATCGCGCCGCGCGCACGCGGTCGCTTACGTGGATCCCTTTGACCGCGTCTGTCTTGGACTAGGACGGGCATTTCGTCCGTCCGCAACCACAGCCTGGTAGGAACGTAGCGCATTATAGCTAAGTTCAAGCTAAAGTTTAAGGTTAGGGGCGTCATTCGCATCGCGAGTACAGATTTCGCAGGTCGGGACGGGCCGCACGCGCTATCTTCACTGCCACAAAACCACCCCTACCAAACACGTGCGATAGCAAGGCCATCGACTGCCGCAGCGCCGGCACGCTTGAGCTCCGCCGAGGCTGCTGCCATGGTCGCGCCCGTGGTGATAACGTCATCGATAAGCAGTAGGCGGCGGCCGTGCACGTCCTCAACCGTCTCGTACATGCCTTGGGCACGCTCGCGACGCTCCTCACGACCGAGTTCGCGCTGGTCGCCATGCCCGTACTTGACGAGGGCATCGAGCAGGGGAACACCCGACAGCTCGCAAAATGGGCGCGCAATGGCCTCCATATGATCAAAGCCACGCCGCCGAAACGCTGCCGCCGTCGCAGGCACAAACACCACCGCATCCGCACCGGACAGCACACCTCCTAAGCGTTCGGGCGCTACGACCTGGGCATGCAGGGCGGTGTCGTAGAGCAGCTCCGCCAGATACGGCGCCAGGCGTCGCTCGCCCGCGTCCTTGTACGCTTTAATGATGCGCGGCAGCGGATGCGCATAGACGGCGCACGCCAGGCAGCGGTCGAGCGCCTCCGCCATTGCCGAGGACGTGCCCTCGACCGAACACTCAGTGCACAGCAAATCCCCAAACGGGGCGCCGCATCGGGTACAGCTATGACGTGGGTCGATGAGCGTGAGCGCGGCCAGGCAGTCTTGGCAAATAAGCGCACCGGCGCGCTCGCAGCCGGCACATCGTGTTGGCGACAATGCCTCGAGTGCCTCGCGTGCCGCCCGCTCGGCAAACGGCAGCAATTCGTCCGCAAACGGTAGGGCGCCGGCACCCTGCAGACGGCTCAATTTGTTCAGATGGCTCTTCAAGACACAACCCTCCCTACGTTCGGTCGCAGGGAGGGTTGTTGATTCGGCGCTATGATACCCCGATGCGCTCGGGGCAAGGCGGGCTAAATCCGCTCGCGGGCGTTATTCGCCGGCGGGCGGTTGTGGTGCGGACGAAGACGGGGTCGAGCCCTCGCCACCATCCTGGCGCGGCTTGCGGGAACGGCGACGGCGACGGCGCTTTTGACCCTGGTCGGCCGAGCCCTCGCCACCGCGATCCTCGCGTGGCTCGCGCTCGTCGCGAGCGGCGCCACGCGAAGCCTTGGCAGCCGCTCCCCCGCCATCCCCGGGACGACGGCGCGTGACCTTGACCTCGCCATCCGAGACCTGATCGGCCACGGAGGGCACTGAGGGCTTCTGTTGCGCGCCCGAGGAATGGCGACGGCGCGGACGCGGCGCGCGCTCATCCTCGCCACGTGACTTGCCGCCCTTGTCGGCAGGCGCATCGGAACCCGAGGGACCCTTGGAAGCGGTACCGGCCTCGCGAGCAGCTGCGGCGCGGAAGGCATCCTCGCGCTCCTCGCTCGACAGGTGACGGCGGCGACGGCGCGTGGGGTTCATGCCACCGCCGCGGTTTTGCTGCTGAGGCTGCTGAGTCTCGCGCTCGCGGGAGGAGTTCTTGCCTGCAGCTGCAGCCTCGCCGACATCGCCCGAGCCCGCGCGCTTGCGACGGCGGCGGCCACCGGCGGCCTCCTCGGCCTCGGGCGTTGCGGCATTGCCACGGCCCTTTCCGCGGCCACGGCCCTCGCCCTGGCTCTGACCGGCGCGAGCATCGGATTCAGCATCGCGACGACGGCGCTTGGGCATCGACGTACCGGCCAGACGGTCGGCGCTCGACAGGCCATCGCCCACGTCGACGCCGTTCTCGCGGTCGAGCTCCATGAGCGCCAGGCGCATCTCGGGCGACTCGATGCGCTCGAGCACGTCGCGCGTCACGCAGTCGGGGCGGCAGTTGCAGCCCTGCTCGGCGGCCTTCTTTTTGCAGCCCTCCGAGCAGGTCATATCGGCCAGGTTGACCTTAAAGACCTTGCCGTTCTCCAGGCGCAGCACCAGCTGCTCACGCGGCGTGTCATATTCCTGAATACGCGCCTTGCCGAGCGGCGTATCGATGAGCGTCTTCTTTTTGGGCGCACGGCTCTTAAAGTCCTTGTAGGCCTCGAACTCGTAGCGCAGGCAGCACATCAGGCGGCCGCACACGCCGCTGATCTTGGAGGAATTGAGCGGCAGGTCCTGCTCTTTTGCCATGCGGATCGAGACGGGCTCAAACTGTCCGCCAAAGCGCGTGCAGCAGAGCTCCTGGCCGCACTGGGCATAGCCGCCCACCAGGCGAGTCTCGTCGCGCACGCCGATCTGGCGCATGTCGACGCGAATGTGCAGCGTCGAGGACAGATCCTTGACGAGCTGGCGAAAATCGACGCGCTCCTCGGCCGCAAAGTAGAACACGGCCTTCTCGCCGCCAAACAGGTACTCGACGCCGACCGGCTTCATCTCGAGGTCGAGTTCTTTGACCAGACGGCGGAAATCGACCATGGCCTCGTCGCCCTGGATGGCAAGATCGTCGGCAAGCTGCAGGTCGATGTCGCTCGCCACGCGCAGCACGGGCTTGAGCGGCTGACCGATCTCGTCTTGCGGCACCTCGAAGGGATCGGCCGTAACCAAGCCGATCTCGGTTCCGCGCTCGGTGGAGCAGATAGCATAATCGGCCTCGAGGATATCCAGATCCTGCGGGTCGAACCACAGGTCGCGCGAGGCGTAGGTAAACTTAACGGGTACGACTAACGGCATTTCAGTGCCTTCCTGATATCGAACAGCATGACCTCGATGGCCAGCTGGGGAGTAACGTTTCTGGCGATGTTGCGCTCGGCGGTTGCGACCGCCTCGAGCGCCTGGGTGGCACCCGCAACATTGGTCGCGGCGGCAAGCCGACCGATCGTGTCGCGCACATCCTCGTTCACGACGTCGGCCGCCTCATCCTGAAGTGTCAGCAGCACGTCGCGCATGAGCGTCCGCGCGCTCGCCAGCGCTTCCATGATACCCGAACGCTCGCGCGCGTTGAGTTCGCGCTTGTTGCGGTCCTCAAGCTGCTTCAATGCTCCACGCGACAGGTAGTCGGCATTTTGCTCGAGTACCTTTTCCTGCGTGGACTTGACCTCGGCGAGCGGCGCCTTAACGGCGACAATGAGCGACTTGGCGCGGCTGAGCACGTCGGCCTCGTCGGCGGCGATGAGCGAATCGATGGCGCGGACCATCTGGCGGCGAGCATCCTGGCGCTCGGCGCTCTTAAGAAACTCGATGCCGCGTGTGGGGCTTCCCGCCACGGCGACCGCCATGCGGCAACGCGCAGGGTCCTGACCGGTGGCGCGGCTCACGGCCTGCGCGGCGACGGCGGGCGATACCAGCCGAAACGGCACGCACTGGCAACGACTCACGATAGTGGGCAGCATCACGTCGGCCGAGGTGCCCAGCAAGATAAACATAACGCCCTCGGGCGGCTCCTCGAGCGTTTTGAGCAGTGCGTTGGCGGTGTTGGCACGCAGTTGCTCGGCACGGTCGATGATGTAGACCTTTGCCTTGGCGCGGATGGGCGCCAGCGGCACGTCATCGAGCAGCTCGCGGGTCTGGGCAATGAGGTAACCCGTGGCGCTCTCGGGAGTGTAATAGCGCACGTCGGGATGCGTATGCCGAGCAACGCGCACGCAGCTGTCGCATGCGCCGCAGCCGTCCTGCTCGCACAGGAAGGCTTGGGCGAGCGCCCACGCGGCGTCGAGCTTGCCCGCGCCGGGCGCACCCAAAAACAGGTAGGCGTGCGATGCGCGACCGCTAGCGACGGCATTGGTCAAAAAGTCGCGCACGCGCTCTTGGGTGTTGAGCTTGGCCAGCAGGCTTGCCTGAGCGGGGGCCATGTTACTCGGCCTCCTTGGCAAGCGCGGCGGCGACGGCTTCCCGCGGAATGTCGAGACCGTACGCGCGAACCTGCTCGACCGTCTGCGCGAAGACGTCTTCGATGGACGCGGTCGCGTCGATGAGCTTTACGCGGTCTGGCTCCTCGGCGGCAATGGCACAAAATCCCTGATAGACACGCTCCTGGAAGGCCATGCCCTTGGCCTCCATGCGATCGGTCGCACCGCGGGCCGCCATGCGCAGCGCCGCCTGCTCGGGCGTGATGTGGTAGACGAGTGTGAGTGCCGGGTGCGTTCCCGCGACGGCCAGGTTGTTGGCGTCGCGCACCATCTGGCGATCGAGGCCATCGGCAAATGCCTGGTAGCAGGTCGTGGAATCGTAGAAGCGATCGCACAGGACCACCTTGCCGGCCGCAAGGGCGGGCGCGATGACCTCGTGCACCAGCTGGGCACGCGCCGCCTCGTAGAGCAGCAACTCGCAGGTGTCTCCCATCGCCGTGTTGGCGGGGTCGAGCAGCAAAGCGCGAATCTTTTCGCTGATGGCAGTGCCACCCGGCTCGCGCAGAGTTACGACCTGATAGCCAGCGAGGTCGAGCGCACGGGCAAGCAGGCGCGCCTGCGTGGACTTGCCGGCACCGTCGACGCCCTCGAGCGTGATAAAGCTATGTTGAGCAGGCTCAAAAGCCATGGGCGCAGCCCCTTCCTACAAGGCGCGTAAATGCAGATATATCAACCAAGCCATGATACCCCAGTGCTCGGCGCGTCCCCAATGGTTAAAGGCGCCTTTCCAAAGTTGCGGTGAAATAGGGGCTGATTGAAGCTCTGAGACCGCCAAACAGCCCCTATTTCACCGTAACGTATGATGGGGAATTTTGGATGCTGGGTATAATCGTCGTATTGCATTGAAATATGGCGAAAGGAGTGGCAATGTCTCGGTATTGCGCCTCGTGCGGCAAGCTTCTTGCAGATGATGCCAAGTTCTGCACCTCGTGCGGTGCACCCGTTGAGCAAACAGCCGCGAGCGATAGCCAGCCCGCTTTTGAGCAGACCGGCTCCCTTGATACGCCGCAAGCCAAGGCGGACGACTCCCTCGCCTATAGCCCCGACCCCGCCGTAAGGACCGAGGCCGTCGAGACCACGCAGCGCATACCCGTCGCGAGCGGCTCGCCCCAACAGCAGCCGGCTCCCGCATACGCACCCGCTTCGCCACAGACCCCCGCTCCCAAAAAGAGCGGCACCGGGCCGCTTATCGCCGTTATCGTTGTGCTGGTGGCGATCATCATCGCCCTGGTCATCTTCTTTGCAATCAGACCGTTCGACAACGCCGCCACGCAGACGACTGCCGAGGTAGTTAAGCTGCACCATGACGTCGACGACGATGACCTAAAGCCTCTCGGCGATCCCAACAGTCTGTACGACGATGATGACGATGACGACGAGGATGGCGGCGAAGCAACGCTCTCCGAGCAGAACCTCTACCGTCGCCTGAGCGAATACTACGACCTGCTCGAAGATCTCGACAGCCAGGTCCGTGGCTGCGCGCAGAACTTCAACGGCAACTATCTGGAAGAGGATCGAACCACCCGTCAAAATCTCGCCGACGTCGCCGAGCGCACGGAGGACACCATCGAGCAGTATTACGACATCGTCGAGGACCTGGACGTCCCGACGAGCTCCAAGAACTACAGCTCCTGGAAGGACATCATCGCCCTGTACGACGACCTGGATCACCGCATTGACGCAATCTGTGATGCCTGGGAGATCAGCCTGAAATACGCCAAGCCTGCGGACCACAAGAATGAGATCGTGGCGCCGCTGTCGCGCGACAACGTGGCGGGCACCAATGACAATAAGTACCGCCTAGACTTTGAGGAGCGCTATCCCGGCGCCAAGCCTGTCGAGGTGAACTAGCGCTTTGTCGTTCCCGAGCCGGCAGTTAGGGACGTTCCTAAACTGCCGGCAGAAAAGGAACGTCCCTAACTGCCGGTCAAAAAACGAGCGAGGATCATGGGACCCTCGCTCGTTTTTTGGGCACTGTTTCGACTGCGCCGTTACTTGTCGGCGGCTGCTTTCTTGGCAGTCGACTTCTTCGCGGTCGTCTTCTTGGCGGCAGTGGCTTTCTTAGCCGTGGTCTTCTTTGCCGTGCTCGCCTTAGTCGCGGTCTTGCGGCCGCGGGCGGGCTTCTTCTCCTTGGTCGGGCAGTCCATGTTGACGCAGATACGCCACGGACCGCGCGCCGTGTTGACCACCACGATGGGGGCGCCGCACTCGGGACAGGTCTCGCCCGTCGCCTCGAGCTTGCCACGCGCCGGCAGCGGATAGCTCACGCCGCAATCGTCATAGTTGGTGCAGCGGATAAAGCGCTTGCCGCTCTTTTCGCTCTTGTGCGCGATCAGGTCGCCATGGCGCCCTGCCTCGGCACACACTTTGCACTCGCCCACCTTAAGGTCGGGCTCGTAGTTGGTGGGGCACGTCGGGTTCACGCAAATCTCGAAAGCCTTCTGGCGGAACGGCTGACACTTGATGCGCGGCGCACCGCACTCGGGGCACACGGCGGCCTCGCCCTCGAGCGGGCTCACCTTGACGCCGCTCGGCACCGGATAGGTCACGTCGCAGTCGGGCCAGCCCATGCAGCCAATGAAGCTGCCGCGGGTCTTGGCGCTCGTCTTCATAACCAGGTCCTTGCCGCACTTGGGGCAGGCGCCCACGCGCGCATCGGCCGTGACGGCGTCGCTGATGGCGTCGCCGAGCTCCTGCGTATGCTTGAGCAGCTCGTCGAGCACGCCGGCCAGCAGCGCACGCGAGTGCGTCACGACATGCTCTTCGGTGTCCTCGCCGCGCTCGACGCGAGTCATGTCGCCGTCGAGCTCGCTGGTCATATCGGGGCTCGTGATGCGCGGGGCAAACTGCGTCAGCGCGTCGATGATGGCGATGCCCAGCTGGCTCGGCTCCACGGGATCGTTTTTGAGGTAGCGCACGGCGTACAGGCGCTCGATGATGCTCGCGCGCGTGGACTTGGTGCCCAGGCCGCGCTTTTCCATCTCCTGCACGAGCTTGCCCTGGCTGTAGCGCGCGGGCGGCTCGGTCTGCTTGGCCTCAAGCTTAATGTCGAACACGTCGACCGTGTCGCCCTGCTCCAGCGGCGGCATCTGCTCGTCGCGCTTGAGTCCGTACGGGTACGCCTCGCGGAAACCCGGGGTCACGAGCACGTCGCCCGAAGCCACGAACGGCTCGCCGTTGACGTCGAGCTCGAGCTTGGTGTTCTCGATGGTCGCGGGACCCATGAGCGTTGCCAGGAAGCGGCGGGCGATGAGGTCGTAAAGCTTGCGCTGGCCGCCGTCGAGCGTGGACGGATCGCCCTCGCCCGTGGGATAGATAGGCGGGTGGTCGGTGGTCTCGACCTTGCCGCGCGTGGGCTTCATGGGACCGGCGAGCACCTTTTTGCACACGGGCGCCAACGCCGGGTTGATCTTTGCCAAGTCGCTCACCACGGCGCCCAGATCGAGCGTCGCGGGGTACACGGTGTTGTCGACACGCGGATAGCTGATGAGGCCCGCCATGTAGAGGGACTCGGCGATGCGCATCGTACGCGCAGGCGAGATGCCCTCGGCCGCGGCGGCAGCCTGCAGCGAGGTCGTCGCGAACGGCGTGGGCGGCTGTTGCTTACGCGAACGCTTGGTCACCGCGGCGACGGTTGCCGTCTTGGCGCCGTCGACGTGACCATACGCCGTCTCGGCAGCATCCTTGTCGGTAAAACGTGCCGTCTTGTGGGCAATCTTAAAGCGATCGTCCTCGGCAGCGCCCTGCGCGGCACCCATGCCGCGAATCTGCCAATAGTCCTCGGGCACAAACGCCATGCGCTCGCGCTCGCGCTCGACCACCAGGGCGAGCGTCGGCGTCTGCACGCGGCCGGCGGAGCGCACGTTGCCAAAGCCGCCAAACTTGGCGAGCGTCAGGTAGCGCGTGAGCACCGCGCCCCAGATAAGGTCGATGTGCTGACGGCTCTCGCCAGCGTCGGCCAGATTCTGGTCGAGCGAGACAAGATTGTCGAAGGCCTGCGTGATCTCGGCCTTGGTAAACGAAGAATACTGGGCGCGGGCAACCGGCAAGTCGGGCGCAACCTCGCGCACCTTGTTGAGGGCGTCCGAACCGATCAGCTCGCCCTCGCGATCGAAGTCCGTGGCGATGATGACGCTGTCGGACTTTTTAGCGAGGTTCTTGAGCGAACGAATGAGTTCTTTCTCGGCCGGCAGCTTAATGACGGGCGCCCAGGTGAGATAGGGCAGGCTCTCGAGCTTCCAGCCCTTGATGGAGATACCGTCGGCAAGAAACGGCTTGCGCTTGGTGTCGTAGGGCGGACGAGCCAGGCCATCGGGCATGTCGGCCGGCAGCATTTCGCCGTCCTCCGTGACCGAATACCAGCCCAGCTTTTTATCGAACAGCACGCTGTCGCAAAAATCGGGCGCCAGAATGTGACCGGCAAGGCCGATGGTCACGCACTCCTCGCCCTTCCACTCAAAACGGTAGATGGCGGTGTTGTACACCTTGTCCTTTTTGGGTTTGCCCGTGGACAGACGCTCGGCGATCTGACGCGCGGCGTCGTTTTTCTCGGCGATGATGAGCTTCAAAAGAGGCTCCTATCTCGTGTCTCTGCGGCTACACCCGCCCGTGTGGCGGCCGATTTACGCCCTTGCTTGCTCGATCTGCCCGATGAGCCAATCGCACCAGGCATCCATGCCCTCGCCCTTGCGCGCGCTCACGGCAAACCGCGGCGCCTGCGGATTGAGGTCATCGAGTGTCTTAGTATACCTATCCATGTCAAAATCGAAAGCCGGGGCCACATCGACCTTGTTGAGCAGCTGTGCGCCGGCGTGCTGGAAGATGCCCGGATACTTGATGGGCTTGTCGTCGCCCTCGGGCACCGAGAGGATCATGATGGACAGGTTCTCGCCCAGGTCAAAGTCGACCGGGCAGACCAGGTTACCCACATTTTCGATAAAGATGACGTCGATGTTCTCCAGACCGACGGCGTGGTCGAAGGCGTCGACGGCCTCCATGACCATGTTGCCCTCGAGGTGGCACAGGCCGCCCGTGTTGATCTGGATGGCGGGCATGCCGGCTTCCTTCATGGTGATGGCGTCGACATCCGAGGCGATATCGCCCTCGATGACGGCACAGCGCAGGCCGGCTTTGTCACGCAGACGCTCGTTGGTACCCAGAATCGTGGTGGTCTTGCCCGAACCGGGGCTCGACAAGACGTTGATCACGTAGGTGCCTGTCTCATTAAATCGCTGACGCAGCTGATCTGCCAGGCGCTCGTTGCGCGACAGGATCGGCGACGCGATATCAATCGTTTTCTCGGCCATACTTAGCGCTCCTTACTTTGGCCCCTTTATACCCCATCACCAGATGGCTAGCGGGCTAATCGTCGGGGGTTTCGATTTCGATACTTGCGATATCGAGCTCGCGGCCGTGCAGTAGGCGCACGTTGGCACCACCACACTGGGGACAGCGACAGTGGAAGCGATCGTGGTCGAAAACCTCGCCGCAGTCCAGACACTCGCTTTGTGGATGGACCTCCTCCACGGCAAGCTCGCAGCCGCGCGTGAGCGGGTCCTCGTCGCGAAATGTCTCCCACGCAAAGTCGAGCGCCTCGCGCACGACCTCGGTCATATCCCCGATACGCAGCGTAACCAAAACAGCGCGCGAGGCCCCCGCCCCACGCGCCGCGCGAATCACTGTATCGAGTATGCCGTTGACAATGCCAACCTCGTGCATACCGATTTACTCCTCGTCGTCCTCGTCGTCCGAGAACAGGTCCAGACGGCTCACGAACAGGCCCTCCTTGCCCTCGCGCGCGGTAATGACCACGCGAGCGATGGCGAGCGAAATCTCGTAGAGCGAGAGCAGGGCGCCATACATGAGACCCAGCGTAACGGGCGAGCCGTCGGGCGTGATCACAGCCGAGCCCACGAGCAGGCCAACGTATACGTAACGCCAGGCGCTGCGGAAGGCCGCATAGGACACGATGTGGAAAACGGACAGGTAGAAGATGATGAGCGGCAGCTCAAACGCCACACCAAAGCCGATCATAAAGAGCAGCTCCATGTTGACGTAGTTCTCCAGATCGGGCAGCGCCGTAGCGACAGCCGAGGTCTCGCCGATGAGCCACTCAAAGCCCGCCGGGATGATGATGAAGTAGCAGAAGATGGCACCCAGGAAGAACAGCACCGTCGAGGCGAGCACCGTGGGCACAACCCACTTGCGCTCGTTGGGGCGCAGTGCCGGCAGGAAAAATGCCAGGATCTGCCAGATGATCATGGGCGTGCACATGACCACGGCCATCTTGATGGCCAGCGAGAAGCGCAGGCCAAAACCGCCGAGCGTGGTGGTGATGTAGAACTTACCGTCCGGCACAAAGGAGCGGATGGGGTCTTCCAAGATGTCGAGCACCACGGGTGTGGCGAAATACAGCACGATAGCGGCGGCAAACACCGACACGACCACGATGGTCAGGCGGCGACGAAGCTCTCCCAGGTGATCGAAGAGCGGCATACGCGCAGGTCCGATAGGCATTACTCATCGCCTCCCTTCGGGGCGTCGGCGGCAGCAGCGTCGTCCTCGGCCTCGAGCTCGCGAGCGAGCTGGTCGACGACGGCCTTGCGCTTGCGGGGACGACGGGCGTAGAGGTCAGCCGTCGTGGGCTCTGCCGGCTCGGGCTCGGGCTCCGGCTCTGCAGCAGGCTCGGGCTCGACGGCATCAGCAGCAGCAGGCTCTGTACCCTCGGCCTCATCAACAGCACCTTCGCCCTCAGCAGCACCCTCGCTCGCGGCCTTCTCGGCAGCAAGACGAGCGCGACGCTCGGCAAAGGTCTCCTTCTTGGCGGGCGCTGCCGCCTCGGCGGCATCCTCGTCCGCATCGGAATCGTCGTCGGTCGCAGCGGCCTTCTTGGGCTTGACCGGGGCCGACGCGGCCTCGCTCACCGGATCGATAATCTCGGACTGAACAACGGCCGTCATCTTTTCCTGCGTCTCGCGGAACTGACGGATGGCACGGCCGATCGTGCGGCCCATCTGCGGGAGCTTATCCGGGCCAAACAGCAAAAAGCCGAAGACCACGATGATCGCGAGCTCACCCTCTCCAATACCAAACACACATACCTCCAAGGCTCGATGTGAGTCGAGCCCGCACCGCGCCATTCGGCCGGAACTCGTCTATTCATTCGGTCAAGTATAGCGCCCGGACGCCAAAACGTCCGAGCGCATCACAAACATATGCCAAACGGCACGCCCTTTTGGGGGCAAAGATTATGCAGCGGTGATCGAAATCTCCTGGTCGACACCCAACAGCAGAACCACGCGCATCACCGGGGGCTGCACATTGGTGCAGCTAAAGCGCTTGCCGTGGTCGGCCGCGTGGTGCGCGGCGCCCACGAGCACGCCAATGCCCGTCGAATCGATGTAGCTCACCTGGGCAAAATTGAGCTCAACGGCCTCAGTGGGCTGCTCGAGCGCCAGGTCGATGGCATTGCGCAGGCTATCGGCGTTAGAGATATCGATCTCACCGGTCACCATAATGGTGTAGAGCTCTGGCGTGGGGTTGGTGGAAATACCCAAATCCATGTATACGCTCCTTTACGTATCGAAAGTGCGGATAGTACGGGAAGCCGCGCGTTAGGCGCGCTCGGCACGCGCAAGCTCGGCAGCGACAAGCTTAACGGCCAGCACCAGCACATCGAGCGCGGCCTCCAGGTCCTCGACCGTGGGATAGCTCGGCGCGATGCGGATGTTGGTGTCGCGCGGGTCCTTGCCATAGGGCCAGGTGGCACCGGCCGGCGTGAGTTTGACGCCCAGGTCGGCGCAAAGCGCGGCGACCTTTTGGGCCGAGCCCTCGGGACCATCGAAGCTTACAAAGTAGCCGCCGCGGGGGTGCGTCCAAGTGGCGCAGCCCGTGTCGCCCAAGCCCTCGGTGAGCTTGCGCTCGACGGCCTCAAAGCGCGGGCGCAAGAACTCGGCATGCTTTTTCATGTGCTCCTTGACCGCCTCGATGGTGGGAAGGAAACGCACGTGGCGCAGCTGGTTGAGCTTGTCGGCGCTGATAAGGCCTGCCTTCAGGCGCTTGGAGAACTCGGCGATGACCGCGGGGCTCGCACCGATAAAGCCGATGCCGGCGCCCGGGAAGGTGATCTTGGACGTCGAGGCAAATGCCACCACACGGTCCTCAGTGCCCGCCGCGCGAGCGAGGTCGAAGATGTTGGCAAGCTCGTCGGTCTCGTCGTACAGGTCGTGCACGCAATAGGCGTTGTCCCAGAAGATGCGGAAATCGGGCGCGGCCGTGGACATCTCGACCAGGCGGCGCACGGTGTCCTCGCTAAAGGTAATGCCCGTAGGGTTGGAATACTTGGGCACGCACCAGATGCCCTTGATGGAGTCGTCGGCGGCAACCAGGCGCTCGACCTCGTCCATGTCGGGGCCGTTGTCGGTCATCGCGACGGGAACGTTCTCGATACCCAGATCGGCGGTAATGCCAAAGTGGCGATCGTAGCCAGGAACGGGGCACAGGAACTTGACCTTCTTGCCGTCGTGCGCTGCCTCGTAAGCCTCCCAAGGGTCGCTGCCGCACGAACCGCAACGCCAGAACATGCCGGCGATATCGTGCTCGATCAGCAGGCTCGACGAGCCCAGCACGAGCGTCTGCTCGGCAGGGCAACCCAGGAACTCCCCCGCTAGTTTGCGTGCCGAGGGAATGCCCTCAAAGCAGCCGTAGTTGGAACAATCGACGTCGCCGTCGTGCAGATCGGCATCGGCATTGAGGATATCGAGCATGGGTCGAGAGATGTCCACCTGGGAGGGCGACGGCTTGCCGCGGGCCATGTCGAGCGCCAGGCCCTTGGCCTTGACCTCGGCGGCCTCGGCTTTGAGCGCCTCGATGGCGGCATCGAGTTCGGTGGTTTCCATCTTCTGGTAGATCGTCTGCATGGGGTGCGACCTTTCGCGAAGCGGTACGTTGCAGTTCGTCTAAGTATAGACCGCCACCGCCGCAACGGTATGAAGCCGTGATAGATTAAGTTCATCGCAATGAATTACGAATCGCCGCGCATGCCGGCGTGGGGCGCCCAAGGAGGCACTATGGAGTACGGATCGTTTCAGGCCGAGGAATTCGGCGACCTGCAGCGCCTGGTCGACGGACTGTTTTACGACCGCCACGCCATCGACCGCCTGGATCTGATCGTACAGGCCGAAATCTTAGACCTGGCGCCCGACCTCATGGAGATCGTGAACCTTTTGCCGCCCGGCTATTACGACCGCCAGTCACTTTGTGATCAGCTCAACTCCGCCTTAGCCGCCCACGGCTGGGGCGCCGTCTACGGCACCGTGGAATAGCCCTAGTCATTTAAGAACGTCCCCAATGACTAAAAACGCCGCTTGTGATGGTGTTCACAGGCGGCGTTTTCAAACTTGTATGTGCTTTTACTCGTCCTTGGGCGAGGGATGCTTGCAGACCACGCTCATGTAGATCATGCCGAGCACGGCAGCGGTGACCGAACCGGCGAGAATAGCGGCCTTGGCAGCCAGAACCTCAAACTGGGCCGTCGGGAAGGCGAGGCCGCTGATGAGGATCGACATGGTAAAGCCGATACCGCCCAGAATGCCCACGCCGGCAATCATGTGCCAGTTGACATTGTGCGGCAGCTCGCAGGCCTTAAGCTTAACCAGGGCAAACGTCATACCAAAGATGCCGATCGGCTTGCCCAGCAGCATGCCAAAGTACACGCCGAGCGTCACCGGGTCGGTGAGCAGCGTGCTCATGTCCACGCCCACCAGACGAACCTGCGCGTTCACGAACGCAAAGATCGGCAGGATCACAAAGTTGACCGGCGTGGAGATCAGACGCTCCATGCGGATAAGCGGCGGGGTCACGCGGTGCATGACGCGCTCGACCTTGGTTGTCGAGACGGTAAAGTCATGCTGGCCCAGGATGTGCGCCTCGTCGTCGTAGCGGTCATCGAGCAACGGCAGGCACTCGCCCAGCCAATCGGTAAGGCTATCGAGCTTGACGCCGCACTTGGCCGGAATGGTGAAGGCCAGGATGACGCCGGCAAGCGTAGCGTGCACGCCGCTCTTGAACATGCAGAACCACAACAGCAGACCCAGTACCGAATACGGGGCAAGGCGGTAATGCTGCGTCTTGTTAAGCCACACGAGCGCGCAGGTCACAAGCGCGGCGGCGCCCAACCAAAACGGATTGGGGCTCTGACCGTAGAAAATGGCGATGGCGGCGATGGAAATCAGGTCGTCGGCAATAGCGAGCGTCGAGAAGAACACGCGCACGCCGTTGGGCACGCGATTGCCCAAAAGCGACAGCACGCCCAGCGCAAAGGCAATATCGGTTGCCATGGGAATGGCCCAACCGTTGCGGGCACCGGCATGGTTAAAGATCAGGTAGATGCAGGCGGGAACGACGACGCCGCCCACGGCCGCCAGCATGGGAAGCATGGCCTGACGCGGATTCTTGAGCTCGCCGACCGTCATCTCGTACTTAAGCTCAATGCCCACCAACAAAAAGAAAATCGCCATGAGGAAGTCGTTGACGAAAAGCTCAACGGTGAGACCGGCCGTAAGGTTGCCCAAGCCCACATACAGCGGGGTCTCCAAAAAGTGATGGATGGCCTCGTAGGCATCGGTGTTGGCGCAGATGACGGCGGCGATAGCGGCGAAGACCATGACGGCGGCGGAAATCGTGCCGTTCTCGGCGATGCGCTCCCAAATGTCGTGACGTTCAAAGCGCTTGCGCTCACGAACGTTGAACAGCTGCTCAGTTGCTGCCATGGGCGGCTCCTTTCACGGGAAGGCTCCCGTCTTAAAAAAGCACGGCCCGCCCAAGTGGCGGCGCCGCGCTCTAACGTATTACGCTTGCATCTAGCCTACCCTGCACGACAAGCACGCAGGCGTGGCCGAAAAGCGGAACCACAGGTTGAACATTATTTGCTCAACGGCACGGGCGCGCCTGCCCAAGAGACGACGCAGCGTCGTGCACAAAAAACGACCGGAGCGCGGGGCGTCCGCGATCCGGTCGTGGCGTTCGGTCAACTAAACCTAGCAGGCGGCCATGATGGGGGCAGCGACCTGCTTTTTGCGGGAGAGGACGCCCGGCATCCAGACGCCGTCGTGCTCGTCGGCAATGCCCAGGCCCTTCTGAGCAGCCTCGGTCTCGCCCTCGAGCAGGACCTGCGAGCCCTCCTCCATGATGTCGGTGATGCACAGGACGATGCCGTCGGCACCCTTCTCGGCGGCGTAGGCGCGCATGGCCTCGCGGATCTCGTCGATCATGCCGAGCGCGCGGCTCTTGTCGACGGTCTCGTACTGGCCAATGAGCAGCTTCTTGCCAGCGGGCTCGAACATCTTGATGTCGTTGCCGACCATCTCGGCTGCAGTGAAGGAGCCGGACGGACGGGTGAGGAAGACCTCCATGCCAAACTTGACCGGGTCGACGCCCACCTGCTCGCCGAGCTTGGCGGCAACGGTGCGGTCGACATCGGTGGTGGTGGGGCTCTTGAGCATGAGCGTATCGGTCATCATGGCCGAGAGCAGCAGCTTAGCCTGGACGTCGGAAAGCTCAACGCCGAGCACGCCGGCGAGCTTGGTGACGATGGTGCAGCTGGAGCCCCAGGGCAGGCAGATGTAGTGCAGCGGGCCGGCGGTCTCGAAGTCGCCGATGCGGTGATGATCGACGACACCAAAGACCGTGGCGTCCTTAAGACCGGCAACGGACTGGGCAGACTCGTTGTGGTCGGTGAGGACGACGAGCTGACCGGCCTCGACGGACTCAATCACGCGGGGCTCGGCGATGCCGGCGTCGGCAAGCAGCTTGGCGGACTCTGCCGGAAGCTGACCAAGGGCGCAGGCCTCGTAGGTGTTGCCGGCATACTCAACCTGGTTGAGCAGCTGGGACAGGACGACGGCGCTCATGATGGCGTCGTTATCGGGGTTCTGGTGACCAAAGACAAGAACGTTTGCCATGGATATCCTCCACTTGATATGTGTACTTGGACGTAGCTATGGTAGCACGCCGATGCCGAGCCTTCGCAGACGGAAGGAGCACGGCATATTTTGGGGCAGGCACGGGGGACAGGTTACATTGCACCAGCTATTTACCGGCGGCGCGCAGGGCTACGTAGGCGGCACCGATGATGCCGGCGTCGTTGCCGAGCGAAGCGACCTTAATGGGCGTCTCGCGCGAGGCGGAAAGCGCGTACTGCTTAAAGTGCTCGCGAACCTTGTCGAGGTAGACATCGGCCGAGGCGGAGGCGCCGCCGCCGATGAGGAACATCTCGGGATCAACCACGTTGGCAATAAGCGCCAGTGCGCGGCCGAGATAGTCGGCCATGGTATCGGCCGCGGCCAGCGCGAGCTTGTCGCCCTCGCGGCAGGCCTGGAACACGTCCTTGGAATCGGAGGGGCCGGTCAGCTCGATGGGCTCGACGCCCGCCTTTTCGCACTCGGCAAGGTAGTTGCTCACCACGCCGGTGGCGCTGGAATACTGCTCCAGATGGCCATGGCCGCCGCAGCCGCAGGTGCGTTCCTCAGCCGGGTTCAGGCACATGTGGCCAATCTCGCCGCCGGCGCCCACAACGCCCGATACCACGTCGCCGTTAACGATAACGCCGCCGCCCACGCCGGTACCAATGGTGACCATCACCACGTTCTGTACGCCCTTGGCAGAGCCGAGCCAGGCCTCGCCCATGGCAGCGGCGTTGGCATCGTTCTCGTACTTAACGACCGCGTCGGGGCAGTGCTCCTGAATGGCGACTCTCAGCTCGGGCAGGTTAATGGCAATGTTGGCCTTGACCTTGGCATCGCCCGATGCCGGGATGGGGCACGGAACGGCCAGGCCAATACCCGCCACAAAGGCGCGCGGAATCTGGGCCTTGGCGACCACCTGGTCGATAGCCTCGGTCACCGCGGCAAAGCCCGCAGCGTCAACGATGGGCGGCGTGGGTACGCTTGCCTTGGCCAGCAGGTTACCGTCCTCGTCGAACAGGCCCTCCTTAACCGAAGTGCCGCCGACGTCAATGCCGATGTAGTACTGCTTAGGTTCCATGGGAGCCCACCTTTCTCGTTTAAACATTGCCTGTATGGTACCGCTCCCAAGGCAAAAACCAGCCAAAAAGGGACAGGTTTGTTTTGGCAGGTTTTATCTGTGAAAACGCAAACGACCGCTCAAAAGGTCACGCAGGGCCTTCGCCAAATATAAGGGCGCCGGGAGGCGGAGACTCCCGGCGCCCGTCAAAGGGACTGTGTTGTCTGTTGGATCGCACGGTCCGTCGCGGCGATAACGCCGACTAGGCCTGAAGTGCCTGCAGCTGCTTGTGAACCTCGATGAGCTCCGTCGCCATGACGCGCATGGTCTCGGTGCCGGCCATCTGGTCCTCGGCATGCAGCAGAATCAACGGAGCCTCGCCGTTACGCTCGCCGTTGGCCTCCTTCTTCAGAAGCCCCATGTGAACATCGTGGCCACCGTTATAGGCCTCGTCGCCCTGCTTGATAAGCTCCTCGGCGGCGTCAAAATCGCCCTCCTTGGCCTTTTGCACGGCATTGATGTACATGCTCTTGGCGGTACCGACGTAGCTGATGATCTCAAAGCAGGTCATCTGCAGTTCGTTCATATCCTCCATGCGGAGCACCTAGCCCATCACGCTGACGCAGTGGTCGATGATGCCGGCAGCGTTCATGCGGCCGTAGTCGACCATGTTGATGACCTCGACCGGAAAACGACCGGCGGCCTCCTTCTCAAAATCGCCCTTGGTGTAGCCGATCTGCGGGCCAAGCAGCAACATGTCGCACTCGTCCAGGTGATCGTGGGCCTCGTTCATGGGACGAGCCTCGACCTCAATATCCAGACCACGGTTTGCAACCTCGGCCTGCATCTTCTGGACCAGCAGGCTCGTGGACATACCGGCATTGCAGCAGAGCATGATCTTCTTCATGGTTTCCTCCTTATAACTGCGCGGCGCGCAGACGACGACTGGTTTTATTCCTTGCGGCTATTGTGCCCACCCCCTGCATCTTTACACAAGGGAGAGAGCCGCGGGCGCCGGCACCGCGTACCGGTGCCCGCAACGGTGAAAGGGACGAACGTTAGGCGTTCTACTCGGCGAGAGCCTCCTGCTTGGCGATTGCCTTCTCGGAAATCTTCATAAAGGGCAGGTAGACGGCCATGCCAATGACAATCTCGAGAGCCTGCCACACGCCGGCGCGCCAGTCAAAGCCCGTAGCGAGCAGGGCATTGATGACGGGAGGCATAGTCCAGGGCACCTGGGCGATGCAGGGGCTGATGATGCCTGCGCAGGTAAGGCCATAGGTGATGCCGATGAACAGGTCGGGAAGAAGAACGAACGGAATCATGAGCGGCAGGTTGTACACGATGGGGTAACCGTAGATAACCGGCTCGTTAATGTTGAACAGACCAGGCAGGATAGCCATCTTGGAAACGGTCTCGGATGCCTTGTTCTTGGAGAACAGGAGCGTGTCGAGCAGAAGCATGAGGGTGCAGCCCGAGCCGCCGATGAGGGCGAAGCTGTTAACGATCTGCATGTTCATGTAGTGATCGGGCTGGATGGTGCCACCGGCGGCAAAGGTAGCCATGTTGTCGACGATGAGCATGGTCAGGATCGGCTCGACGGTAGCGCCAGAGATGGTGGACTGGTGAATACCGACGCAGAACAGCAGGTTGGCAAGGGTGTAGATGAGGATAACAGCCCACGGACCGGCGTTCATGATGCTCTTGAGCGGGTTGGAGATGCACGTGGAGATGATGGCGCACAGATCGGTGCCGGCGCACACGGCGAGCAGGGCTGCGGCAAGAGCGAAGATCGCGAGGTTGAGCAGCATCGGGATCATGACGTTGAAGGAGTTGGAGACCGCGGGAGGCACGCCCTCGCCCAGCTTAACCTTGAGCTTCTCGACGCCAGAAATCTTGATGAAGAGCGAGACGGAGAGCAGGGCGATGATAATGGCCGAGAACAGACCATTAGTGCCAGTGTTGGCAGTCGAAAGGGCGCCCGTGACCTCGGCGGAGGTGATCTTGTCGGTGAGCAGCGGGCTCGTGGCGGCAAGCGTGGCGGTGATCTGCTGCGGCATCATGATGACGAAAGCAGAGATAGCGACGACCACGCAAGCGAGCGGGTTATCGAAACGCTTGTTCTTAGCGAGGCTGTAGCCAATCAATCCGGCCAAGATAATAGCAGAGACGTTGAGGGTACCCAGCGTAATCGCCGAACCCCACGTCTGAAGGTTGGCAAGGCCCGCCGCATCGAGCGGGAACAGGGGGAACACGACGTTGTTAATAAGAACCGCGATACCCGCAAGGATATAGAGCGGCGTGATGGTCGCGAAGGCATCGCGCAGGGAACGCAGGTGAACCTGGTTTCCCACCTTCGCAGAGACCTCGGCAAACTTGTCGAGGAAGCTCTTTCCGTTGTCACTGGCCATGATTGCTCCTAACTATCAAATCCGGCCTTTTCCTATGCGCACGGTGGCCTGTCGCCCTCTGCCACCAGATGTGCCATGTGTTTCGCGCGGCGGCGCGCGGTCTGGGCGTTCGCCCGGTCGCTAATCAACCACGTGGGTTGTGGCGACCTGTTTGAGCCAGGCCGCTGACTTCTTAAGGCGGCGCTTGTAGCCGTCCATAAGGTCGACCTCGACAAAACCGTAACGGTTCTTAAAGGCATTAGCCCAAGACCAGTTATCGATGACGGCCCAGTAATGGTATCCGCGGCACTTGGCGCCCTCGGCAATTGCCTTGGCCACCCACTCCAGGTGCTGACGTACAAAGTCGACGCGGTAGTCATCCTGGATGGTTCCTTCGGCGTCACGGTTCTTGTATTCGTCCATGATGCCGATGCCGTTCTCGGAAACGAACCACTCAAGATCGGGGTAGTTTTTAGCGCAGTCCATGCCAAAGTCGTAGAGGCCCTGCGGGTAGATCTCCCAGCCACGGCTCTCGTTCATAACGGCGTCGGGCCATACGTACTCGTCGGCAAAGTGCGGCAGGCCGTACTGGTCGACCTTGCTCGCCGGCGCCTGAACACGCGTGGGGTGGTAGTAGTTGCAGCCGAGCCAGTCGACAACACCCTGCTTGAGAATCTCTTGGTCGCCGGCACGGAACGGGAGCTTAACGCCGCCCTCGGCCAGGCTGTCGAGCACGTCGGCAGGAAGCTCGCCCTTGGTAATAAGGTCGAGCCACCAGCGATTGTTGATGCCGCTGGTCATACGCACGGCCTCGAGGTCTGCCTCGCTGGGGTTCTGCTTGGTGTAAACCGGGGTAAAGCAGTTGATCATGCCGATCTTGGCATCGGCGCGAATAGCGCCCTCGTCATAGGCCTTACGATAGTTGGCCACGGCCAGCGCATGTGCCAGCGAGATGTGATACTGCACGGTGCGGGCGCGGCTAAAGTCGTGGAGCTGCGGGAACCACACGCCCTCCTGATAGCGCTGTTCGGGCTCGACGATGGGCTCGTTAAAGGTGAACCAGTACTTAATCTCCTGGCCAAACTCGTGGAAGGCGACGTCGGCGTAATGCGCGTAAGCCTCAACGACCTCGCGGCTCTCCCAGCCGCCACGGTTAAAGAGGTAGGTGGGCATGTCAAAGTGGTACAAGTTGACAAACGGCTCCAAGCCGGCCTCGCGAGAGGCGCGGAACAGCTCGTGATACCACGCAGCACCCTCCTCGTTGAGGTTGCCGTCGGCATCGAGCAGACGGCTCCACTGGATGGAAGTGCGATAGGTATTCAGGCCCAAGTCCTTCAAAATGCGAAAGTCTTCCTGGTACTTGGCCATAAAGTCATTGCCGGCATAAGAGCCAACGCAGTTGTAGAACGAACCCAGATCCTGGATGGACCAGGTGTCCCACAGGTTCTCGAGCTTGCCGCCCTGGTTCCACTGACCCTCAGTCTGCGGGCCGGACATAGCAGCGCCAAAGAAGAAGTCACGGGGCAGCTGATACTGTGCCATCAAAGTCCTCGCTTTCGTGTTCTAGAGCTTCCGGTTGGAGACGAGTTTGCTTTGGCAGGTTATCCGGCGCGGGCGCGCACCGGTCATACCAATATCCAACCCGCCAAAACAAAACCGTCCCCAAACAGTACAAGCAAACGCCAATGCATCTCGCTTGTTGTCTGTAACTATAGCGCTCTAATTTTATATGTAAAGCGTCTTTTTCATTTTTCTTTATCGTACTTCTTTCATGAAAGCCATATGGATGCTTTTTAAGTAGGTATACTCTCTTTATATCGACGCAAATATGAAGGGAGGATTGCATGATTCCCAAATACGAGGCGATAGCTGCAGATATCCGTCGAAGCATCGAGGACGGCGCCCTTAAGCCGGGCGATAAGTTGCCCACCGTCGTCGAGTTCTGTGAGCTCTATAGCGTTTCCAAAATCACCGTCAAACGAGCGATTGAGCAGATCACCGAGGAAGGCCTTATTACTAGCCGGCGCGGATCGGGCACCTACGTCAAGGACACGGCGGGGCTTCCCGGCCAGGTGTTTTTCCAAGGCAAGAACGACCGTGCCCAAGGCTTTTCGTACGAGCATCGCGGGGAGAAAGTGACCTCGGTGGTCTACGATTTCTCGATCGTCAATCCGCCGGCAGAGGTTGCGACCCAACTGGGAATGGCCGAAGACGACTTTGCCTATCACATCGTGCGCGTACGCGAGGTCGATGGTCAGCCCATCGTTATCGAGTACACCTATATGCCACTCGAGCTGATTCCGGGTCTTAAGAAAAAAGACCTGTACGCATCGATCTACAGCTTCATCCGCGAGCAGTGCGGACTCAAGATCTCGAGTTTCCACCGTACCATTCGCGCTGTCGCGGCAACTGAAGAAGAGGCCGAGCGCCTGGATACCAAACCCGGCTCTCCCTTGCTCGAACTCAACCAGATTGGCTTCTTGGATAGCGGCACCGCGTTTGAATATTCTGTCTCGCACAACGTAGGCGACCGCTTTGAGCTGCACAACGTAACGCTGGCCTAGTTTTGTAATCCGGTGGGTGCTCGTTTTGAGCTGTCTTACGCGGCACCCGCACAACCTTATGGGAGTATGCACATGTCCGATTTGATTAAACTCACGCCGATCTTCCACGAGAAGATCTGGGGCGGCCGCCAGCTGGAGACCGTGTTTGGCTACGACATTCCCGAGGGTCCCATCGGTGAGTGCTGGGCCATCTCGGCACACCCCAACGGCGACTGCCAGATCGCTGAGGGCCCGTACGTCGGTCACACGCTATCATGGCTGTGGGCCGAGCACCGCGAGCTCTTTGGCAACTGCGAGGGCAAGGAGTTCCCGCTGCTCATTAAGATCCTGGACGCCAAGGACGACCTTTCGATCCAGATCCACCCCAACGACGAGTACGCCGCCGAGCACGAGAACGGCAGCCTGGGCAAAACCGAGTGCTGGTATGTACTGGACTGCGAGCCCGGTGCCACGATCATCGTCGGCCAGCGCGCGCACGACCGCGCCGAGGCCGCACAGATGATCGAGGAGGGCCGTTGGGACGACATGCTCAACGTACTGCCGATCCACAAGGGCGACTTTTTCCAGATTGATTCCGGTACCGTCCACGCCATCAAGACCGGCACGCTCATTTTGGAGACGCAGCAGTCGAGCGACGTGACGTATCGCCTGTACGACTACGACCGTCCCGGTACCGACGGCAAACTGCGTCCACTGCACATTGAGCAGAGCCTCGACTGCATCGACTTTGATGCTCAGGCTCCGACCGACGGCACGGTGACCGCGCCCGAGGTCGATGGCGTGACCGAGCTCGAGTCTAACTCCTGCTACACCGTCGATCGCGTGCGCGTCGACGGCAGCAAGACCCTCGACCAGCGCTGGCCCTTCATGTGCCTGTCAGTCATCGACGGCGAAGGCACCGTCTGCGGCGAGCCCGTTCACAAGGGCAGCCACCTGCTGGCCCCCAGCACCGTGGACCAGATCGAACTCGAAGGCAAGATGGAACTGATCATCAGCCACCTCTAGGTCGCAACAACAACCAAAACGAAACAAGGGGCTCCCCCGTTCATCAACGGAGGAGCCCCTACTCGTATCTATATATCAGCCCACCCGGCTCTCCAGACCAAAAAGCGAACGAGCAAAGCGACGTTCGCAAGCAACGTTATCCAAGGACCCGGGCGGGCGTATGGGGCAACATCGATCGCGAGTTCCGCACGAGCCGGAGAGCACTTAATGTGCTCTCCGTGCGAGCAGGACTGTCCGAGCAGGCGACCAAAGCCCCCGGCGCGCCCACCTAGCAAGATGTACGGGTTTTCCAGGTGCGGCAGATCGGCCTGAAAGAGGAGGGCATAGACCTTGAGGTCATGCCCGACGATTGAAGGCCGAGGTGCCGTGCCTGGGAAAGCCGCCTAGGTCAGTTTCACTATAGGCGCAAAGCCCTTCATAAGCTTTTTGGTCTGGCCGGTCTTTTCGAATTGGACCTCGATCATGTCTCCGGCGACCGAGATCACGGTGCCCGTACCAAAGGTCTTGTGGCTCACGGTATCGCCCGCGGCAAAGTCCTGCGACGCGCTGGCGCGATCGACCTTGCGCTCCACCGTCGGCGACACCTTGGACGACGGCTTTTTAGCTCGCGGCGCGCCCGAACCAAAGGTTGAGGCAACACGGCCGGCATCGGGCGAGACCCCACGATGACGCTCGGTCCCGTAGCTGCTGCCACCAAAGAAATCGTCAAAGCTCGATCCGCCGCGCGAACCGGAACCGCCGGTCGAGCGCGTATGCGAACCAAACACCTTGCCGCCGTACATATCCGAGCCCATGCCCGAGCCAAAGGTGCCGTGACGGTCGCCGCGCTTCTCCCAGCCCGTGCCCTCAAAACCGGCAGAACCGATACCGCTAAACTCAATATCCTCAAACGGAATCTCGTTGAGGAAGCGCGAGCGCGGGTTGGCAGAAGTCGAGCCGTAGGTGCGACGCGTGGCCGCATAGGTCAAGAACAGGCGCTTGCGAGCACGCGTAATGGCGACGTAGGCCAAGCGACGCTCCTCCTCGAGCTTGCCCGGATCGTCACTACCGCCAAAGTCGTGCACGTGCGGGAAGATGCCTTCCTCCATGCCGGCCACGAACACCGCGGGGAACTCCAGGCCCTTGGCGGAGTGAATGGTCATCATGGTGATGGCATGCGTCTCGCCGGCCAGGGAATCCAAGTCGGAGCGCAGGGCCAGCCACTCCATGAGAGCAGGAAGCGCCTTGCAGGTGAGCGGGCCGTAGGTGCGCTCGATCTCGTCGGCATGCACGGCGCCCGCGGGCAGCTCTGTCGGTGCGGCATAGGCGTTGCCCGCGATAGCGGCAGCCAGGGCATCCTGCGGCGAGAGCGCCGGGGCCGCCAGGCTGTCGAGCGGATTGGAACCCGCGGCGTCACGCGCGCCAACGAGCGCCTCAAACGAAGACGCGGGCGCAGACGGGCCGGGCTCGGGCGCAGGTGCGCCCACCACAACGGGCTCGGGCTCAGCGTCGGCAGGCACATCGGCAACACCGGCAGCGCGCAGCTCTTCCAAGCTCTCAAGCGTACCTTCGATATCCTCGTGCGTCTCCTCAAATTCGGCAGCGACGCCCAGGAATTCCTGGATGTTCTCGGCGCGACTCTCGGACTCCATGGTGCCCTCGGCGCGGAAGGCCTGCAGCAGGCCCGTCTTGTCGACAATCATTTCGACGACGTCCTTGAGCTCGCCGTCCATGCGCCGGCCCTCGCGCACCAGCGACACAAAGCTCGACAGGCCGTTGCGTACCTTGGCGCTAAACATGCCCGTCTCGGCGCACGCGATCTCACAGGCTTGGAAGAACGAGCAGCGGTTGTCGCGTGCCAGCTGCTCAATCTTTTGAATCGAGGTGGAGCCAATGCCGCGGCGCGGCGTGTTGATGACGCGCTTGACGCTCATCTCGTCGGCCGGGTTCACGATCATCTTGAGGTAGGCCATGACGTCGCGGATCTCGGCGCGGTCGAAGAATCGCGTGCCGCCAACGATCTTGTAGGGCACGCCCGCGCGCAGGAACATATCTTCGAGGATACGCGACTGCGCGTTGGTGCGATAGAACACAGCGATGTCGTCGTAGCTCGTGCCCTTGGAGTGCAACTTTTCGATCTCACCGGCAATCCAGCGGCCCTCGTCGCGCTCGTCGCTCGCCTGGAAGGCCTGGATCTTCTCGCCATCGCCCTCGGCCGTAAACAGGCGCTTGTCCTTGCGCTGCGAGTTGTGGCGCACCACGGCATTGGCGGCGCTCAGGATGTGACCCGTGGAGCGATAGTTCTGCTCCAGCTTGACGGTCTTGCAGTTTTTAAAGTCCTTCTCAAAGTCCAGGATGTTGGTGATGTCGGCGCCGCGCCAGCTATAAATGGACTGGTCATCGTCGCCTACGACCATGAGGTTTTGGTATTTGGCGGCCAGCAGGTTGGCGATCTCGTACTGGACGTGGTTGGTGTCCTGATACTCGTCGACGCTAATGTAGCGGAAGCGCTCTTGGTACTTGTCGAGCACCTCGGGGCGGGTGCGCAACAGCTCAAGCGCGCGCACGAGCAGGTCGTCAAAGTCCATCGCGTTGGCGGCGCGCAGGCGGCGCTCCAGCTCCATATAGACCTGTGCGGCCTTTTTGTCGTTGGGGCCATCGGCACTCTTGAGCATGTCCTCGGGGCCGATCATGGCGTTTTTGGCCGAGCTGATCTTGCTGCGGATCATGTTGATGGGGAATTGCTTTTGCTCGATACCGAGCGCCTGCATAATGTCACGCACCATGCGCTTGGAATCGTCGTCATCGTAGATGGTGAACTGACCGGTGTAGCCCAGCAAGTCGGCGTCCTCGCGCAGCATGCGCACGCACATGGCATGGAAGGTGCACACCCACATGCCGCGGGTACCGCTGGGGATGAGCGCCGCCAGACGCTCGCGCATCTCGGCCGCGGCCTTGTTGGTAAACGTGATGGCAAGGATCTGCCAGGGCTTAACGCCCAGGTCGCCGAGCATATGGGCGATACGGAAGGTCAGGACGCGGGTCTTGCCCGAGCCAGCACCGGCAAGGACCAGCAACGGACCCTCGGTGGTCAGGACGGCCTCGCGCTGAGCGGGATTAAGGCTGTCGATATCGACGAGCGGCTTGGCGGGCTTGGGTGCCGGTGCGGGAGCGTCGTAGATGTCGAGCGGGACGAGCTCGGGCTCCGGCGCGGCGGGGGCGGTGTACGCATCGAGCGGCACGGGTTCCGGCGCGGGCGGCACGGGTACCGCGGCATTCTTTTCCCAGGGCAGGGGCTGGGTCATGGGCGACTCCTCATCTGACGGACGGCGTGCCTGCGGGCAGCGCCATAGTTTGAGCCGTACCAGTATACCGAGCCGCGCGGACACCGACGCAAATCACACCGCGACTCCGTGCGCCGCCATCGAGCCCGCCCCAGGAGATTTGGTGCATTGGGGTTAGATTAGCCTGCACCATGTTGCTGCAAGACAACCTGTCCCCATTGCACCAAAAAAGGCGGCATAGACCTTTTGGTCATGCCACCCTCTTTGCATAACAAGTTGTCGCTCTGGCCGCCGCGCAGCGTCAACCAAGTTACAGGCCGAGCATAGGCTCCAGAACGAAGAAATACGCGAGCACCACGATACCCAGGACAATGCGGTAGACGCCGAAGCACTTAAAGTCGTGACGACGGACAAAGCCCATGAGCCACTTGATGGCGATAAGCGAAACCACAAAGGCGACGATGCAGCCCACGCCCAGGATGGCGACCTCGTTGGCGCCAAACGTACCGCCCTTAACGAAGTACTTGACCAGCTTAAGCGCACTCGCGCCAAACATGACGGGGATAGCCAGGAAGAACGTGAACTTGGACGCCACCGAACGCGTGCAGCCCAGCAGCAGGCCGCCGATGATGGTGGAACCGGAACGCGATGTGCCCGGCACCAGCGACAGAACCTGGAAGCAGCCAATGCCCAGCGCGGTCTTCCAGCTTAGGTCCTCGAGCGTCGCAATGGAGCCAAAGTCGAGGTCTTCGTCATCGTTGCCCGAATCCTCGACGGCAGGCGCCGCAAAGTGCGCACCGGCGGGACGCCCGCCCGCCACAACGGCGCGCGAACCAAACGACCCTGCGAATGTCATCTCTTCGCGCTTGCGGGCGCGCCAATTCTCAATCACGATGAACAGCACACCGTAGACGATGAGTGCCAGCGCCACGACGGGAGCGTTGTAGAAATGCTCCTCCATCCAGTCGTTGAGCGGCAGGCCAATCGCCGCAGCGGGAATACAGCCGAGCACAATCTTGCCCCACAGCACCCATGTGTCGCGACGACCCTCCTTGCCCTTGCTGGGCGAGAACGGGTTGAGGTCGTAGAAGAACAGCACGCAGACGGCCAATATGGCACCAAGCTGAATCACGACCAGGAACATGTTCCAGAACGTCTCGCTCACGTTCATCTTGACGAACTCGTCTACCAAGATCATGTGGCCCGTCGACGAAACGGGCAGCCATTCGGTAATGCCCTCGACCAGGCCCATGAAGGCAGATTTTAGAAGCTCGATAATATCCAAAGGGACCCCCTCGTTTAACACCCGCCGATAGATGTTTCTGCGGACGGTGCGGGCGATGTCCCATTATCAACCGTTGGCGACACACACATGCCAACCCTTACCAAAAATCTTGTCCGTTCACAGAATTGCAGGCGGTCAAACCGAAATCCTTGGGTATAACTGCAACAAGATAAAGTGTCCGGCGGTCCGCGCATCCGCGGCCGCCCGACGCACGAGCCCTGCGCCCGTGCGATAGACCAAGGAGGAAACCATGAACGAGGGCTACACCAAGGTATTTGTTTCACTCGACGGTACTGAGCAGCAGGATTTTGTGCTCGCACGCGCCATCAAGGTGGCCGCAAACAACGGCGCAAAGCTGATTATCGGTCACGTGATCGACTCCACGGCGCTCGAAAGCGCGGGGGCTTACCCAGTCGACTTAGTCAACGGCTTGGAGGAGGCCTTTAACAACTCCATCGCGAAGCAGCTCGAGGAGGCCAAGGCTAATCCCGATATCCCCGAGGTCGAAGTCATGATTCGCGCCGGTCGTATTCGTGAGACGTTGAAGGACGAGATGCTCGACGTGGTCAAGCCCGATCTTGTGCTCTGCGGTGCCCGCGGTCTGTCCTCGATTAAGTACGCGCTCCTGGGTTCGATTTCGACGTTCCTTCTGCGCAATACGGACTGCGACATTCTGGTCGTGAAGTAGGTTCCTTCCCGCCGGCGCAAGGCCTGCGGGGTTATCACGCCGACGTCCTCGCCGCTTCGCGGCTGCGGGATGTCGGCTTAGATAACCCCTCCCGGCCTTGCGCCTTCGTCACCATACTTCAGCGAGTTGGCTGATAGAAAAAAATGGCGTGCCGCCCCGGTTGGGGCGGCACGTTTTTCATGGGCGGCACGTTTTGTTTGGGCGGACGTCTGCCGTGTGCGCTACTCGAAATATTGGAACTTGTTCGTTGAGAAGGCGAACGTGACGACAAAGCCTTCGCCCGGCTCCGATGCCGCGGTGACATCGATGCCCATCTTGGAGCACAGGCGCGCCACCAGGTAGAGGCCGATGCCCGTTGCGCGCTTGGTGGTGCGGCCGTTGTCGCCGGTAAAACCCTTCTCGAACACGCGCGGCAGGTCGGCCGCGCTCACGCCGCAGCCGTTGTCCGCGACGGTAAGCTCGATGCGTTCGCTCGCCAGGCCCTCGTCCAGCAACGCACCCGAAAACACGATCTTTGCGCCGTCCTCGCGCGCATATTTGATGCTGTTCTGAATAAGCTGGCCTAGAATAAACTCGAGCCACTTCTCGTCGGTAAAGACCTCAAAGTCGAGGTTCTCGCACACCGGAGCCACGTGCGCCGCGATAAGCTCACGCGCGTTGGCCTTAATCGCGCCCGTCACCAAGGTCCTGAGATCCCAGCGGCGAATCAGGTAGTCGCGCTCCACAACTTCCGAGCGCGCGTAGTACAGTGCCTGGTCGATATAGCGCTCAACGCGAGCCAGCTCGCGACCCAGGTCATCCACACGCGACAGGTCGTCTTCGCTGCCGTCCAGGTTTTCCAAAATCAGATGGGCTGCCGCCAGAGGCAGCTTGGCCTCGTGGACCCAGCTTTCGATATAGTCGCGATAGTCGTCGGTTTGACGCCGGCCTTCGGCAACTTCGTCGCAAGCGGCTTTGCCCACCCGGCGCAAGACCTCGTACTCGAGCTCGCCCTCGGCATAGGTCGGGCATTGCACCATCTCCTGCACCCACGCAGGGCTCTCGAGCTCCTCGACCGCGCGCTCCAGCTGGTGCAAAAATCGACGACGACGCGCGTACTCGATCACGATGCCGAGCATGCCAAAGATAAAGGACACGCCGACCGCCACGACCACGATGGAAGCGGGTGCCCCGGCGACCGTCAGCACAAAGCAGCTCAACAGCACGCCGCACGTCCACACGGCGACGGGAAGCAGCGCATCTTTGAAGAATTTGCTAAACGACATAGCTGGCACCTAGACCGAATAGCCTTGGCCGCGATGCGTGGTCAGATACCCCTTGACGCCGATTTTTTCGAGCGTCGTGCGCAGGCGGTTTATGTTGACGGTGAGCGTGTTGTCGTCCACGAAGGCATCGGAGTCCCACAGGTCCTGCATGATGGCCGAGCGCGAGACGATCTTGCCCGCGCGGCTCAGAAGCAGCGAAAGAATGCGCAGCTCATTTTTGGTGAGCTCGGTGCTGTCGCCGGTCGCCGTGTTGGTGACCATAGAACGGGCGAGGTCGAGCTCCAGCCCCTTGTGGACGAGCGTGCTGCGCTCGCCCGCCGCCGCGGTGCGACGCAGCAAGGCATTGATGCGCGCCACGAGCACGCGCGCGCTATAGGGCTTGGGAACGAAGTCGTCCGCGCCGAGCGTCATGGCCATGACCTCGTCGATCTCGGTCGTGCGCGACGTGAGGACGATGATGGGAACCTCGGATTCGCGGCGGACTTCATGGCAGATATGCTGGCCGTCTTTGACGGGAAGCGTGAGGTCGAGCAGCACCAGGTCGGGCGCAGCGGCGAGAATATCGCGCGAAACGTGCTCGAACGATTCGCAGGCCTCAACCTCAAAACCGGCACGAGCAAGGATGTCGGCAAGCTCGCGACGAATGGGCTCGTCGTCCTCAACGACATAGATCAGCGCCATGTGTCCTCCCATTTCGCGCAACTTGCACCTTCCGCACCATTATGCCCACAGCGTCGCAGCGATACGACCCCGTGGGCAACTAATATGACAAAAGTGTTCGGTAGCCTTGAGAGAAAAGAGGGACCCTCGGTCCTAAACCGATCGGCCCCATCGCTTCGACCTCGAGCCTCTACTCGAGCGTACGCATGTACGCGGAGATAGCATCCAGGCCCTTCTGCAGGTCGTCGGTGTTATCGGAGTATGCATAGCCGATGCGCATGCTCTTGGGCTCCTCGAAGCAATCGCCCGGGGTGACGAGCGCGCCGGACTTCTTAATCATGTCGATGCAGAACGTCCTGGAGTCGATGTCGTAGTCGTAATACACGAGCGCGGTGGTACCCGCCTCGGGCTTGACGAACGACAGGTGCGGCTCGCTCTCGACCCACTTCTCCAGAACAGCAAGGTTCTGACGGACGATGCGGCGGCTGCGCTCAAGGATCACGGAAGCGTTGCCCAGAATAAGCTCCGCCACCGACTCGCTGAATATGCCGGCGGAAATCAGGTTGTAGTCGCGATGCGAGAGCAGCGCGCGGCGGAGCTCCGGGCTCTTGGTGACCGCCCAGCCCAAACGCAGGCCGGCGAACGACCAGACCTTGGACATGGATGCGGTGGCGACGGCCTTGTCGTACAGGTCGACCACGGACTCGCAGTACTCATCCGTCTGAGTAAGCAGACGGTAGACCTCGTCGCAGAGCACCCACGCGTCGTGTTTGCGTGCGACCTCGACAATCGCCTTGAGCGTATCGGTGTCGAGCAGGGCGCCCGTGGGGTTGTCCGGGTTATTGATGCAGATGAGCTTGGTATCGTCGGTCACCAAGGCATCGAGCGCGTCGACGTCGACGTGGTAGCCATTCTTGCGATCGAGCTGAAGGATATCGACCTTCGCACCGCACATCTCGGGAATCGAGTAAAGCTGCTGGTAGGTGGGCTTGACGGAGACTACATGATCGCCCGGTTCGACGAGCGTGGAAATAACCAGGGAGTTGGCACCGGTCGCGCCGTGCGTGGGCACGATATGCCCGGACTCGACCGTCTTATAGAGACGCGCGACCCCCTCGAGGAAGCCGGGCTGCCCCTCGATGTCTCCGTAGGTGAATCGGCGCGAGCACAGGCTATCGAGCCACGCCTTTTTGTCGGTGTTCGTAAGCTCGAACAGCTGGTCGAGCGTGAGGGAGTAAACGCACGTCTCCGCAACGTTGTAGGTGCACTTGGTCTCCCACTCGTTCATCCACTGCTCGACGGCGAAATCCTTGATCTGCATTGTCGTTTCCTTTCCTTGACTTTCTTACAGTTCCACCGCGGTGCCCAGCCCCGCCTCGACGGCGCGGTCGTAGGCAATTTTCGATGCCGAAAGGTCCTGAACGGCGATGCCCGACGTATCGAACACTGTCACCTGTTCGTCATCCAAACGCCCCGTAGCCGTTCCGGCGATGACTTCACCGAGTTCCGCTTTGATGTCCTCGGGCGTGATGGCACCCTCGGCAACCGGAATCTCCAGCTCACCGGACGCGACCGATTGCTCGCGGTCGTCGACGTAAACAGCGGCACGGACGACAAGCGCCGAGGCGAGCTCCTGCTTGCCGGGCATGTCGGCACCGACGCAGGAGATATGCGTACCGGGACGCACCCATGCATCGGGGATGATGGGCTTGGTCGCCGGCGTGATCGTCACGATGATGTCGGCCTCTGCCGCGGCGCCTTGGCCGTCGGCCGTCGCCTCGATGGAATAGGTGGATGCCTCGCGAGCATGCTCACAGGCGCCCAAGATATGGGCGACCTCGTCTCGCATGCGCTCGACGCGGGCCTCGGGCGCGGCGTCGGAAACCGGCTCCCACACCTTGACTTCGCCCACTTTGGGGCAGGCGGCGAGCACGCCCGCCACCATATAGGTGCTCATGTGGCCGGCACCCGCAACAAGCAGTTTGGACGCATCCGCCCGAGCCAGCCACTTGGCACCGAGCGCAGCGGCGGCACCGGTGCGAAGCCCAGTGACGGCGGAGGCATTAAGCAGCGCTAACGGCTCTCCCGTCGCGTTGTCGCACAGCAGCGTGGTGCCAAAGATCTCGGGCAGCCCCTTTTTGGGATTCTGAGAGAACCAAGCAGTGAGTTTGAGACCGAAAAGGCCGCTTCCCGCCAACTCGCCCGAGCGGATATCCATATCGGCCACACCGGGTTCGAACTGCTCATATACCATCGGCCACGCAACACCCTTGCCCGTTGCCTTCTGGCGATATGCCTCCTCCACGGCAGCGATTGCATCCTCAATCGTCAGCACCTTGGAAACTTCCTCGGCCGAAAGCACCACCATCTGCCCCATCATCGCTCCTCTCAGCGAAAGCTTTACGTTGCTTCACTGTACGGTTTAGCTACGATGCCGCCAAGGATCATTTCTTGTTGGAATCTACAACGATTCTCAATCTGATTTTTCGTTCCATCAGCATCTATTTGAACTATTTCTCGCATTAAAGGCATACGGATGTGCGATTATCCTATTTATACCTGTACTTATTGTAGTGATTTACAAGGTGATGTTGATGCTATACACCATCTCGGACTTCTCGCGGGAATATGAGGGGTCGGTCCGTCTGATCGCCGGCAGCGATGGCGTCTCGCGTGCAGTCTCCGGCGTCGGGATCCTCGATTATGAACTCATGCCCGGCCTCAAGAACAAGTACCAGCGCGTCAACTTCAGCTCAGACGAAATCGTCCTCAGCACTTTCCTCTATGCAAAGGACGACCCGTACCTCATCACTGAAGCCGTGAAATACCTCGTCGCCAAGGGAACGAGCGGTCTCATCATCAAAAACGTCCTGCACATCCCGATTCCCGACCAAGCTATCCGCTACGCCAACGCGCGGCACTACCCGGTCTTTCTCACGACCGACGACTCACTGTTCTTTGACAGTGTCATCTATGAGGTCAAACGGCATATCGAGCAGCTCGCGTCCATCGACTTCGCACAGCGCGAGATCGATGCCCTGAGGACAGACGTATCGCCCGAGTCCATCTGCCGACGCATCCGAGGCCTCAACCCGTCATTTCTGGACGAAGCGGTCGCCCTGTTCGCATCGTTTGCAGAGCCCCTCGATCCGCGTACGTTTTTGCAAATCGAACGTCTCTGTGCAAAATCAGCCCTCGCCGGATGCCACAACATGCTGGCACCCTATGACGGAGGTTTGTTATTCGTAGCGACAAGTGACTCGGAGCAGGCGCTCGATGTGGATCGAATCGTGCAGGCGTTCACGGAGCTCATCGAGGCTAGCGGTATCGATGGCGGAGCGGGAGGGCTCGGCATCAGCGATATTCTGTTTGGAGACGAAGCGGTGGCGCAGGCGATCTCGCAGGCGATTTACGCACAGCGCCTATCTTGTCAACGAGCCGAGGGCCCCGTCCGCTATACGCAGCTCGGCATCCTGAGAACCGTGATGCCTTTTGCGGAAACCCCGGAGATGCGATCGTTTTCGGAGGCGATTCTCTCGCCGATACGCGAGCACGACAGTGAGCATGGCAGCGAACTGGAATCCACGCTCGCCGCATTCATCGAGAACGACCGACGTATCGAGCGAACCGCCAAGCAGACTAGCCAGCACCCAAACACAATTCGATATCGCCTCGATAAGGTGACAGCTCTCACCGGACTGAGCTACAAATGCGCCCCGGAGATGGAGCAGCTGTCGCTCGCCTACGCAATCGAACGCGCTCGCTCGCTTCAGTAAGCCCACCCCGCCTTGAGGTTAGGAGCAGCGGGCACGGAGCTTTTCGTAGCCGTCGGCGAAGAAGGTGACCATAGCAGCGTCCGCCTCGGCGGCATCGGTATCGTCGGCGGAGACCACGCCGTGCTCGTCGCTCACCAGGAACAGCGCGCCCTTGAGCTGAGCGGGGATGTCTACGCGCGTGACCGGGATGCCCTTGGTCTGGGCCAGCTGCTCAATGAGTGTCGCCGTGCCGCACAGGCACTCGTCCGCCGGCGCCACAAAGGCAAGCTCCCCGTCGTTGACGGCGGCAAGTAGCTCGGGCGCCACGCCGGTCTCGTCGGCCTCGGAGCGAGCCTCGGCAGAACGGACACGCAGCGCCTTGGCCGACGTATCGGCGAGCGGCTCGTACTCCCCCACCGTCATGGCAGCGTTGCCGTTGATGTCGATCACCAGCATGAGTACGCCGTCGCGCGCGGTGTAGTCGCCCTCGGCAAGCGACCACTCAACGTGCTGCTTGGCCCAGCTGAGCATGTTATGGGTAAGCGGTTCGCCCTGCACCAGACGCTCGGACAGCGCGCGGATGTGGCGGTTGAGCATGGGCACCTTTTTGTTGGACATGCGCCAGCGGCAGACAAGCGCGGGCTTGTCGAGCGTAAACTTCTCGACCGCCTCCTGATTGGCGCAAAAGTCCTCGTACGCACGCTGATCCTCGGCATTGCCAAACAGCTCGGCATCATCAATCTGGGGCATGGTTGTACCTTTCGTGTTAGTCATTCCGTCCTCTTATACCAAAAAGACGGCCCTCCAAACGGAGCGACCGTCTTTTGCAGAGATTATTTTGACGATATGGCCAGGCGACCGATCAACTTAATGGGATAGAACAACATCCCATTAAGGGTTTTCCAAGTGCCCGAGATTGCCCCGAAAGAGAAGCGCCGCGTACTAAATGTACGCAAGCGACGGTTTGAGGGGCAAGGTCGGGTGCTTGGGAAAGCCCTAGTGCCTAAAATGCCTGGCACCTGTGAAGACCATCGCAATGCCATGCTCGTTGCAGGCCTGGATGCTCTCGTCGTCACGCTTGGAGCCGCCGGGCTGGATGATGCAGGTCACGCCGTGCGCGGCAAGCACGTCAACGTTGTCGCGGAACGGGAAGAACGCGTCGCTTGCGCAGGCAAAGCCGCCCTTCTCCACGCCCTCGCGCTCGCAGAAGTCCTCGGCACGCTCGCAGGCCAGCAGTGCAGAGTCAACGCGGTTAGGCTGACCCGGGCCCATGCCAATGCCGGCCTTACCCTTGGAGACCAAGATGGCGTTGGACTTAACGCCCTTGCAGACCTTCCAGGCAAACTCGAGCTCGGCCATCTCAGCGTCGGTGGGCTTGCGGTCGGTGGGGAACGTGAAGGTCGCGGGATCCTCGGTCACGTGGTCGACCTCCTGCACCAGCATGCCGCCGTCGATGGAGCGCAGCTCCACTTGGGCACCGTGGTCCACGCCGCCGGTAGCCAGCACGCGCAGGTTGGGGCGCTTGGCCATGCGCTCGAGCGCCTCGGCGGTATAGCTCGGGGCGATGATGACCTCGACGAACTGCTTGTTCTGGTCGGCGAAGTGCTCAACCAACTCAAAGGGAACCTCGCGGTTGCAGGCGATGATGCCGCCGAAGGCGCTCTTGGGATCGCAGGCGAAAGCGCGGTCGTAGGCGGCCGTGATGTCCTCGGCAACGGCGGAACCGCAGGGGTTCTGATGCTTGAGGATCACGCAGGCCGGCTCGTCGAACTCGCGGACCAGGTTCCAGGCAGCGTCGGCATCCAGATAGTTGTTGTAGCTGAGCGGCTTGCCCTGGATCTGCTCCGAGCCAACGAGCGGGAACTGCGAGCTCGCGGTGTTCTCGCAGCCCTCGGCAAAGCGATAGACCGTGGCCTTTTGCTGCGGGTTCTCGCCATAGCGCAGGTCGTCGACCTTCTCCAGCGAGATCTCGAGCTTGGCAGAGGTGTCCGCCACATCGCTTGCTTGGGCGGCAAGCCAACGGGAGATAGCCGTGTCGTAGGCGGCGGTGGTCTGGTAGACCTTCACCTGCAGGCGACGACGGGTGGAAAGCGTGGTGCAGCCACCGGTCTCGTGCATCTCGGCCAGGACGGCATCGTAGTCGGCCGGGTCGGAGATGACGGTAACGCTCGCGGCGTTCTTAGCGGCAGAGCGCAGCATGGAGGGGCCACCGATGTCAATGTGCTCGATGGCATCCGCGAAGGTGACCTCGGGGTTGGCGACGGTCTTCTCGAACTCGTACAGGTTGACGACGACCAGATCGATCAGCTTAATGCCGTGCTGAGCGGCCTCCTGCATGTGCTGCTCGGAATCGCGGCGGGCCAGCAGCGCGCCGTGAACCTTGGGGTGCAGGGTCTTAACGCGGCCGTCCATCATCTCGGGATAGCCCGTGAACTCCTCGATGGGGGTTACGGGAACGCCCGCGTCCTCGATGGCACGAGCCGTGCCGCCCGTAGAGATGATCTCGACGCCAAAGTCATCGACCAGCGTCCGTGCGAAATCGACGACACCCGTTTTATCGGTAACCGAGATCAACGCGCGTGCGATCTTCACATCAGATCCCATGCAGTCCTCCTGTCTGGTACGCCGCCGTGCTCTGTGAGTCGGTGATACGTCGATCTGCAGCGCTCGCGCAGCGGCATTGAAAATACTGATTCAATGTAGCGCATCGAGCGCATCGATGCACCCCGCAACGAGCGCATGTGCAGAAAAAGTTTGCGAGCGGAGGGGATGGGCACGGCACCGGGCACGGTGAGTTCATGGAACACAGGGGCACCATAATTAGATGCCAATAGCGTGGTAGAACTGTGCTCGATACGCATCCGCAAAAGAAAGAGGCACCATGGTCTCGCGGGTTCTCTACCGACCGTTTGATACCGAAGACTTCGACGCCATCGCGCTGATTCTGCAGCAGCTTTGGCATAATAATTCGGATAACGATGAGTACAACCGCCTCGAGGCCGCGTGCGACCTCGCCTATTGCCTTTCGTCCTCGACGTTTTCGCAGGTTGCCGTAATCGACGGTCAGGCGCGTGGCATTTCGCTCGCGCGTGCGGGACAGAGCTCCGGCGCCACCGTTAAGGAACATTGGATGGATACCGAACGCGCGCTGCTATCGCAGATGCGTGAACTGGAGCCCGATGCCTGCGCCGAGTATCTCTCGTTTGTGCGCGCAACCATCCGAACCAACAACCGCCTGCTCGAAAGCAGCCCGTTGCCCCACGACAACGAGGTCACGCTGCTTGCCGTGGATCGCGACGTCCATGGCCTGGGTGTAGGCTCAGTGTTGCTCGATGCCGCGGTCTCGTACCTGTCCTCGCGCGGGGCGACAAGGGCGCACTTGTACACCGACTCTAACTGCTCGTGGAAGTTCTACGAGCTGCACGGCTTTAAGCGCACGGCCACGCACCGCGCCAACCGCGAAGAGCGTCGTCACGACATGCCGCGCGAAAGCTTTCTCTACGAACTCGACCTAACAGCCTAGCCCAAGCAGCCACACCTAGTCATTTAAGAACGTCCCCAGTGACTGATCCCCAACAACTAGTCATTTAAGTCTGTCCCCAATGAGTAGCCTTGGTGGTCTGCAAATAGCTGTGGTCAAAAAACATCAAATATGAGTACTGCTACCTTTTTAGTAGCAGCAACTTGGGGCATTTTTGATGCTTGTAGGCATGACGACCAGCTGCACGAGCTGACGTAGCTCCCCAAATGTTCAATAAAATGGGCTCCTAACGAGAAGTACTCTCATTAGGAGCCCATTATTATGTGCAAACATATGTGACCAACGCAGCAACAGTACTCATATTTGGCATATTTTGTCCACTGCCCCTTGCGCGAAGGTCCGCAGCGGAAAGTTTGGCCCGTTTCGATGCACAAAAATGGGATGAATCTTCCCTGGCAACCGCCCAGAAAGATCCACCCCAAAGCAAGCGCTCGCTAGAACGTTCCGCCGCCGCCTCCGCCGGCGCCGCCACCACCGCCGCCAGAGAAGCCGCCGCCGCTGCCGCCGCTCGAGCTATCGGAACTCGAAGCCAGCTCGCGGATGGTCTCGTGATACACATCGTTGAACGAATCGAGCGGAGACTCGTTGCCGTAGTGATGGTAATACCACCAGTAGCAGGGGTAGTTGTCGTAGAAATCGTCGCTGTTGCGCAGATCCGCAGGCACGGCCTCGGCCAGCTGTCGCAGCACTTCTTTCGAAACGCCCAGGGCAACGCCCATCACCAGCAGCTTGTTCCACAAGATCAGGTCGCTGGGAACGGCCTCCTTCAGACGCGTAAAGTCCTCGAGCCAATGCTTGAGCGCCTTGCAGCGAGCCGCCACCTCGGCGCCCTCCGGCGTGTATCGACGGAAGGTGCAGCTCAGGACAAAGCCCACGATCGTGACGGGAATCGAGATCATAGCGGCGCCGACGTTGGCGTCCGCAAAGTCGGTATAGATCAGAGAGCCCAGAATGCCAAAGACAATGATGATGCCGAGAACCAGGCCGGCCACCATCGCGATAGTGCCATCCGATGCGATAAACTCGCGCGCCTCCAGCTTGCCCTTAACCGTGCTCTGATAGTCCTCGAGCTTGTCGCCAACAGATGTGGTGCGCTCGCTAGCGTACTCCTCCAGCTCGCTAAACGTGCGTGAACGGACGCCGTCTTTATCGGGCTTAACGCCGGCGAAGAAGACCTTGAGCACATCGCGATCGATGCCGTCCTTCTTGGCAGCCTTCCAGGCCTCGTTGGTCACTGTGATGCGATACGTCTGCTCCTCTTTTTCGCGACGGAGCAGACCCTTCTTCTTGGTCTCGGTCGCTTCTTCCAGCTTGATCACGCGATCGTCGGTCAGCTTCATCAGTGTGGCGATATATGCCTGATCGGGCACATCGTTCCAGCTCATGAGAGCTGCAAGCACCGCGGGATGGTCGGCCGAGGGCACATCGCGGAAGTACTCGTCCTGGAAGAGCGGCTTGGGCTTGGGCCTGCGCAGCTTAAGCATCACGATCACACCGGTATAGGCAACCGCCACGACAACACACACCACGGCAATCGCGCCGGCAACCGCACGCGCGTGCTCACGGCGAGCGTTGGCCTCGTCGGCCCATTCCTTCTCTTCGCTCAGAATCGTCGACATGCGCTTTTCGCCCGAGACGGCAAGCTGCGGCACCCAGTCGCTGGGGAAGGCGATGCGTGCCTCGGCGAATTCGCCCTCATGCACGCAGGGAATGGTATAGGTGACCATGGGCTCGTCCGCATCGAGCGACACGTCGCCCGTCAGCGGGCCGTGGCCCCATGCGCGGAAGTTATCGCCCTTGACGGCAGCCGTCCCGGCAGCGGCATTTGCGAAGTAGACCTCCATCTCGACGTCATCGGAGTCCGCCGACCAGCCGTCGCCGACGAATTTCCAGTAAAGCTCGGCGGTATCGGCCCAGTTCATAACCGCACCGGTCATGGAATAACTCACGTAGTAGATTGCGCTGTCGCCGCTCTCGTGGGGGCTGAACACCTTAATCTTTACGCCGTCGTCGGACTGTTCCACCGTGTAAACGCCGTCGTCGCCTTTGTTTGCGCTGTCGACCTTGTTAAACGCAGTGTCGTCTTCCTCGACGCTCAGCACATTGACGACCACCGAGCCGCCTTGCTGGTTAGAGCCTGTATTGATATCCCAATACACGCCGTTGATGTCATCGCCGAAATCGAACTGGCGTCCCTCGACAACGGTCAGCGAGCCATCGGCCTCAACCGTGGCGCCGATGTAGGTTTGGCTCATGGAGTAGCCGTCGGCGTGCGCGACGGCAGGCAGCAGCAACAACGCAAGCGCGACGAGTGCGCAGACGGAAGCGAACCGCGCAAACAGGCGGCGCTGCCGACAGGGCTGGGCAACGGGGGCGTTCATAGGCACATCCTTTGTCTGTGGTACCAGTAGCGTCATTGTCCCACGTTTGCGGGTTCATGTGACGAACATCTAGGCCAGCGGAGCGTCAAAACGGGACAAAAGTCACGACCGTGGCCGGCACCTGGGGACGTTCCTTATCTGCCGGCAATCTGGGACACTCCTTGGCATAGCCCGCTCCGGCAATAGATACCACTTCATAGCTCCATCACAGGTGTAGCGGCTTTGTGTGGGCGCGGCATGCGCTGATTGAGCCGCCAGTTGAGGGGCATAAAGCAGTTGAGCGAAAACGGTTTGCCCCTTTGCCGTCCGCTCGAGGATCATGTCCCCCTTTTCCGCGGAAACCCCGGCAGTTGCGAAGAGCTGCCGGGGTTTCTGTCGTTTGAGGGCTAGATTGATTGACGGCGATTAAGGCGCCGAGCCGGTGGTCCGGCACGCGCAACGCGCGGCCTCAGCAACTTGCAGGCCACGGCAGCGTCTCCCCCACCGCGCCCCGCGCTATACTCGTCCGCATGGACATCAACGCACGCAACATAGCAACACCCGCCGCCGACGCGCCAACGACGCCGGCCGCCCCCACCCCCGTCGTGGGGCGCTTTGCCCCGTCGCCCTCGGGCCGCATGCACCTGGGCAACGTGTTCAGCTGCCTGTGCGCATGGCTTTCGGCCCGCAGCCAGGGCGGCAGCATCGTGTTACGCATTGAGGACCTGGACGATCGCTGCAAGCGCCCCGAACTTGCCACTCAATTGATTGACGACCTGGCCTGGCTGGGGCTGGAGTGGGACGAAGGCCCCTACTACCAGCACGACCGCCTGGACTTGTACGAGGACGCCCTGCGCCAGTTGCAATACGCCGGCCTCACCTATCCCTGCTTTTGCACGCGCGCCGAGCTCCACGCCGCGAGCGCACCGCACGCGAGCGACGGCACGCCCATCTACCGTGGCGCCTGCCGAAGTCTTTCGGCCGAGGAGGTGGCCCGTCGCAGCGCCCTGCGCGCCCCGGCCACACGTCTGTGCGTGCCCACCGTCGACGACCTCGCAGACGACGTGATCGAATTTGTGGACCGCACGTACGGGGCCCAATGCGAGGCGCTCGCCACCGAGTGCGGCGACTTTTTGGTACGCCGCAGCGACGGCGTGTTTGCCTATCAGCTAGCCGTGGTGGTCGACGACGCTGCCATGGGCGTCACCGAGGTCGTGCGCGGATGCGACCTGCTGGGGTCCACGCCGCGCCAGATCTATCTGCAGCACCTGTTGGGACTGCCCACGCCGCACTACGCACATATTCCGCTGCTCATGGCACCGGACGGCCGCCGCCTTTCCAAACGAGACCGCGATCTGGACCTGGGCGAACTCCGCGCCCGCTTTGGCACGCCTGAAGCGCTGCTGGGCTGGCTCGCCGGGCAAACGGGCATCGCGCCGGACACCACGCCGCGCTCTGCCGAGCGGCTGGTCGAGCACTTTAGCTGGGACGTCATCCGCGCGCACCGAGAGAACATCACTGTAACGGCCGAGTAGCCAGCCATCCCGCCTCTACGCAACATCCCAGGACTGGAGTTCGTCGCCCAGGCGAACGATGCAGTCGTAGAGCACGGTATGGCGCTCGGCCGGGTTGGCATCACGATGAAAATGCCCGTAGTACCAGCGCTTGTAGTCCAAGCGATCTTCCAGCTCATCGAAAAACGCCGTAAGCCGATCAACGGCGGGGCAATTCCAGCCGGGCGCCGGATAAAGCGTGGGCGAAAGCATGCGCGTAGAGCAGGTGTGGGTGATCACGTAGTCGACCTTCCAGCCCACGCTGTCGAGCTTTGTCCGCGCCTCCTCAAAGTTGCGCTCGTCCGGCAGCTCCTGCGGCCACCAGCTGGAATACGGAATGCGGTATTCCTTGTCCACGCTCGTGGCGCCGCCCATGGTAAAGACCGTTGAGCCGTCGAGCTCAAAAACCTCGCCGCGCGTCAGGCGCCGTATGGGCGAGGTGTCCGACAAACGCTGTGTCAGTCCGCCGTGCCACAACTCCATGGGTCGCTCCGCCCAGTGGTCGAAACGTTCGTGGTTGCCGTCGACGAACAGCACGGTATAGGGGCGCGACTCCAGCCAAGCGATGTCGGCGCACTCCTCGGCAGAGAAATCCCACGGAAAGCCAAAGTCGCCGGCAATGATGAGATAGTCGTCGCTCGTCAGGCTTTCCCCAAGATCCCAATCGCGCAGCTTTTGCATGTCGAGGCCGCCGTGAATATCGCCCGTCACATAGACCGTCATCGGATCACCACTTCCCCGTAAGTCGCTAGCCCACATTCTGCACGATCACTAAGCCAACCGTTCCAGCCCTTCCATCCTTTAGGACCTACCCCTCGTTCTTCCATCCAAACGGGTCGAGCACCCAAAAAATCAGATCGAGCACGCCGCCGGTCATCATGGCGCCGGCAAAGGCCATGCAAACGTGCAGAGAACTGGCACTTCGGAGCACATCAAACGGTCCCAGAACAGCCAGCAGCGCGACCGCTGCGCCGGCAAGGCACAACGCGAGGCACGGCCCCGCGTCCTTGACGCACTTCTTTGCGAGATGCTTGGTGTTATCACTCATCGATATCGAACTCCTTAGAGGGTCGTTGCTTTGATTCACACCGCCACGACAGAGCAAGGCGGCAGGTTAAGTGTCACATATCGTGCGGACATCAATGGAGAAACCGCCTGCTCGACCAACCCTTGACGCCGTTTTGCACCGGTACCCCATCTCCCGCTATCGAGGTCTAATACTTTTCCACGAAGTGAACGTCTGTTTTTGGACCCCTGAAGCATCCGCATTTTTCGTCGGCAAAATCGCAGGATTCCAGTATCGAAACCGCAGGAAACGATGCCCTTAAAGTGTCGATGCTTCGGGGGTCCAATTTAGCTCGTTCACTTCTCGGAAAAGTATTAGACCTCGCTGCTAGCTACCCAGAAGGACACCTCTCCCTTCCCCACTGCCACCCAAAAACTCATCCAACATTAATCTTGGCTCAAGAATCGCTTAATCTATAACCTGCACTATAGAGTTCGACCAAGGGCGGGGCGGCGCCGCGCAACGCAGGCCGCCGAACGCAACGCTCGCGCCCGGGCAAATCGCCCGGCGTCGCGCCCATCGAACGAAAGGACAGGTCATGGACGACCTCGAAAAAGTTGAAACCATCCGCACCAAGTGCAGCGTGAGCTACACCGATGCCAAGGCCGCGCTCGACGCCGCCGACGGCAACGTTCTGGATGCCATCATTTGGCTCGAGTCGCAGGGCAAGACCCAGACCACGTCGGCGCATGCCGCCACCGAGTCCGCGCCAGTCGATGAGCCCTCTGCCGAGATGGTCGCCGCGCAGGCAGCCTACGAAAAGTCGAGCGAAAAGACCGACTTCTCCAAGAAGATGGACAGCGTGTGGGAGTACCTCAAAAAGCTCTTCCGCCTGAGTCTGGACACCAAGTTTATCGCCACGCGCCGCGATGCGATCATCCTCAACATCCCCATCCTGATCCCCATCGTCGCGCTGTTTGCCTGGGGCGCCACGATATGGCTGATGCTGATTGGCCTGTTCTTTGGCATGCGCTACCGCATCGACAGCGACGGCGACGTGCCCGGCAGCATCAACAACCTGATGGATAGCGCTGCCAACGCCGCAGACGACATCAAGCAAAATCTCAACGACGACAAGTAATCGCAGACGGGGGCACGCATGGCACGGATCTTGATCGTAGAGGACGAGGAGAAAATCGCTCGCTTTGTGACGCTCGAGCTGGAGCACGAGGGCTACCAGGTGGAACACGCCGCCGATGGCCGCACCGCCGTGGACCTGGCGCTGGAGCGCGACTACGATCTGATTCTGCTCGACGTGCTGTTGCCGCAGCTCAGCGGCATGGAGGTCTTGCGGCGTGTCCGCAAGCACAAGGATGTGCCGGTGATTATGGTCACCGCGCGCGATGCCGTGATGGACAAAGTGGCCGGGCTCGATGCCGGTGCCGACGATTACCTGACCAAGCCATTTGCGATTGAGGAGCTGTTCGCACGGATCCGCGTGGCGCTGAAGCGCTCGGAGGCCGTGCGGGCGGCTTCGGGCGTTGGCGGCATCGGGACGGGCGCGGCGAGCGACGCGGGCGGGAGCGCCACTGCGATGCCGCCGGTCAGCGACTCGACCCAGGCTTCCGCCACGCCCTCCCACGCCGCGCTTACCGTTAACTCGGTTGCGCTCGACCCCGACCGCCGCGAAGTCACGGTCGGCGGCTCGCCCATCGCGCTCACGGCCCGCGAGTTCGATGTCCTCGCCCTGCTTATGACGCATGCCGAAACCGTGCTCACGCGCGAGCGCATCGCGCACGAGGCGCTGGGCTACGACTACGTAGGCGACACCAACAACGTCGACGTGCACATCGCGCACCTGCGCGCCAAGATCGAGGACGCCGGCGGCGCCCGCATCATCCAAACCGTGCGCGGGGTGGGCTATGTCTGCCGCGCGTAACGCCGAGACCAAGCGCGTCACCTCCATCGCCCGCGCCATCAACTGGAGCTACATGTGGCGCCGCTTGATGAGCTACGTCTGGCTCGATCTGCTGCTGATGGTGACTGCAGCGGCGATCCTCGTCTATGGATACAACCAGACGCTGCCCGACGGCGCGTTTACCGCTGGATGGATCCCCGGCGCCGCCGTTCGCAGCATGTCGCTGACGCCCGCGCGCGGCTGGGACCTGACAACGCTCACCTATACCGTCGAGCTTGCGCGTACCACCAAGACTTTCCCCCTCGCGCAGGACCTCGTCACGCTATGGCCTCTCTACCTTGTCGTTGTGAGTTGGCAGGTCATCAGCGTGCTCAACATGCTCGGCGGCGCCCGCCGCGTGCGCCGCACCATGGCGCCGCTCAACGATCTGGCCCTGCGCGTGGACGAACTCGGCCGCATGCAGCTCTCCGGCGGCAAGATGGAAACACTGGAGCAGGCCATCGAGCGCGCAAGCGTCGACTCGCCAAGCGTCACTACCGGCGACGCCGACCTGGCAAGCATCGAGGTTGCACTCAACCGCCTACTGCGCCAGATGCAAGAGGCCAAGCTGCAGCAGATGCGCTTTGTCAACGATGCGAGCCACGAGCTGCGCACGCCCATCGCGGTGATTCAGGGCTACGTGAATATGCTCGACCGCTGGGGCAAAGACGACCCGGACGTGCTGGCAGAGTCCATTGCCTCGCTCAAGGCCGAAAGCGAGCATATGCAGGAGCTCGTGGAGCAGCTGCTGTTTTTGGCGCGCGGCGATGCCGGACGCACAGTCCTGCGGCGTGCGAATACTAACCTGGCCGCGCTGGTCGGCGAGGTATGCGAGGAATCGCAGATGATCGATGCCGCGCACACGTATCGGCCGGCCTTTGACGCTGCACTTGCCAGCGACCCGCGCTGTGACGCACCCGTTGACGTGGCGCTCGTGAAGCAGGCTCTGCGCGTGATCGTGCAAAACGCCGCCAAGTACTCGGATGCGGGAACGACCGTCACATTTGGCATAACGCCCGATGCGGGCATGGGCACGATCGACATAAGTGTTGAGGACGAGGGCATCGGCATGAACCAGGAATCCGCAGCTCACGCGTTTGAACGGTTCTACCGCGCCGACAACGCACGCGATGCCGGCGCGCAGGGCTCGGGTCTGGGGCTTGCCATTGCCAAGTGGATCGTCGACAGCCACGGCGGCGTCATCGGTGTGACCTCAGTCGAGGGCGTCGGCAGTCGCTTTACGATTCGCCTGCCACGATAGAAAGCCCCTCGGCATAAATAAAGGGATAAGGCCATGCGGCCCTATCCCTTTTTGCTAGCTATAGCAGCCTGTGCGCTACTCGCGGCACAGGTGCACGGCGAAGCCGGCGAACTCGCGCTTAAAGTACACGAGCTTGGTGCCGCCGTCGGGCAGCAGCACGCGCGACTCCTCGTTGACCTCGAGCCCGCGCTCGGCAAACCACTTCTCGGCCGCATCGATGTCGTTGACGGCAAAGCCGATGTGGCCCTTGGTGCCACGACCGTTCTGCTTCATGACCTCGATCAGCGAATCGTTAAAGTACGAAACCGGGGTCTCAATAACGGGCAGGCCCATCATCGTCGAGAACAGCTCCGCGATCTCCAGGGCATCGGCCGGGTCGGTGGCGTTGATGCCCACGTGGGCGACGCGCATGCCAAAGAGCTCCACCGGGTTGGTGTTCTGCTCACTCATACAGGCAGCGCCTACTGAGCCATAACGTCGAGAACGGCTTTCTCGGCAGCGACGCGGTTCATGCCGGTCATGAAGGGCACGCCACTCACGTACGGGCAGGTGAGGCCCTCGGGGGCAACGGTGGTGGCGATCAGCAGGTCGGCGCCCTCGTCGCAGTAGTCCTTGGCCTCGGAGATGGCGCACTGCACGATCTCGTACTTGTCGGCGTAACCGTTGGCGTCGAGCAGGGTGGCGACCTTCTGGGCAACAAGCGTGGAAGTAGCAGCGCCAGCACCGCAAGCCAAAACGATCTTCTTCATAGGTAATGTCTCCCTTCATGGTTTACTTTAGGTAAGTGTACCGCAGCGAGCGATGGCACTTAGCCTCGATGAGCTTTTATGCCAGTTTGCTTGCGCGCTGCGTATAATACATCTAGTACGTGTTGTCATACCGCTCGCGCTACGAGCGACTAAGGACCCTAATATGCCCGATTCCCGCACCCTCTGGACCGCCGTCGTTATCATCTGCATCGCCGTGTCGGTGTTTTTTAGCGTCAAAAAACGCACCACGTTCAAGCGCCTGCAGCAGTTGATGGCCGCCAAACAGTGGGCCGAGTTCGATCGCTTGCTCGACGGCAAACTCACCAGCATGCTGTACCCGCGCTATAACCGCGACTACCTGCGCCTGAACTCCTATCTGCTGCGCGAGGACCACAAGCGCGCCGACGAGATGTTCGATTTGCTGCTGGGACTCAATCTGCCCAAGATGCAGCGCGTCGACCTGGTGATTAAGGCCTTTAACTACTACGTTGGCCAGGAGGACCGCAAAAAATCCAAGGAGCTCCTGCACGAGATCAAGGGCTTTGAGGGCGGTCAGGCCGAGGCAGTCGCGCACGAATGCCAACTGATGTACGACACGATGATCTTGAAGCGCCACAACGACATTCCCGAGCTGGAGCGCATGCTCAAGGAGGCCGGTGACGACAAGGTCAAGAGCTGCCGCCTGGAATACCTGCTGGCCCTGCAGTACAAGAACAAGGGCGACGAAGCCAAGTTCCAGGAGTTCCTGGAGAAGTCGGGCCAACACTCGATGGCCGTCAACGCGTAACGGACGGCTTGTGCTAGACTTCTAGTCTCACGGGGGCGTGGCGGAATTGGCATACGCAGGAGACTTAAAATCTCTCGCCGCAAGGATTGTGGGTTCGAGTCCCACCGCCCCTACCATGTATTGCTTACGAGCTCGTGTCCCCCAGGGATGCGGGCTCGTTTCTTTTACACGCCGGTGGGGCTCGAACCCGCGAGGGGGCGAGCGTCAAGCGGACGCGCAGCGTCCGCAGCGAGCCGGCGAGGGCGCCGGCAGGCGGCCGAAGCCGGTGCGGATTTGCGCAGCAAATACGCAGACGTCCCACCGCCCCTACCACGTATTGTTTACGAGCCCGTGTCCCCCAGGGATGCGGGCTCGTTTCTTTTGGATGCCGTCAACTGCAGAGCAGCTCATTTGGGACAGAGCTTTTTTGACCACTTTTAAAGGGCACTCAGGCTGGGAGTCCAGGCGATGGTGGGGGTTGCACCGTCAAGAGTCTCGTTGATGGTGGCGGCCATACCGGCGAGTAGGCTATTCTCGCTTACGGTGAGCGTCTTGTAGCCGCCGGCACGCATGAGCTCGCGAATCACCACGGCGCCAGCCAAGATCACGCCCGCGCGTTTGGGCTGCACACCCGGTAGCGCGGCGATGCCGTCCGCGTCCAACACAGACATGTGCTCGATAGCAGCCGAAATCTGTTCCATCGAAAGCTCGCGCAGGTGCACAAAGCTCGAATCATACGGCTCCAGCTCGTGAACCAGCGCCACGAGAGTGGTGACGGTGCCACCCACCGCGACCAGGCGCTCTGCACGCTCAAAATTGCTCGGCAGGCCCTCAAAATAGGCGGCGAACTGCTCGCCCGCCCAGTTGGCAGCGGCAGCAAGCTCGCCGTCCGCAGGCGGCAGTGCCGAGAAAAACCGCTCCGTCACGCGGCGACAACCGATGTCCAGCGAACGCGTACCCTCCAGCGCGAAGACCCCACGCTCCGGTGCGTACACACCCGTCGCGAGTTCCGTGGATCCGCCACCCGAATCGGCAACAATGATGCGCTCGCCGGCAAAGTCGTGCGCCACGCCAAAAAACGTCAGGCGCGCCTCGACCTCGCCCGGAATCACCTGCGGTTCGAGCCCCAGCTTACGCAGGCCGTCCAGCAGCAGGGCGGCATTGGATGCATCGCGCGCGGCGCTCGTGCATGTGGTGCAAATGCACGCGGCCCCAAAGGCACGCGCCTCGTCCACAAACATGCGGCATGCAGCGAGCACGCGCTCGACCGCCGCCTCGCAAAAGCGGCCCGTCGCGTCGACGCCCTCGCCCAGATCGGTAATCTCGGTGTGCTTGGACGATTCCACGATCGCCCCGCCCTCGACCTGGGCCAACACCAGTCGCGACGACACCGTTCCCAGGTCGATCGCCGCCACCTTATAGCGTTTGCAATTTGTCATTGCGGCCCCCCTCCGGGCGCTATTTGCCGTTGGACACGACCGCCTGGCCCTCGACACCGTTAAACCCAAACAGCATGTCGAGCGCCTGGATGTACCACGGCGCGTCCTTACCGACTTCTTCGATTTCCTTGGCAACTTCGCTGGCCTTCTTGGCGTTCGACGACTTCTTGCTCGAAGACGAATCTGAATCGTCATCCAGACCCAGCACGTCAATCTTGGTCTCGCCGGGCATCACCAGGCCCAGGTCCTCGGACGCCGCGTCCTTAATGCCCTCCTCCGAGAGCAGTTTGTCGACGCTTTTTTGCAGCTCATCATTGTATTGCTGACGAATCTCGACCTGCTTGGCCAAGATATCGCTCGAACGCTTTGCCACGTACAGATCGCGCACAGGGAAATACAGGCTCACGAGCACCAGGGCAACGACAATGCCGATGAATAGCCCTCGCTGAGGACCGTGGGTAAAGTCGTAAATTGCCTTGACCACTGCGTTGTCGTTGGCGTAGTGCATAAAGTCCGAGCCGGAAAGACGGCTTGAGGGCCTGGTCGACTTTTCGTGCGTTTGAGCCGAGGGGCGCTGCGTACGCGAAGCATGCGTCGGGCGCGCCGAACGTGACGGGCGGTCCGTCGACATATTCATTTGAGCATGGGAGTCCGAATTGCCTGCCGTGCGATGCGTGGGACGGGCAGCGCCCGTATAATCGGGCCCGCCAAGCTGCACCGAATGCGCACGACGAGACGACGGCTCACGCGAACCGGCGGAATAGTACCTGTTGTCGTAAATCTGATCCATGTGCGCCTTGTGCGGTTGAGGTTTGTTTGCGCTAAGTCCTTTAGTTATAGCACGAGCGCCCGCACCGCCTTCGCCAGCCTTTGCTCGACATAAAAAAGGCGCTGAGCCACACGGCCCAGCGCCAATAGTGCTTTGCGGCATCCGGGCAAGGCGGGGCGGAACCGAGTCCACCCCCTCCCCGCCAGGCTCATCTGTCTAGCGGATGTTGTAGAACGCAGACTTGCCGGCGTAGCGCGCGCTGCCCTCGAGCTCGTCCTCGATGCGGATGAGCTGGTTATACTTGGCGATGCGATCACTGCGGCACGGGGCGCCCGACTTAATCTGGCCGGCGTTGACGCCCACGACCAGGTCGGCGATCGTGGAGTCCTCGGTCTCGCCGGAACGGTGGCTCACGATGCAAGCATAGCCGGCCTCCTTGGCGGTTTCGATGGCCTCGAGCGACTCGGTGAGCGTGCCGATCTGGTTGACCTTGACTAGAATCGCGTTGGCAGCGCCCAGTTCGATGCCCTTCTTGAGGCGCTCGGTGTTGGTAACGAACAGGTCGTCGCCCACCAGCTGCACCTTGTTGCCAATGCGACGGGTGAGCTCAACCCAGCCGTCCCAGTCCTCCTCGGCCATGCCGTCCTCGATGGAGATGATGGGATAGGTGTCGACGAGCTTCTCCCAGTAATCGACCATCTGGGCGCTCGTGTACTCCACGCCCTCGCCCTTGAGCTCGTACATACCGGTCTCGGCGTTGTAGAACTCGGTGGACGCCGGGTCCATGGCGTACATGAAGTCGACGCCGGGCTTAAAGCCAGCCTTCTCGACGGCCTTGGTAATGTACTCGAACGGTTCGGCATTGGTTTTGAGGTTGGGCGCGAAACCGCCCTCGTCGCCCACGCCGCCGCCAAGGCCGGCCTCGTGCAGCACGCCCTTGAGGGTGTGATAGACCTCGGCGCACCAGCGCAGGCCCTCGGCAAAGCTCGGAGCACCCACAGGCATGATCATGAACTCCTGGAAGTCAACGTTGTTGTCGGCATGCACGCCACCGTTGAGGATGTTCATCATGGGTGTGGGCAGCAGGTGAGCGTTGACGCCGCCCAGGTACTGGTACAGCGACAGACCCGCCGACTCGGCAGCGGCGCGGGCAACAGCCAGCGACACGCCCAGAATGGCGTTGGCGCCGAGCTTGGTCTTGTTGGGGGTACCGTCCGCGGCAATCAGCGCCGCATCGACGGCGCGCTGATCGAAGGCATCGAGGCCCACGACGGCATCGGCGCACTCGTTGTTGACGTGTTCGACGGCCTGTGAGACGCCCTTGCCCAGGTAGCGACCCTTGTCGCCATCGCGCAGCTCGCATGCCTCAAAGGCGCCGGTCGAAGCGCCCGAAGGCACCATCGCGCGGCCGAAGCTGCCGTCCTCGAGCACGACCTCGACCTCGACGGTGGGGTTGCCGCGGCTGTCGAGCACCTCGCGACCGTAGACGTCCAAAATATCGCTCATGTTGTCTCCCTCTCACTTGGAAACGTAGTTGATGCAAGCGACTGGCCGACCGTGCACCATCGGTGCGCCTCCGTAAGTTAGCCATGTCGCACTTTTTGCATTATGCCCTAAGTTAGCCGAGGGATACAATTGTTTTTCGAAAAATTTAGCGGGAACGATGAGGCATGTCAGCCCGTCGTTCCCGCAGTCTTACTCCTCCGCCTTTGCGGCATCCCAAAGGTCGTTGAGGCCGTGGGTCGAAAGCTCAGCCAGATCTACATGAGCGTTGGCCGCCATCTGCTCCATCGCGGCCCAACGGCGGCGGAACTTTGCCGTGCTGGCACGAAGGGCACTCTCGGCGTCGATTCCCTCCTTGCGCGCAACGTTGACCAGGGCAAAGAGCAGGTCGCCAAACTCCATCTCGCGCTCGGGCGAGCCGGGAGCCTCGGCCTCAAACTCGGCACGCTCCTCGGCGACCTCGTCCCACACGTCCTGGACCGTCTCCCACTCAAAGCCCACGGCCGCTGCCTTGCGCGACACCTTCTGGGCCTGCATCAGCGCCGGCAGATGCGTGGGCACGCCGTCGAGCAGGCCCTCGGGCGCAGCCTCGCCTGCCGCCACGGCCTTGTCCTTGGCAGCTTTCTCGGCAAGCTTAACCTCGTCCCAGATCTTGAGTACCTCGTCAAAGTTATCGGCATCCGCATCGCCAAACACGTGCGGGTGACGGCGGATGAGCTTGGCGTCGATATCGCGTGCCACATCGGCCAGCGTAAACTCACCGGCGTCCGCCGCAATCTGCGCATGCAGTACCACCTGCATGAGCACGTCGCCGAGCTCCTCGCGCAGATGTGCCACGTCGTCCGCCTCGATGCAATCGAGCGCCTCATAGGCTTCCTCGATCATGTTCTTGCCGATGCTCTGATGCGTCTGCTCGCGGTCCCACGGGCAGCCATCGGGCTGACGCAGACGCCAGATGGTCTGCACCAGATGCTGCAGCTCGGCCGACGCGTCGACCAGCGTGGACAGATCGCGCGAACCCTCGGCATTTTGCTGAGCCATATGCTGCGCCATGGTTATTCTTCCTCCAGGGTCACGTGGCGGAACGCGCCGCCCTCGTAGATGCCGTAGCTGTGCGTGCCGTCCTTGGGAATGCTCACGCTGCCGGGGTTGAAGAGCCACAGGCCCGGGTGCGCCTCGCTTGCCTCGTTAACCTTGATATGCGTGTGGCCGTAGACGAGCGCGGAGCCCTCGGGCAGCGCGGGCGCGTGGTCGACGCTGTTGTGCATGCCGGCGCCAAAGACGTGGCCATGCGTCAGGAACAGCTCGCGGCCGGTCTCGTCGAACAGCGTGGCATAGTCGGCCATGACGGGAAAGTCGAGTACCATCTGGTCGACCTCGGCGTCACAGTTGCCGCGCACCGCGATGATGCGGTCGGCCAGGGCGTTGAGCAGCGGAATCGCACGCTTGGGGGCGTAGTCGCGCGGCAGGTCGTTGCGCGGGCCGTGGTAGAGCAGGTCGCCCAGCAGCACGATGCGGTCGGGCTGCTCGGACTCGATGGCGGCGACCAGGCGCTCGGTCCAATATGCCGAGCCGTGAATGTCGGAAGCGATGAGGTATTTCATGGTGGTCCTTTCGGGTGGGGTTGATGGGGCTGGGCGTGGCGTGCCACCGGCCGCGTTACTCAAATCGCAGTGTCGAGGCTTGTGCCGCCTGCATCACGCGCTGGAGCGGCACGCTATGCTCGCGAGCAAGACGGGCGCAGTCTTCGTACTCGGGAGCCGCGCGCTCGCTGCCGTCGGGCAGGGTCGCCACCTTAACGGATACCTCGCCCCAAGGCGTCGCCACCTGCTCAAAACGACGCGGCAGACAGACGCGCTCCATAACCTGGCGGCGGATGCCGTTGGTCGTGGTTTCCAAAAAGATGGTCATCTGCAGACGGTCAATGTCCTCGCGGGCGCAGATTACCTGCAGCTGCCAGCCGGGACGACCTTTTTTGCAGTAGAGAGGCAGCCAGTGCACTTCGCGGGCGCCCGCCTCGCGCAAGCGGTCGGCGGCATAGGCGAGTACCTCGGGCGACGCATCGTCGATGTCGCACTCTAGCTTGACGATGGTCTCGGGCGCATCGGTCTCGCGGGACAGCGGAGATGTACTTCCACGTTGCATACGGTCCGGATCCTTTCCGCACGGGCTCGTTTTATTCACCCAAACGCTAGCACATCGGACGTGGCACAGGCGTGACTTTCGTCCATCGCCGCCCTCGCCCCTATCCAAACGTGTACGTCAGCCTCCAAACATGTCATTTTTTGTCGGTTTTGGAGGCTGACGTACACGATTTGAGAGCAAGCGAGGCCGCACCGCGCACCCTTTCCAGTCGATTTCGGCACCTCGCGTGCACGACGCGCCGAGACTGCGCTATTACAATGGAGCGGATTCGCTTGACGCAAAGGAGTCGCCATGCCCGCATGCCCGCTGGTTGATTGCCATACCCACACCTCGTTTTCGGACGGCCATGCCTCGTTTGAGGACAACGTTCGCGCCGCCGCTGCGGCCGGCTGCCGCGTCATGGTCTCGACTGACCATCTCACCCTGCCCGCCAGCATGGACGCCAACTGCGAAGTGCAGGTTGTCGAGGGCGACCTGACGGCACATCGTCTGGCCTTTGAGGGCGCCCGCAAACTCGCCGCGCAGATTGCGCCGGAGCTCGAGCTTATCTATGGTTTTGAATGCGATTGGTACGAGGGCTGTGAGCCTTTGGTTGAGCGCTGGTCCCAGGGCGCCGTCGTACGCTTGGGCAGCGTGCATTGGATTGGCGATCCGGGCGATATCATGGCCGGCGCCGCGGGCACGGCGGGAACGGAAAACGTCGCTCGCCCCGATATGCCCGATTCCCTTTGCGGTTGGATCGACGACGACACCAACCTGCACGTTTGGGATAACTTAGGCGTGCGCGGCGTGTGGGAGCGCTACGTCGATGACTGGTGCCGCGCCTGCGAGAGCCCGCTCAACTTTGATGTAATGGCCCACCCCGACCTGGTCATGCGCTTTTCGAAGGAAGGCTTTGCGCCCGATTTTGACCCCGCGCCGTTTTGGGAGCAGATGGCCGAATGCGCCCACGATATGGGTCGCCGCGTTGAGGTCTCGACCGCCGCGCCGCGCAAGGGCCTCGACGACTATTACCCCTCGACGGGGCTGTTGCGTTGCTTCGCCCACGCCGAGGCACCCATCACCTTTGGCTCGGACGCGCACCGCGCCTGCGATATTTGCTGGAACATCCGCGAGGCTCAGGCCCACGCCTACGACTGCGGTTATCGAACCTTCGACATCCCCCACCTCAACGGAGAATGGGAGTCCACGCCCCTCGCCTAACGAGTCATTGGGGACGTTCTTAAGCGACTAGTGGCGGCGGGCGTTGAGTTCGCCGGCCAGCTCGTCGAGGGTGATGCCGTAACGCTCGAGCGTCACGAGCAGGTGGTAGATCAGGTCGCCGGCTTCGTAGCGGATGTGGTCGTGGTCGTTGTCCTTGCAGGCCATGATGACCTCGCTCGCCTCCTCGGCAAGCTTCTTGAGCAGTTCGTCCTCGGCGTCGGTCAGCAGACGAGCGGTGTAGCTCTCCTGTGGCGACGCATCGCGACGACCGTGAATCACCTCGGCCAGTCCCGTCAGCGTCTCGCCGATATTTCCCGGCTGCACGTTAGCTGTTCTGACTCCCATGGTTATTTCCTCTCGTTACTGCAGCGTAAAGTAGGTACCGGTCTCATCGAACCGAGGCTTTGCGCCCTTTTTCTCAAAGAACTCAACGATGACGGCATGGGCCTCATCGAGCCTTTCCTTCTCGGCCTCGAGCCAAAGCGACTGCGCCCCGCAGGCATCAGTCAGGTGCACGCGGCATGGCACGCCCGCGCGGAGGAGCTCGGTGTTGCAGTCGGCGACCTCGAACGGCGTCACGACTTTCATCGCACTCCCCCTTCCACGCGCTTAAAGAAACAGGTACGGTTGCCGGTATGGCAGGCCGGACCTGGCGAGTCGACCTTGACCAGCAGCGTATCGCTATCGCAGTCGGCCCAGAGCTCCTTGACCTCCTGCATGTTGCCGCTCGTCGCGCCTTTGTTCCACAGCTCCTGACGGCTGCGGCTCCAAAACCACGTGGTCCCGGTCTTGAGCGTCAGCCCCACCGACTCCTCGTTCATCCAGGCAACCATAAGCACCTCGCCGGTGTCATATTGCTGAACCACACAAGGAATCAGCCCACGGGCGTCGTATTTAAGCTCGGACGCAGTTGTCACTTGCTCCATTTAAAAATCCAATCTGACAGGGATGCCCTGGCTGGCCATATACTCTTTGACTTCGCGAATGCTGAAGGTTCCAAAGTGAAAGACGCTCGCCGCCAGCACGGCATCGGCCTCGCCCTCAATCACGCCCTCGGCAAAATGCTCGAGCGTGCCCACACCGCCGCTCGCGATGACGGGGATTGGCACCGCGCGGGCCACAGCGCGGGTGAGCGCCAGGTCAAAGCCGGCCTTGGTGCCGTCGCGATCCATACTGGTCAGCAGGATCTCGCCGGCGCCGCGGCGAGCTGCCTCCTCGGCCCACGCCACCGCGTCGATACCCGTGGCGTTGCGGCCTCCTGCGGTAAAGACCTCCCACTTGTCGGCACCGGATGCTCCGGGCAAGCCGACGCGCTTGGCATCGATCGCCACGACCACGGCCTGGCTGCCAAACGCCGCGGCAGCCTGGCTGATCAACGACGGATCGCGCACGGCGGCAGAGTTAAGCGACACCTTGTCGGCACCGGCGGCAACCATGGTCCGCATGCCCGCCAGGTCGCGAAAGCCGCCGCCCACGGTATAGGGGATGGCGAGCTCCTCGGCCGCATGCGCCGCCATCTCAATAGTTGTCGCACGGTTGTCGCTTGTGGCGGTAATATCCAGGAAAACAACCTCGTCTGCACCCTCGCGGTCGTAGGCACGCGCCAGCTCCACCGGATCGCCCGCATCGCGCAGACTCACGAAGTTGACGCCCTTGACCACACGACCGTCCTTAACATCCAGACAGGGAATCACGCGCTTGGTAAGCATTGGCTATTCCTCCCCTCGTGCAGCGGCGAGCGCCTGGGTCAGCGTAAAGTTGCCCTCGTAGAGTGCGCGACCGGTAATGGCACCTTCAATCGCGCCCTCACCCACCGCGGCCAGTGCGCGGATATCGTCGAGCGTCGAGATGCCGCCCGAAGCCACGACGGGAAAGCCCGCGACCTCGGCCACATGGCGATACGCCGCCACGTCGATGCCCGTCTGCATGCCATCACGCGCGATGTCGGTATACACCAGATGCTTAAAACCCAGCTCGGAAAGCTGCGCCACGGCATCGTCGAGTGCCACGCCCGCACCATCGCGCCAGCCGTTCACCTTGACCTGGCCGTCGCGTGCGGCAATGTCAGCCACCAGCAGCTCGCCAAAGCCTTGGGCCGCCACCTCGGCAAAACCCGGCTCGGTCACCAGCACGGTTCCCAGTGCAATGCGGCGAGCGCCGTAGCCGGCCAGCTCGTCGATGCGCGCGAGCGAGCGAACACCGCCGCCCACGTCCACGGACAGGCCGTCGACGCCGCAGATGGCCTCGATCGCTGCCGAGTTGGCAGCGCACGCGTCCTCGTCCTCGCCAAAGGCAGCGGACAGGTCGACGACGTGCACCCAGCTCGCACCCTGCTCGGCAAAGGAGCGGGCGACGGCGACGGGATCGTCGGAATATACCTTGCAGCGGCTCCGGTCGCCGCGCTCCAGGCGCACGACCTTGCCGCCGATCAAATCGATTGCGGGAAACAGGATCATCTGCCAACCTCCTCGACGATGCTCACGAAGTTCTTAAGGATGCGCTGACCCAGCGCAGAGGATTTCTCGGGATGGAACTGGCAGCCCCACACGTTGCCGTGGCGCACGATGCACGGGAAGCTCCGCGTGTAGTGCGTGCGCGCCAGGACGTCGGCGGTATCGGCATCGTCTGCCACCGCGTAGCTGTGGGTGAAGTACATGTTGGCGCCCTCGGCAAAACCGGCGAGCAGCGGGTCGGCCGCGCCGGCAGGCGTCATGTGCACCTGATCCCAGCCCACATGCGGGACCTTCAGACGGCTCGACTCCAGGCGCGTGCACGAGCCACGCATGATGCCCAGGCCATCGACCCAGGGGCCACCGACCTGCTCGGGGGTGTTGCCGTCGGCAACCGCGCCCTCGTCCGCAGGCACGCCCTCGTTGCCGCGCTCAAAAAAGAGCTGAAGGCCCAGGCAGATGCCGAGCAGCGGAGTTCCGGCGGCAACGGCATCGAGCACCGCGTCCGCCTCGCCGCTCTCGCGCATAAAGGCGATCGCGTCGTAGAACGCGCCCACGCCCGGGATGACCAGGCCGTCGGCGTTGCGGATCTGCTCTGGATCGTCCGACGTGCAAGCGGCGGCACCGGCGCGCGCAAGCCCGCGCACAACGCTCGACAAGTTGCCCTTGTGGTAGTCGACCACCACGATCTTCGGTTCGCCCACGCGACCCTCCCTTTTCCCATTCAAAACCTGCCAAAAAGGGACAGGTTAATTTTGGTCGGTTAAACGTTCACCCACCACATGAGACAGCATTCCCGCAGATAAAACCTGCCAAAATAAACCTGTCCCTTTTTGGTAGATTACAGTGAGCCCTTGGTGCTGGGGATGCCCTGCACGCGGGGATCGAGCTCGCAGGCATGGCGCATCGTGCGGCCCACGGCCTTAAAGGCGGCCTCGATAATGTGATGCGAGTTGCCGCCCGCCAGCTCGCGCACGTGCAGCGTGAGCTTGGCATCGCGCGCAAAGCCATAGAAGAACTCGACGGCCAGCTCGGTATCAAAGCTGCCCACGCGCTCGGTCGGCACGGGCAGCTCACAATAGGCCTGCCCGCGGCCCGAGATATCCACAGCGGCCATCACGAGCGTCTCGTCCATGGCAATCGCCGCGTCGGCAAAGCGCGTAATGCCCGCCTTGTCACCCAGCGCTTGGCAAAACGCCTCGCCCAGCACGATGCCCGTGTCCTCGACGGTGTGATGCGCGTCGACATCAACGTCGCCCACCGCATGTACCGTCAAATCGAACAGGCCATGGCGACCAAAGGCGTTGAGCATGTGGTCGAAAAACGGCACGCCGGTCGAGATATCGCACACGCCGCTTCCGTCCAGGTCAAGCTTTACGACGATGTCGGTCTCGCCCGTCTTGCGGGTCACCTCGGCATAGCGGCCCATCTACATCTCCTCCTTCACCAGCGCGGCAAACGCAGCCAGCACCTCATCGTTTTCCTGCGGCGTGCCCACGGTAATGCGCAGACAGTCCGCGAGCCCCGGCGCGTAGCTAAAGTCGCGCACCAAAATCGAATACTCGTCGCGCAGACGCTCGCGCACGCGCGTGGCATGCGGCGTACGCACGAGCACAAAATTCGCCGCACTCGGCCATGCCTCCACGGGCAGGCCCTCGGCAGCCATCGCGCGCAGGGCGCGCAGCTCGCGTTCGCGCTCGGATGCAACCTGTGCCACCACGGGCGCGTACGCATCGCGGGCACGCACGCAGGCAAGCGCGGCGGCTTGGCTCAGCACGTTAACCGAGTAGATCTGGCGAATCGCGGCGAACACATCGATGACCTCGGGCGCCGCGATCACGTAGCCCAGACGCGTGCCGGCGGCGCCAAACGCCTTGGACAGCGTATGCAGAATCACCAGGTTTGGATGCTCGGCGATAAGCCCTTGCGCCGTGGTGGCCGCGCCAAACGAATCGTCGGCAAACTCAACGTAGGCCTCGTCGACCATGACCATGCCGGGGCACGCATCGCACAGGGCCGCGACAAAGTCGAGCGGCGCCACGTCACCCGTGGGATTGTTGGGCGAGGTCACAATGGCGAGGCTGCACTCCGGCGCCGCCGCGAGCACAGCAGCTTGGTCGAGCCTAAAGGTCGCCGGGTCGCGCCACACGTCGCGCACCTCGGTCTGGCACAGAGACGCAAAGAAGGCATACTCGCTAAAGCACGGCGGGCAGTTGAGCAGGGTCCGCCTCGCGCCGCCAAACGCCAGCAGGTAGTTATAGAGTAGCTCGTCGCCGCCGTTGCCCACGCAAATATTCTCGCGCGTCACACCATGCCAGGTAGCCAGCTCGTCGCGCAAGTCGTTCGACATGGGATCGGGGTAGCGGTTGAGCGGCGTGACAGCCAGGGCGGCGTCGACCGCCTCGCGCACGCCGGCCGGCACGGGATAGGTGTTCTCGTTGGCCGAAAGGTTGATGCGCGTGGGCGTAAAGTTGGGATCGTAGGGCTCAATACCGGCCAGGTAGGGCTGGACGAGCTCCTTCATGCGGGGCGTGAGTTCGGCCATATTAGGCCTCCCCGCCGGTCGCGCCAGCGCCATCCGCGCCCGCAGCCGCCAGGTCCACGCCCTCGGCAACCGTCGCCACGGCATCGCCCGGCCAGGCGACCTTGGTCAGGTCGGCCGCGGCCAGCGACTCGGCACTCACGGCATCCTCGCCCTGTTCCAGCACGCGGCGACGCAGGGCGGCGGAAAGCGCGTGCGCCCACAGGCCCTCGGCCTCGGCCAGGCGCTGCGTCGCGGGAGCGTCCGAGAGCAGGCCCTCGGGCGTATAGCAAATGACGCTCGAGCGCTTGACGAACTCTTCCACCGAAAGCGGGTTGGAGAACATGGCCGTGCCGCCGGTCGGCAGCGTGTGGTTGGGACCGGCAACGTAATCGCCAAGCGGCTCGGAGCTCCAAGCGCCCACAAAGATGGCGCCGGCGTTGCGAATGCCGCCAAGCAGGCCCATCGCATCCTTGCAGTGCAGCTCCAGGTGCTCGGGCGCCACGGTGTTCACCGCCTCGACGGCGGCAGCCATGTCGGCGGCCACCACGATGGTGCCCTCGTTATCGAGCGAGGCGCGCGTGATCTCGGCACGCGGGGACTGCGCCACCAGGATATCGATGCCGGCCTCGACCTCGCGCGCAAACTGCTCGTCGCAGGTCACCAGATAGCAGGCCGCCAACGGATCGTGCTCGGCCTGGGCCATCAGGTCGGCCGCGACCACCATGGGCTTGGCCGTGGCATCGGCCAGTACGCAGACCTCGGACGGGCCGGCGACCATATCGATGCCCACGTCGCCCGAGACAATCTGCTTGGCAGCGGCAACAAAGGCGTTGCCCGGACCGGTGATCTTGTCGACGCGCGGAATGGTCTCGGTGCCGTACGCCAGCGCGGCCACGGCCTGGGCGCCGCCCACCATATAGATCTCGTCCACGCCGCCGAGCTTGGCGGCCGCGAGCGTATACGGGCTAATCAGTCCATCCTTTTGCGGTGGGGTTACCATGACCACGCGTTTGACGCCGGCCACCTTGGCGGGAATGGCGTTCATAAGCACGGTGGAAGGGTACTGTGCACGACCGCCCGGCACGTAGATACCGGCCGCAGCAAGTGGGGTCACCTTAACGCCGAGCATCGTGCCGTCCGGGCGCGTGGTAAACCAGCTCTGCTCGACCTCGCGCTGGTGGAACTCGCGAATCTGGCGTGCAGCCTTTTCGAGCGCCGCGACAAAAGCCGGATCGAGGCCTTCGAGCGCGGCATCGATCTGCTCTTGCGGAAGACGGAAGCTCTGCAGCTCAACACCGTCAAAACGCTGGCAGTAATCGCGCACCGCGGCATCGCCGTTGGCACGCACGTTGGCCACGATATCGCGGGCGGCGTCGACGATGTTTTGCGGCAGCACGCCCTTGCGGTTGAGCTGGTTGGTAACGAGGCGCTCACCGGGAGCAAGCTTGATAGTCTTCATATCGGTATCCCCTATCAGTCGAGGTTTTTGTTCGAAAAACGAGAGACCGGGCGGCGGCGTCAGTCGGCCCGCCGCCCGGACGTTGGGGCGCCCGTGCGTGCTCGCGCTATTGTGCCGAGCCCGCAACGGGCTCAAAATGCTTGTCCTTCACGGCTGCCGCCAAGCGATCTGCCAGATTGCGTACGCGCGGATCCAGACGTGCGGCACCCGGATTGACAAAGAAGCGGGCCGTGCAGTCCATAATGCGACCAGTAATAACGAGGTCGTTATCGCGCAGCGTGGCGCCCGTGGCGGTAATATCCACGATGCGATCGGTCATGCCGACGATGGGACCCAGCTCAATGTTGCCGTGCAGCGAGACGATATCGGCGTTCACGCCGCGCTCGGCATACCAGGCGCTCGCGATGCGCGGATACTTGGTGGCCACGCGAAGCGACCCGCGACGGGCATAGTTGCGCTCGGCCTGGCCGGCGCGCCACGCGGGCTCCGCCTCAATGAAAGTGCACAGGCCGTAACCCAGATCGACCAACTGCAGCAGGTTGAGGTCTGCCTCGATAAGCGAGTCCCAACCGCAGATGCCGCAATCGGCACCGCCGCAGCCCACAAAGGCGGGCGCATCGCTGGGACGCACGATGACAAACTCGATATCGCCGACCGCGCCCTTACCGGCACGCGTGTCGCGGCCGCGCACGATCAGGTGACGGCCGGGGTCGCGCAACTCAGAGACGTCTAAGCCCGCGGCCTCGAGCACGTCGAGCGTATCGGCCTTGAGCGAGCCCTTGGGCACGGCGATGCGTAGCGGGCCCTCGGCGCCACGGCCCACGGCGTGGTCGCCATCGGGGGCGGCGTCCTCGGCCGAGGTGCGCGCGGCCTCCAGACGCTCGAGCGAAAAGGCGAAACCCGCCGCCGGCACCTCGATGCCGTCGCCAAATGCGCCGGTAAAGATGGAGTCGTAGCGGCCGCCCGAACCGACCGGATCGGGCAGGCCGCCGGCATAGGCCTTAAAGACCAGGCCCGTGTAGTAATCAAACGAGTTCATGATGGAGAAGTCGAAGGACAGCACCTGGGCGTCCCCGGGAGCCAGGCCCTCGACCAGAGCACGCAGCTCACTCGTGAGCGGCGCGACGATGCCCGCCGCCGCCAGAAGCACATCGACGCGGTCGAGTACCTCGGCGCCGCCGTGCAAGCGCGGCAGCTCGCTAATGGCAACCTTGACGGCATCGGACTCGGCGCTTGCCGCCACGCGGGCATCGAGGCCCACAAAGTCGTTGGCGTGCACGCAGCGCAGGGCCTCGGCAGCCAGCTCGCGATCCTCACACGCCGCGAGCAGCTCCTTAAAAGGACGAACGCTACCTGCGATAATGCGCGCACCGGGCAGCGCTAGCTCGCGCACGGCCTCGGCTACCAGCGAGACAATCTCGACATCGCCCGCGGTATCGCCCGCGCCGATGAGCTCAAAGCCCAGCTGCGTAAACTGACGCGAGCCGCCTGCGTTGCGCTGGCACTCGCGAACCACCGGCGCCTCGTAGCGCAGGCGCAGGGGCAGGTCGGCCGCGCGCATGCGGGTCGAAACCAAGCGCACGATCGGCAACGTATTGTCGGGACGGACCACCAGCAGGCGCCCATCGTCGTCGAAGAGTTTAAACGGCGTGTCCGCAATGCGGCCGCCTTCCTCGAGCGAACCCTTGTCCTCGAGCAGCGGCGTCTCGACCGGCAGGTAATGATGCTCCCTAAAGCAGCCCTTCACCGTCAGCGCAATCTCCTCGCGCGCCTGAGCCTCATCGGGCAATATGTCCCGAAATCCCCACGGTGTGGCCGTCATCTGGTGAGCCTCCTCATGCTGTGCTTCGTATAGAACAGAAGACCGGCGTAGCTCCGCCGGTCTTCTGGGTACTTTAGCATACTAGAGTGCTTGCGGGGAAAATCCGTCGCAGCCGCTCACACCGTATTCATCTGGAAACATAGGGCAGGTTGCCGCAGCCCGACCCCACCTAGGCGCCAATCGCACGACGATACTCTGCCATTACCTGCGCATCGGCAGCTGCGGGGTCGGCAAAATAGCGCCCGTCATAGGTCTCGGCCGAAACAACTCCGCGATAGCCGCGCACCACCAGCCTATCCAGGTCGGCGCGCATATCGCGGTCGCCGTCACCCCAGGCAAGATGCGTCGTGCCATCTGCCGCAACATCGACAAAATGCACGTGGGCGACATCATCGCCAAGCAGATCGAAATAATCGTCGATGGTATCCCCCGCCACCGCCATGGCGCCCATATCCAGACACGCCTTAAGTGCCGGATGGTCAACTGCCTCGATCATGCGCTTCGTGTCGGCCGCCAAGTTCACGATCATCGACTCAACCGGCTGTAGGGCCTCGAGCACCAGTCGCACGCCGCGTTCTCCCGCATGCTCGGCAATCGCACGCAGCATCGAGGCACTGCGACCCCACGCGTCTTCGATCGGCTCGTTCAAAAATGCCCAGCCGCTCGAGACCATGACCTGCTCGGCTCCAAGTTCCGCCGCGATATCCACAACGTTCTTAAAGTACGCGAGCGTGCGGGTACGCGCTTCATTCCCGCGCGCCGCGATATTCCACGGCTTGGGGTTGTTCTGTTCGGGACAAAGCCCCACAATCCGAACCCCATACCGCTGTGACAGCTCCCGCACCTGCTCGATCGAATCGTATCCATGGCAATCGACATACAGATGCATCGCCCCGGTCCAAAGCTCGCAACACGTGTAGCCCGAGGCCGCAGCCGAGGAAAAGAATTCCTCAAGGTCAAAATAACGATGGCTGATATTCATGACGGCAAGCTGCGGATACTCCATCTTGTCCACCTTTCGGCAAAAGGGCGCCGCAGCACAATGTGCGCGACGCCCCCTCTTACATTGTTTTAATTATGACGGATGCCCTACTGAACACCAAGCACTCCAAAGAACGCGCCGGCGATACTCACGAGTAGGATTACGAGCATGATGAGCAGCGGATTCATCTTCTTCTTGAGCATGAGATAGACAATTCCAAACAGTCCCATCGTGACAAAGCCCGGGAAGATTCCGTTGAGCAGCTCGGCGAGCGTCTGAGCGCCATCGCCCGCGCCGACCATGAGCGGAATGTCCACGGTGACCATCTCCATGGTCATAGCGCCGATCACCATGGCGCCCATGATAGAGGCCATCTTGACGATCGTGTCCATAATGCCCGATTCCTGGACCTTGCTGATCATGTCCGAGCCAAAGCGATATCCCACAAACGTCAGCAGGTAACGGATGATGTAGTGGGGGACGTTGAACACGAGCAAGAACAAAATCGGGCCAAGAATAGAGCCCTGCAGCGCCAGCGACGTGCCGACACCCGTTGCCAAAATTCGCAGCGTACCCCAGTAGAAGGCATCGCCCACGCCGGACAGCGGTCCCATCAAAGCAAGCTTGACATTAGAGATCGCGCTCGTGTCAAAGTTATCTTCGGTGGCGTTGACTTCTTCCATTGCGGCAGCAATGGACATGGGGAGCGTCGAGATATACGGCGTGACGTTATAGAGCTCCATATGGCGCTTGAGTGCGGCCTTAAAGTCCGCATCCTGCGGATACAGCTTGCGAAGGATCGGCATAAGGGCCCACATAAAGCCGATATGGCCCATACGCTCGTAGTTCCAGGAATGCTCATAGGGAATCGAGCGCCAGAACAGCTTCTTAAGGTCTGCGCGGGAAATCAGCCCGTCGTAGGAAGACTCAAACTTAAAACTCATCGAACCCACTCCCAATCGCAGGATCCTCGGTTGCCACTGCGGGCTGCTCCGCCTTTTTCTTGTCACCCAAAACCGTCATCGCGACGACGATAATCGCGGCAAAGATCGCCACGCCCGTCGTGCTAATGCCAAAGTAGGCGACGAGGAAGAAGCCAGCGAAGAAGAACGGAGCCACTGTTTTGTTCATAATCATCTGCGCCAGCATCGCAAAGCCGAGTGCGGGCAAGAAGGCGGCGGCGACATCCATGCCGGTCTGAACGAAATCGGGGATGATGTTGAGCAGGCTGACAACAGCATCGGCGCCAAAGAAGAATGCCAGGGGAATGATCAGCAGGCCGCACCAGCTCTGCGCGTAACCGGCGATGAGCATGTTGCGCGTGATGGCCTTGGTGTCTCCGTCCTCGACGTTTTTGTCGATACGGTGCACCAGCAGCAGCATGACCGGCTGGCCCAGGGCCGTATCGAGCGCCAGGACGATCGTTGCGATGGGAATGCCCAGGGTCAGGGCCGCCGAAGCGTCCGCGCCGGCCTGCATGGCAAGCGACACGCCCAGAATGGTTCCGGAAATCGTATCGGGCGGGTTATACGCACCGACCGAGATGGCACCGACCATGGCAAGCTCCATCGTGGCGCCCATAATGGTGCCGGTCACCACATCGCCCATGACAAGGCCGACCAACGGTCCGAGCACAATGGGGCGCTGAAGGTAACTCGTACCGGTCAGCCACTCGGAATAGCCCAAAAGGGCAATCAGGAAAATCAGGATCGTCTTGATAACCATGACAGCCCCTAACCGATGACCTTTGCGGCGTCAGTCTTCGCATCCGCCGGAATCATCTGAATGAACAGCTCATAGCCCTCGCCGAGCAGCTCCTTCACGTAGGCCTCGTTCTCGGGCGTAAGGAATACGCTCGTCGAGACCTGGCGGGCATCCTCGCTAAAGGCCACATTGCCGAGGTTGATCTTCTTGACGCCCATCGCCTTGGCGACGGCACCGGCCTGCTGGATCGTCTCGCAAACCACGAAGAGCTTGTACTTGTCGGTCACACCGCTCTGAAGCGCCTTGACGGCGTCCTCGGTGTTTTTGACAACGACCTTGCAGCCCTCCGGCTTTGCAAGGGACAGGGCCTGCAGACGAAGCTTGTCGTTGAGGACCGTGTCGCTCACTAACAGGATGCAGTCGGCACCCAGAGCCGAGGTCCAGCTAACGGCAACCTGGCCGTGAAGCAGTCGATAGTCCACGCGTATCATCTGAATCATGATGTGCTCCTAACGATTAAAACTCATCGAGTTCGGCCTGCCCCAGCAGGTCGTTGACGTACTTGACCTTGGTGTCGTCCGCCTCGACGATCTGGCGAATGGCCTCATCGATCGGGGTGGAGTCGGGCACGAACAGCAGCTGAATAAGGAGCGGCAGGTTCATATTGGTCACCAGGTGCGTGTTGGGGCGCGTCTGGACGATCTTGGTGAACTCGTTGTTGACGCTGCCGCCAAAGAGGTCGGTGCAAACGACGACCTCATCGTCCGCGGCAAAGCCGTCCAGAATCGATGCGGCCTCCTTGACCAGGTCCTCGTTTCCGTCGACATACATAGACAGCGCATGGACGTTCTCGCGCTCGCCCGAGAGTAGCCCGATGCTCTCGACGATTCCGGACGCAAAATGAGCATGGGATGCAACGATAAACTGCCTCATTCGATTCCCCTTTCTTGCAAACTTCGGCATAAAAATGCCCGGACGCATGCGCCCGGGCAGGGTGCTTCTTGATCAGTAGCTAATTTGTCGCCGATTAGTAATCGAACTGGTGATAGTAGCGACGGTAGTTGAGGTTGTGCTTGGTGACCGTCTCGTAGTAAGCGGCAAGGCGATCGGTGATCAGCGAGGAGAGGATCCACGGAGACACGATGACGCGGAACTCGTCGTCAAGGCCGGGGATGCCGAACTCGGCGGTGTCGATGATGTTGATGTCGGTGTCGCCGGTCACGCCGCGGTTGAGGAACGCGCGGACGCGCTCGTCGAGCTTGCGGTTCTCGTCCTCGCCCATGAACAGGAAGACCGGGACGCCCGGCTCCACGAGCTCGAGGGTGCCGTGGAAGAAGTCGGCCGAGGTGATGTAGCGGGTGCGCTTCCACTGCATCTCCTCGAGGATGCACATCGAGAACAGGATCGTCTCGCCCCAAAGGGCGCCGGAGCCGATGAACATGGTGTAGGGGGCCAGGGCGTACTTCTTGGCGAGCTCCTCGGCGCGCGGCTCGAAGCTCTTGCGGATGTCGACCAGGTGGGTCCAAACGTCCTTGGTCTGCTCGATGAACTTATCGAACTGCGGGAAACAGCCGCGGCGGTTGAGCAGGCGCAGGCCGAAGCAGTCGGCGAGGTAGTAGCCCATCTCGCAGCCACCGTTACCATGATCGGAGGCCATCTTGACGCAATTCTCGGCGCCGACAGCCTGGCCGATGAGACCCTCGGGCTTGGTCATGGCGTAGACACGAATGCCCTTTTCCTTCATCTTCTTGACGGCCTCGAGGACCTCGGGGGTGGTGCCGGACTCGGAGGCGGTGAGCACGACGGACTTCTCGGTCATGCGCTTGTGGCCGGAGACGTTCCACTCGGCGGCGTGGATCAGGTAGACCTCGAGGTCGCGGTCGCCGAACTTGTTCATGAGGTACTCGAGCTGCATGAGCTCGTCCCAGGTGCCGCCGACGCCCATCAGGAACACGGCGTCGTAGCCCTCGTCGGCGACCTTGTCGGCGAGCGCGGTCATCTTCTTGCCGGCCTCGTAGACGTTCTTGCCGTCCTCGACGTAGCCCTCCTGGCTAAAGTGCATGATCTCGATCTTCTCGGTTTCCTTCATTGCTTTTCCTTTCTGTCTTGCACGCGAATCTATACATCGCGTTTCTTTTCGATACCAATTATAGACATACACCTAACGTGGTTTTAATACCACTTTTCAATCTGCCCCAATCCTCGGTAAACGGTCGAAATTCCCTGGTGAGTGGTATTAAATTAGAATTTGATGTATAGCTAACGCCCCTGGCGTCTCCCTTGTGTGACAAAGAATAGCGTTCCTACCAGCGCAATAATGGTCGATGCCCCAAACAATACCGTCTGGACGCCCAAAGCCTCCGCCAAAAACGGAGCCGCCAGCAGCGGCACCACGCCGGCGCTCATCAGGCCAAAACGCACAAAGCCGGTAATGCGCCCCAGGTATTTGATGTCGGCGCGCTCCTGAATCAAGATCATCTGCAGCGGTTCCAGGAACCCCCAGGCCAGACCGTTAATCGCCTGACCGATAATCGCGACCCCCAGCATATCGGTGCCCACGTACACCATGGACCCAATACCCACGGCCATGAGCGCGCCGAGCAGCAATCGCAGGTTGACATGGCGAGCAGAAAGCTTGGTCAGGATGAACGCACCCACCGAGGAAGTGAGGCCCACGACCGAGGACAGCCAGCCCAGCCAGACGATATCCACGTTGAGCACATCGCGATAGAACAACGACTCCAGCGAATCGAACGCGCCAAACGCAAAGAAACCCAAAAAGCCCGAGATAAAGATGAGACGCAGGTCGTGGTCGCGAAACGTAAGTCGCGCACCCTCGGCCATGCCGCCCAGAATACCTCCCTTCGGCTTCTCCCCTTTTGGGGGAGCAACACGCTCGTGACAGCCCAAGGAGAGCACGGCCGCCACACCCATCATGCCCGCCATGAGCAGATAGACCGATTGCGTGGCAAAACAGCTCACGATGGCACCACCGAGCAGCGGGCCAGCGGTATAGGCGATATTGCTGTAAAACACCATGAGACCGTTCACACGAGTACGGCCCTCGGTGGTCGACTCTAGATATCCCGGAAACGCATGCGTGCAGGTGTTGATAAAGCCGCCCGCAAGTCCCAAGACGCACGCGGCAAACACAAGCCCGGGGACAGACAACGGCGCCAACCCCACGCCAAGCGATAGCACCGCCGTAATCACGCACGTCACAAACGACGTCCGGCGCGGTCCAAAGCGGTCGATGACCGAGCCCGACACCATATTGCCCACCGACGTCATAAGATTGCGAGCGAGCGTAATGGCAGCAACCAAAAAGGCCGTGCCAGCCAGATCATACGTGGCCGCACCGATAAGCCCCAAAAAGTAGACCGCGTTGTTGGCGCACCACTGCAGGGACTCAATAAGAATCAGCCTGACCTCTGCCGGCGTCAGGCGCATTGCTTCGCGATCCTTCGCGAACATACGAACTCCTTCTATACAAAAAGGGGATGGAGGGCATAGGCCTGCCCCATCCCCTTTCCAGGTTGAAACGAAAATCTATGCAGTCAGGCCCTTACGCCAGCACGCCGAAGAACGCGCCGACGATGCCCACGACCATGGTGGCCACGATCAGCACCATGGGGTTGATCTTCTTGGACAGCAGCCAGTAGTACAGCCAGAAGGCGAGCATGCCGAGCATGCCGGGCATGATGCCGTCCAGGATGTCCTGGAGGGTCTGGGCGTCCTCGCCCGAGCCGATGGCCACCGGGATGCTGGCCCAGAACATGTCCTTGCACATGGCGCCCACGACCATGACGCCCACGATGCCGACGCAGGTCATGATCTTCTGCATGAGGCCGGTCCTCTGGGCCTCGTCCAGGAAGCCCACGCCCAGCTCGTAGCCCTTGACGGCGCCCCAGACGCGCAGCGCGAAGCCGGGGACGTTGTAGATGAGCAGGAAGGCGATGGGGCCGAAGGGGTTGCCGGCCTGGCACAGGCTGATGCCCACCGCGGCGGCGACCACGCGCAGCGTCGACAGGAAGATGGAGTCGCCGATGCCGGACAGCGGGCCCATGAGGGCGGCCTTGACGTCGTTGACGCTCTCGGGCTCGATCTCGCCGCGGGCGACCTTCTCCTCCATGGCCATCGCGATGCCGCCGACGAACGGGGCGAACTGGACGGTGATGTTGAAGAACGCGCAGTGGCGGTGCAGGGCCTCGGCGTAGTCGTCGGGGCGGCCGGCGTAGATCTTCTTGAGCATGTTGGCGACCATCAGGCAGAAGGCGATGTTCATCTGCTTGTAGTAGGTCCAGGAGAACTCCATGCCCAGGGCGCCGACGTTGACGGCGCTCTTGACGAGGTCGGAGCGCGTGATCTTGTTCTCGGGACTAGAAGTCATCGTCCTCATCCCCTTCCGCGGAGAGCTGGGGCTGGGCTCCGCCCAGGCCGAGCAGGTCGAACTTGTCGATGCCGATGATGATGGCGATCAGGGCGACGCCCAGGACGGGCACGTTGGCGTAGGAGCACAGCAGGAAGCCCAGGAAGTAGAAGGGCACGAGCTGCTTGGTGAGCACCAGGCGGCCGAGCATGGCGAAGCCCATGGCCGGCAGGATGTTGGCGGCAACGCCGCAACCGTCGATGATGAAGGGCGGGATGAAGTCGAGCAGACCCTGAATGGCGTCGGAACCCAGATAGAAGGCGCCGCCGCACAGCAGGAAGTACTCAACGCAACCCCAAATTCCAATTCCCCAGTGAACGGCGTAGATGCCTTTGAGGTTTCCCTTGAGGGCAAACTTGTCTGCCATGTCGACAAACACGGGGAACAAGGCGTTGGTAATGTTGCCGATCGTCAACGAAAGGACGGCGATGGGCATGGCGAGCGCGATGGCCGTCTCGGTACCCTGGCCGAGCTGGATGGCAAACGCACAGGCGAGCACGCCGCCGACGGTTTCGTTAGGCGGCACGTAGGCGCCGATGGAGATCGAGCCCATGAACAGCAGCTCCAGGCTGGCGCCAACGGCAAGGCCAGTCTGCAGGTCCCCCAGCGCCAGGCCCACGAGCGGGCACAGGACGATGGGGCGGAACGCGTAGAGGGTGCCGAGCTGGTAGTCGAGGCATCCAAACGCTCCGACTAAGCCGACGAGGATTGCTTGGACAAGCATAATTCCTCCCAATAAGGAATATCGAACCGTCGTCACTCCCGTCGCGCGCGTTGCTGATATCAATTCCGGGAGTTCGATCACACGGCTCGAAGCGTACCTGGTGTGCTGCTAACACCCATGCCAGGTACAAATGATTTGATACCAATTATAGGTATGCAGGTTCTTACTATTTAATACCACTCGCCCAGCGGGGTGTTTTTTACCGTAAACGGCAGACGTATCCCATCAGGCACGTTCCTTGTTTCGGTGGCGGACAAGCGCCACCAGAAAGCCATCGCCAAAGGCATCGGATGCCAAGTTGGCTACAATCACCAAAACGATAATCGCCGCGCCCAAAAACTCGTTCCAGTGAAATACCTCGCCAAAGAGGAGCGCCGACCAGCAGGGAGCGAGCACGACCTCGCTCATGCAGACCAAGTTGGCCGCAAACGCGTTGGTGCGCGCAATCCCTTTGGCATACAGCACGCTCGCAAGACCGCTGCAAAAAAGGCCATGCACCAGCATGAGCCCCCACTCAAAGGGTTTCACGGAGTCTAGGGTGCCGGCAAAATAGACAATCGGCAGCATCGAGATACCGCAGGAGATGAGCGAGGACACCATGGGCGACGCATCGGGGCGAGAGTTCAAAAAGAAACACAGCCCAAAGGTGGCGCCCGAAATGACGGCAAGCAGGTTGCCGAGCATGCCCTCGGCACTCAAATCGCCTAAAAAGAAAAGTCCCATACCCGTAAAAGCAACCACCACGGAGGCAATCTTCGCAGGCGAGGGCAACGTGCGAGTTGCGAGCGATTGATACACGATAACGAAAATCATCGAGGTGTACTGCAGGACGATTGCGTTGCCGACCGTCGTGAGCTGGTTGGCAAAGTTAAACGTGGTGCCCGTTACGAAGTTACAGACGGCCACAAGGACAATAAGACGACTGACGCGGAGGACAGGCCTGCCGACGAGCAGGATAAAGAGCGCCATAAATATTGCCGTGACGGCACCGATCAAAAGAGCTGACTGCGAATTGGCGCGAACGAGGATGCCGATAAAACTCCACAAGAGCGCCGTGCCAAATAGATACATCGCCCCGCTCACGCCATTATCGGGTGGATTGTCAGATAGAATCACGAAGCACCTCCAGCTAGCTTTCGGTAATAAAAAACGGCGACCGCAATGGGTCGCCGTTTCCCTTGGGGGCAGAATAGAACGCAGGAGCCTACGCCAGCACGCCGAAGAACGCGCCGACGATGCCCACGACCATGGTGGCCACGATCAGCACCATGGGGTTGATCTTCTTGGACAGCAGCCAGTAGTACAGCCAGAAGGCGAGCATGCCGAGCATGCCGGGCATGATGCCGTCCAGGATGTCCTGGAGGGTCTGGGCGTCCTCGCCCGAGCCGATGGCCACCGGGATGCTGGCCCAGAACATGTCCTTGCACATGGCGCCCACGACCATGACGCCCACGATGCCGACGCAGGTCATGATCTTCTGCATGAGGCCGGTCCTCTGGGCCTCGTCCAGGAAGCCCACGCCCAGCTCGTAGCCCTTGACGGCGCCCCAGACGCGCAGCGCGAAGCCGGGGACGTTGTAGATGAGCAGGAAGGCGATGGGGCCGAAGGGGTTGCCGGCCTGGCACAGGCTGATGCCCACCGCGGCGGCGACCACGCGCAGCGTCGACAGGAAGATGGAGTCGCCGATGCCGGACAGCGGGCCCATGAGGGCGGCCTTGACGTCGTTGACGCTCTCGGGCTCGATCTCGCCGCGGGCGACCTTCTCCTCCATGGCCATCGCGATGCCGCCGACGAACGGGGCGAACTGGACGGTGATGTTGAAGAACGCGCAGTGGCGGTGCAGGGCCTCGGCGTAGTCGTCGGGGCGGCCGGCGTAGATCTTCTTGAGCATGTTGGCGACCATCAGGCAGAAGGCGATGTTCATCTGCTTGTAGTAGGTCCAGGAGAACTCCATGCCCAGGGCGCCGACGTTGACGGCGCTCTTGACGAGGTCGGAGCGCGTGATCTTGTTCTCGGGACTAGAAGTCATCGTCCTCATCCCCTTCCGCGGAGAGCTGGGGCTGGGCTCCGCCCAGGCCGAGCAGGTCGAACTTGTCGATGCCGATGATGATGGCGATCAGGGCGACGCCCAGGACGGGCACGTTGGCGTAGGAGCACAGCAGGAAGCCCAGGAAGTAGAAGGGCACGAGCTGCTTGGTGAGCACCAGGCGGCCGAGCATGGCGAAGCCCATGGCCGGCAGGATGTTGGCGGCAACGCCAAAGCCAGCAAGGACAAAGGGCGGGATGAAGTCGAGCATGCCCTGGATAGCGTCAGCACCCAGATAGAACGACAGCGAGCACAGCAGGAACGCCATGATGACACCGGTGGAACCGATCAGGAAGTGCATCGCATAGACACCCTTAAGGTTGCCCTGGCCGGAGAAGACATCAGCGCGGTCAACCAAGATCGGCAGGGCGGCGTTGAGGATGTTCTTGATGGCAAGGCACAGCGTGGCGATGGGCATAGCGAGCGCGATGGCTGCCTCGGTGCTCTGGCCCAGCTGGATAGCGAAGGCACAGGCGAGCACGCCGCCGATCGTCTCATCAGGCGGCACGTAGGCGCCGATGGAGATCGAGCCCATGAACAGCAGCTCCAGGCTCGCACCGATCGCGAGACCAGACTGCAGGTCCCCCAGCACCAGGCCCACGAGCGGGCACAGGACGATGGGGCGGAACGCGTAGAGCGTACCGAGCTGGTAGTCGAACTTACCAAATGCGGCGATAAGTCCGATGAGGATTGCTTGGGTAAGCATATATCCCCCTTTCCTAATAGGACACTACGAAGAGCTCAGGCTCTTCGAATTCAAACGCCTAGAGCACGCTTGCGCAGTCAACCTTGGGGTCATCGGCAAGGGGTCGAATCTCGACCTCAACGCCACGATCCAGCATCTCGCGCACATCGGCTTCCTCGGCCGCGGTCAGGAAGATCTGACGAGAGACCTGACGAGCGTCGGGACGCTTCTCGTCCTTGGGCTTGGTGTTACCCAAGTTGACCGACTTGATCTGCGGGCAGCCCTCAACAAGCTGCTTTGCCTCAGCGATGGTGGCGACGCAAATGATCATCTTGTACTTGTCGGTCACGCCCGAATTGATAGCTTCGATGGCATGCTCCATATCTTTGATGACGAGCTTACAGCCGGCAGGCTTGCCCATCTTGAGCGTCGTCTTCCACACCGGGTCGTTGGCGACCTTATCGCCCACGCAGAAGATGCAGTTGGAGCCAAGGCCCTGAACCCAGGAAACTGCGACCTGGCCATGAAGCAGGCGATGGTCAACGCGAAGTAGCTGAATCATAATGTGACCCCCCAAAGGTCTTGCGCCGTCTTACGGCATGTCAATAGGTGCTGCGGATTAGAACTCTTCTTCCTCGTCGTCATCGACCAACAGGTCGTTGACAAACTTCACGCGCGTGTCGTCCGCAGCGACGATAGCGCGAATCGTCTCCTCAACCGGCGCCGACTCGTCAGAGAACAGCAGTTGGATGAGCAGAGGAAGGTTCATGTTGGTAACGAGGTACGTGCGGGGACGCGTCTGGACGATCTTGGTGAACTCGTTGTTGACGCTGCCGCCAAAGAGGTCGGTGCAGACAACGACATCATCGTCGGCAGACATGCCTGCCAGCAGTTTTTGGGCCTCCTCGGCCACGTCCATGCGGCCATCGACGAACATCGAAAGATCGTGGACGTTGTCGCGAGCGCCCGAGAGCAGCTCGACGCTCTCCTTGATACCGGTAGCGAAGTGCGCATGGCTGGCGATGATGTACTGTCTCATTCTGTGTTCCTCTCAATAGCCCGGCACGTTCCCGCACCCGTTTTCTTTAGTAGTCGAACTGGTGATAGTAGCGACGATACTTGAGGTTATGCTTGGTGACCGTCTCGTAGTAGCGAGCCAGGCGGTCGGTCACGAGCACCGTCAGAATCCACGGGGAGACGATGACGCGGAACTCGTCGTCAAGGCCGGGGATCGCGAACTCGGCGGTGTCGATGATGTTGATGTCGGTGTCGCCGGTCACGCCGCGGGTCAGGAAGGCGCGGACGCGCTCGTCGAGCTTGCGGTTCTCGTCCTCGCCCATGAACAGGAACACGGGGACGCCGGGCTCCACGAGCTCGAGGGTGCCGTGGAAGAAGTCTGCCGAGGTGATGTAGCGGGTGCGCTTCCACTGCATCTCCTCCAGGATGCACATCGAGAACAGGATCGTCTCGCCCCACAGGGCGCCCGAGCCGATGAACATGGTGTAGGGGGCCAGGGCGTACTTCTTGGCGAGCTCCTCGGCGCGCGGCTCGAAGCTCTTGCGGATGTCGAGCATGTCCTTCCAGATGTCCTTGGTCTGCTCGATAAACAGGTCAAACTTGGGGAAGCAGCCACGGCGGTTGAGCAGGCGCAGGCCGAAGCAGTCGGCGAGGTAGTAGCCCTTCTCGCAGCCGCCCGAACCATGATCAGAAGCCATGGCAACGCAGTTCTCGGCACCGACAGCCTGGCCGATGGGGCCCTCGGGCTTGGTCATGGCGTAGACGCGCACGCCCATGTCCTTCATCTTCTTGACGGCCTCGAGGACCTCGGGGGTGGTGCCGGACTCGGAGGCGGTGAGCACGACGGACTTCTCGGTCATGCGCTTGTGGCCCATGGCGTTCCACTCGGCGGCGTGAATCAGGTAGACCTCGAGGTCGCGGTCGCCGAACTTGTTCATGAGGTACTCGAGCTGCATGAGCTCGTCCCAGGTGCCGCCGACGCCCATCAGGAACACGGCGTCGTAGCCCTCGTCGGCGACCTTGTCGGCGAGCGCGGTCATCTTCTTGCCGGTCTCGTAGAGCGCCTTGCCGTCCTCGAGATAGCCCTCCTGGTCGAAATGCATGATCTCGATCTTCTCGGTTTCCTTCATTTGTCTCTCCTTTCTGGGGTTGTTTCCACATCCCCCATGCCAACGGGCATCAAAACCCGCTTACATTCCGTAACACTCAGCCGCTTTGGCCTTAAGCGCATTGACTGACTCTTCGTAGCCCTCTGCCTTGACCTCCATTTGCTTGGAGACGGCATCGAGATACGGGTGCACGTCCCATGACTTCAGACGCTCGGCGATCATTGCCGCAATCGTCTGGAAGAACACAAGATTGGGAATCGCGCTGAGCAGCGGAGCCACCTGAGGCACCGCAACCTCGTGAGCCCTACCCCTGGGATGGGCCGTGAGCAGCACCGTTTTTGTCGTAACGTTCGATAGCGCATCGGCGATATTCGCAAGACGCTCCGACCCCTGCGGATCGTCGACAATAAACACCAGATAGCCCGGAACGATCTGCATCTCGGGACCGTGGACGAACTCCTCGCCTTCGTGATGCATGGCAGGAATCTTGATGGTCTCGCTCAGCTTGAGCGCTGCCTCCTCGGCAACACCGTAGTTGGGGCCGTTGCCGACGACCATGGCGGGCATGTGCTCAGAAAGCTCGAGCATGTGGCCTTGGACATATGCCTCGGCGGTCTTGCACATCACGGCATTGGCCTGGATAGCCTCGCGCAGGTCGTCAAGACGCTGGGCAACGCCCTTGGCGTCAATCGTTCCGCGCGCCTGACCGCCGTAAATACCAAAGAGCACCAGGTACTCAACGAGAACCTCGACGCCCAGCGTCACAAAGTCCACCGACTCGACGCCCACACCGTAGTCAAGAACGATGTCAGTGTGCTCCTTGATGGGTGCCTCGACGTTTGCCGTGAGCGCAACTGCAGCCATATCGTGTGCGCGCATGTAATCGAGCGCCGCAATCGTATTGGTCGAATAACCACTCTGCGAGACGGCGATGTTGAGCGCATGCTGCGGATAGGTGTGTTCAAAATCGACGAAGGCCTCGGGCGTCACAACGGACACCTGCATCTGCAGCGCATCTTGCAGGTAATCGCGGGCGCAATCGGCGGCATGGCGCGACGAACCCGAAGCAACGATGCGCAGCGCGTCAAAAGAACCGGACTGGAAAATATCAACGAGCTGCGCTACCAGCTCAGACGAACGCTCGAGGTTCTCTCCCATACGCACATGAGCGAGTTGAACGTAATCGAGCATCTTCATCGTCTCACCTCGTAACAAATCATTAGTATTTGATATCAATCACGGTTACAGGTTACGGCTTTTTGATACCTCTTTGTCGATTAATCTATCCCCTTCGGCGAACGGTCGATTTTGAGCCCTGTAAGGTTGTATATACGGCTGACCCAACGATCAAAAACCGGTTAGTTTCCCAGCCGTTATTCACAAAACACCAGCTAGTACGTATAGGTATATCCACCCGCATCACCGCGGTTAAACGACTTGACGTACTCGATCGCCTGGCCGCTCGCATCGAAGCTCACGCACTCCAGCGTCAAGGCAAGATCGCCCTGCTCCAGCCCAAGCAGGCCGGCATCTCGCGCGCCCAGCGCTTCGATATCGAGCTTTTCCTGTGCCATGACCGGCTTTCGGCCCAACATCTCATAGGTCTCGTACAAACTGAAGACCGACACGTCAATATCTTCGATTGTGGGAAACAGCAGGCACGGGATGAACGCCGTCTCAATCGATACGGGATCGCCGTTGACGCAGTTCAAACGCCGAATCGAATACAGCAAATCGTCCTCGGCAATGCCAAACAGGTTGGCATAATATGGGCCCGCATAACGCTTGGAACGCGCGAGGATACGGACGGACGGCTCGCCACCCGAAGCACGAACCGATTCGCGAAAGCCTCCTGTTCGCTCGTACGCAACGGGCACTTTCTGTGCCACAAACGCGCCCTTTCCGCGGACGCGTCGAATCTGCCCACGCCGAACCAGCTCATCGACAGCACTTCGGATGGTCAAGCGTGTCGTACCAAATTCCTCGGCGAGGTCTTTTTCGGACGGAATCATGGAACCCGTGGGATATATACCGCGCTCGATGCGCTCTTCAATGCGACGTCGTATGCGCATATAAACCGGGGTGGCATCTACTGTTTCAGCCATTGTTCACCTGCCACACTCCTCATGCCGTTCTTTTCGCCGTTGTCGGCAAAGCGGAACTTTGTGGGCAAAATCACCGATTTGCAATGCTCCACAAAACGCATGTCCTTATCAAATTCAATCGTGCTCTCATAGAACACCGGCGTTCCCTCTTCTTGCTGGAGCAGCTTGGCCTCTTCGGCGTTCAACCGCGAAATGGAGATATGCTCACGTCCATGCTCAACACGCACGCCACCTTCTTTGAGCAAGACATCGTAAAGGCTCTCACACTCAAAATCGTGCTCGGGAAGCGATGGGCACAGGGACAGGCTAACGTGAGCGGTCTCGATTGACGCCGGCTCGCCCTCAATAAGTCGAACGCGCTGCATGCGGAGTAAGGGAGCGCCTACAGCCACCCCAAGCTTGTCAGCAAGCGCCTCATCTGCCTCGATGGTCCCGGTGGAAACCAGACGAGAAGAGGGGTGCAGGCCGGCAGTCCGTACAGCATCGGAAAAGTTATACGTTTCTTGGAAGATGTTCAGCGGCTTGGGAGGACACACATACGTACCCGATCCGCGACGGCTCTCGAGCGTTCCGCACGAGATGAGCCGCGTGATACCAGCGCGCAACGCCGTACGCGAAACGCCAATCTCTTCGCACAGCACGCGCTCGGCCGGCAGGCGATCGCCGCCGGCAAGCTGGTGGTGCTGGATATACCAAAGAATTCCCTCAACAGCACGATCTTTGGGGGGAATTGCATAAGATTCGCCTGCCATTGCACAGACTCCTCATTCAGAAACGTATGTCACCAAAATTAGGCCAGCCCTCCCATGGCATCAAATTCGGCCTTGATCTTCTCGGCGACATTCCGATACGACTTATATAGGCTTGAATCGCGTTTGACTTCGTCGGTCATAACGGGAATTTCTAATTTGGAAACTTCGTCTTTTCCCGTCTGAACCGCCACAACAACGCCCATACCAAGACACATATTACGCTTGGCAGCGTTCATTTTTGCCGCCTTAGCGGGATTTGCCAGAATACGCTGCGCAAATTCCTGTTTAGAGACCGCTTCTTCGGCCTCCGGATCGCCCGCCTCGGCTACTTCGCACTGAAGCACGTCCGCATAGTCAAAAATCTTTGGCTGCGCGCCGCGCTGATGCACAGCCCACTTGCGGCGCGTGGCATCCTGATAGATAGCCGGCAAAAATGTAAACCGCGGCGGGTCCAAAATCGTATCCGTGATGGTAAACACATCGGGATCAAAGGCATCCTGCGGGTTTTTCTTCTTGAACAGCCCCATATCAGCCTCCCGTACTAGCATTAAACAACTCAAGCCAAATATAGCACCAATTTCAAGCCGCCGCTTTACCGCATCGGTGCATGGCGTCTATAGCTCGCTCAGCGGAAAAGTTTACAGACGAGGGCGGGGGCGGGGTGCTTGGTTTTGGAAGTGGGCTTCGCGAACTTCCAAAACCAAGCACCCCGCCCCGGCCCCGGCAATGTAGTCTTGGCTGACCATAGTTAGATGCACAGTTTCCAAGGCAACGTAAGCAAAATCCCCATTGCATAAAAAAGAATCAGCCCCCGCATATCGAAACGGTCGAGAGGGCCGCATGCCTACCCGCACAGCGTGGTTACGAGTGGGATAGTCAGAATGGAGCAGATGATCGACAAAAACGTGCACTGCATCATGGGGCGCGCATCCTTACCGTATTGTAGGCAGTACAGCGTACCGTTGCTGCCCACCGGCATTGCCATCTCGAGCACAAGCGTCGCGATAAACATGGGCGTCATGCCGGGCCACAAGCGCGCGACGGCAAGACATGCCGTCGGCACGACAACCAGGCGAAATGCCACGGCGACATAGGCACGCCAGTTGGTGAGCATCTCGAGCGGACGGTACTTGGCGATAGACGACCCCATGAGCAACAATGCCGCCGGAGTGGTCATGGTGCCAACGATGGAAATCGAGTCGCCCAACACGCCCCAATCGGTCCATCCGGTTAGCACGATCCCAAGCACAACAGCACTTGCAATGAGACCAGGACTCTTGCAGCAGGCGGCAATATTGCGCATCTGCTTTTTAAGGCCACCATCCATTCCGCTGAATAACATGGCGCCGACGGTAAACATAAGAATGTTTAGGGGGATAAGCGCAATCGATGCATACAACAGCGCTTGTTTTCCCAACACCGCCGAAATAACCGGAAAACCGATAAACCCGGCATTACCGAAAAGCACGGCGAAGCGATACGAGCATTCCGTCCCTTTGGGAACGCGAAGAGCAGCGGTGACGGCAAACGCAATAACGATCGCCACCACATACATCACAAAGGACAGACCCATGAGCGAAAACGTATCGGCAATGCTCGGAAGCTTCACACCATCGCCCAGCGCTGACGAAAGTACCAAGCACGGTAGCGCCACCTGCAACAGCAGATGCGACAGCTCGCGCTCGAACTCCGCTTTCATAAACCCCAGCTTGGCGATACACCACCCCAACAAAATAGGCAACGAAACCGTCAACATCTGAAGCGCCACACTTGTAAAGCTCATGCTACCCCCTTATCTATTCCACGATATTCCACGAGGGCCGGGGCGCCTGCTTTGTTTTGAGAAGTGGGCTCCGCGAACTTCTCAAAACAAAGCAGGCGCCCCGGCCCCAGCAATGTAATCTTGGCTGACCAAAGTTATATGCACAGTATCCAAGGCAGCGTCAGCAAAGTCTCCATTACTTTAAAAATTATCAGCCCCCGCATATCGAAACGGTCGAGAGAGCCTTGCCCGGCGGGGTGGCCTTGCTCCGGGAAGTTCGCGAAGCCCACTTCCCGGAGCAAGGCCACCCCGCCGGGCAAGGCCCCAGCGCGAGACCGTCCCGGATGCCTACCTACTCGTTGTCGCCCGCGGTCATTTGCGTTGCGGAGAGCGCGCCGTCGGCAGCGGTTGCGGCTGCGGCGTCGGGCCAGACCCAGTCGGTAAAGGCCGGATGATCGAAGCCCTCGTCGCACGCGAACTCAAAGGCCTCGGTGCGGAAGGCCTCCCACTCATCAATCTGCTCGGCGAACTTATCGGCGTCGACCATGCGCAGCACGTCGGCGGCCAGGGCCCAGCGGTCCATGTTGTTCAGGCGCAGCATGTCGAACGGCGTGGTCGTGGAGCCCTTCTCCTCGTAACCGTGGACGCGGAAGGCGTCGTGGCCGGGACGGTTCCAAATCAGACGGCGGATCGTGCCGGCATAGGCGTGGAATGCGAAGAGCACGGGCTTCTCGCCGCAGCCGAACAGCTCAGCCCAGCGTTCATCGCTGATGGCCTGGTCGTTCTCGCAGACGTTCTGGATCTTGAGCAGATCAACCACGTTGACGAACCACACCTTAATGCCTAGCTCGCGCAGCATATCGGTTGCGGCCAGAGCCTCGAGCGTCGGCACGTCACCGCAGGTCGCAACCACGACGTCGGCCTCGGCGAGTGAGCCAGCGGTCGATGCCCACTTCCAGGTCGCGACGCCCTCGGCGAGCTCGGCCTTTGCCTCGTCGACCGTCTGGAAGGTCGGGGCGGGCTGCTTGCCGCAGAAGATGGCGTTGACGCAGTCGGTGGACTGGTAGACGCGCTCGGCCACGGCAAGGGCCATGTTAGCGTCGGCCGGATAGTAGGCATTCACGATGTGCGTGTCGTTGGCCTTGTTGAGCAGCAGGTCGATAAAGCCGGGGTCCTGGTGCGAGAATCCGTTGTGGTCCTGGCGCCAGACATGGCTCGACAGCAAAATGTTAAGGCCGCTAATGGGAGCACGCCACGGAATCTCGCGCTTGGTAGCCTCGAGCCACTTGCAGTGCTGGTTGACCATGGAGTCGACCACATGGACAAAGCTCTCGTAGGAGCTCCACACGCCGGAGCGGCCGGTGAGCACGTAGGCCTCGAGGAAGCCCTCGCACTGGTGCTCGGAAAGCTGCTCGACAACCTTACCGGAGCCTGCCAGCAGCTCGTCGTTGGCCTCGTCCTCGTAGAAGCCGGCATCCCACTGCTTCTTGGTCACCTTGTAGGCAGCCTGCAGGCGGTTAGACGCGGTCTCGTCGGGACCGAAGATGCGGAAGTCGTCCATGTTCTTGGCCAGGACGTCGGCAGTGTACTCGCCAAAGACGCGGGCGGCCTCGGTGGAGCCCCAGCCGTGACCCTTCTCGGCGACGGGGATCTCGTGGGCGTGGATATCGGGCAGTTCGAGCTCGCGGCGCACCTTGCCGCCGTTTGCATTGGGGTTGGCGCCGATGCGCAGCTCGCCGGTCGGCATAAAGGCCGTCACCTCGGGGCGCACCTGGCCCTCGGGCGTAAAGAGTTCCTCGGGCCTGTAGGAGCGCAGCCACTCGCGTAGCACGCGGAAGTGCTCGTGGGTGTCCTTGGCGCTCGCCAGCGGCACCTGATGCGCGCGCCAGGAGTCCTCGGTCTTCTTGCCGTCGATGTGCTTGGGGCAAGTCCAGCCCTTGGGCGTACGGAACACGATCATGGGATAGGCCGGGCGGACCACGGTCTCGCCCGCGGCTGCCTGGGCCTGAGCGGTGGCCTTGATGTCGCAAATCTCGTCAAAGACCTGCTCAAACAGGGCGGCGAAACGCTCATGGATGCTCGCGTGACTCTCGTCGTCAAAGCCAGCGACAAAGAAGTGCGGCTTGTAGCCCATGCCCTCAAAGAACTTGGTGAGCTCCTCGTCGGACACGCGGGCGAGGATGGTGGGGTTGGCGATCTTGTAGCCGTTGAGGTGCAGGATCGGCAGGACGATACCGTCGGTTGCCGGGTTCACGAGCTTGTTGGACTGCCAAGAGGTCGCAAGCGGACCGGTCTCGGACTCGCCGTCGCCCACCACGGCCACGGCCAGCAGGCTCGGGTTGTCCATGACGGCGCCGTAGGCGTGGCTGAGCGTGTAGCCGAGCTCGCCGCCCTCGTGGATGGAGCCGGGCGTCTCGGGCGCAAAGTGGCTCGGGATGCCGCCGGGATAGGAGAACTGGCGGAAGAACTTCTGCAGGCCGGCCTCATCATTGGTGATGTCGGGGCGGATCTCACGGTAGGTGCCATCGAGCAGCGACTGGGCGGTGCCGGCGGGACCACCGTGGCCCGGGCCCATCAGGAAGATGGCGTTCTGGTTGTGATCGGCAATAAGGCGGTTGACGTGGCCGAACAGGAAGTTAATGCCGGGCGTGGTGCCCCAGTGACCGACCAGGCGGTGCTTAACGTCCGGACGACCAAAGTCGCGCACCTCACCGGTTTTCTCGTCAACAAAGTCGGGGCGCATCAGCGGGTTGGAGCGAAGGTAAATCTGGCCGACGGACAGGTAGTTCGATGCGCGCCAATACAGGTCGACGCCCTCGAGCTCGGAAGCGGGAACCTCATGTCCCAGTTTTTGCCACGGCGTTCCCAGTGTTTTAGCCATTGTTTATGTCCCTTCACTGCGCGGTCGCCTTCCGATACGGCAACCTTTCGTTGGGACTAGTATATTTGCTAAAACGTTTTATCATGGTGAAAAAACGTTTTATCATCTTTATCGATCCCATCGATCGGCAAAACGCGACATTCACCTGCGGCATTATCTGTCACAGGTACTCCACATTCAATCTGCATGAATTGGTAAACGTGTTTAGTTGTGTTTAGTAAGCTCGAGCACACTGTCCTTAACGATAAGCGCCGGCTCCAGAACGACCTCTTCGGCACGCCTACCGCCCCTACCGGCAAGACGCTTGGACATGCAGCCAAAAGCATGCTCCGCAAGGACACCAGGATCCTGCTCAATCGCGGTCAGCGCCGGCTCAAAGAGGACGTCGGCTGCCGAGTTGTCATAGCTTACAACCGAGATATCGCCCGGGATGCTCTTCCCCATCTCATGCAGGCGCTTGAGCAGACCCAGCGCAATGTTGTCCGAGCTTGCGAACACGGCGGTGGCGTCAGTTGCGAGCACCGCCTCCGAGGCCTCGTAGGCACTCGAAATGTAGTACTCGCTCTCAAACTCCAAACGCGCGTCGATCGGCAGGCCAACCTCGCGCAGCGCGCGCTCATAGCCGGCAAGTCGCTTGCGGCCCGTATTGGAACGGCGGGCATTAACCAGGCAGGCAATACGGCGGTGGCCTTGCTCGATCAGATAGCGGGTGGCCATATAGCCGCCCATCTCGTGGTCGAACATCACCTTGTCGCACTCGAGCCCCTCAATGGCACGGTCGACCATTACGGCCGGGATGGGCAGGTGGCTGACTTCTTCGCGCAGGGCGCGGTCGTCGGAGAACTCGTCACCCACCACCAGGAAGACGCCATCAACGCCGCGCGTCACCAGCTGGCGCAGCAGCTCCAGATCGTCATCGGCGCTTCCGCCCGAGCTGGTAATGAAGAGCGCATAGCCGTCCTCGCGGCAGCGCTTTTCCAGGCTACCGGCGAGCGAGGCAAAAAAGCGGCTCTCGATGTTAGGGACGATAAGGCCCAGCGTGCGCGACTCGCGCATGACCAGGCTGCGCGCAATCTGGTTGGGAACATAGTGGTTGCGCGCCGCGACCTCTTTGATGAGCTTGCGGTTTTCTTCCGAGATGCGACAGGGCCGATTATTGAGAACAAGCGAGACCGACGAGGGGGAAAGCCCCACCTCCTGGGCGATCTGCTTGAGGGTGACTTTGTTGGCCATCTCGCTCCTTCCGGGTTTACGCGCAATCTCTTGAAAGTATAGCGACTACCCCTCTACCTCGGTGATAAACACTTTACCAATCCGGTGGACGGCTGTTTTATCGCCGCCAGCGCACCAAATCCGTCCGGGTGGGGTATATTGCAATCGATTGATGACAACGACCACCAAAAGGCGGATATTCGTATGCACGAGAACGACTTTTTTAACGAGGACCTGCTGTGCGCGCTCGCTGGCGTTGCCGGCGAGGACAACGTGCTGATGAGCGAGCCCATGCGCGAGCACACCACGTTTAAGATCGGCGGCCCGGCCGACGTCTTTGTCACGCCCGATACCGAGCAGGGCCTCGTCGCCACGCTCGATACCTGCTATCGCTGCGACCTGCCACTCACCATCGTGGGCAACGGCTCCGACTTGCTCGTCGGCGACAAGGGCATCCGCGGCGTCGTCGTAGCGCTGGGCGAGGGCCTCTCCAACATTACGGTCAACGGCACGCACGTCACGGCGGCAGCCGGCGCCTTGCTTTCCGATGTCGCCGCGGCGGCAGCCGAGGCCGGTCTCACCGGCATGGAGCCCATCTCGGGCATTCCCGGATCGGTCGGCGGCGCCTGCTACATGAACGCCGGAGCTTACGGTGCCTGCATGGCCGATGTACTGGAGTCCGTGCGCGTCTACAAACCTGCTCGCCAGCTCGACGACGGCACCCGCGGCAGCGGCAATATCATTGAGTTCGATGTCGACGAGCTCAACCTGGGTTATCGCAAGAGCCGCATCGCCGACGACGGCTTCATCGTGCTTTCGGCCACTTTCAATCTCGCCCCGGGCAACGCCGCGATGATCAAGGCCGACATGGATGACTACCGCCAGCGCCGCGAGGACAAGCAGCCGCTCGACATGCCGAGCGCCGGCTCCACCTTCAAGCGCCCCGAGGGCTACTTTGCCGGCAAGCTCATCATGGACGCCGGCCTGCGAGGACACGCCATCGGCGGCGCGCAGGTGAGCGAAAAGCACTGCGGCTTCATCGTCAACGCCGACCACGCCACCGCCGCCGATGTCGACGAACTCATCCGCCACATCCAAACAACCGTCAAAGACCAATTCGACGTAGACCTAGAACCCGAAGTCCACCGAGTAGGCGAATTCCTCTAATAAAAAAGAAGGCCCCGAAAAGGGCCTTCGCCATATTTATTCAGACAACCAGTCCGATGTGTGACGCATTGGATCCGAGAGGTCCGTGGCTGCCCGGAAGGCATTAGGTTGATCGCGAGTTCCGCACGAGCCGGAGAGCACTTAATGTGCTCTCCGTGCGAGCAGGACTGTCCGAGCAGGCAACCTAATGCCTTCCGGGCAGCCACGGACCAACTTACTTCAAACCGCCGTTACGACAGCGCGATACCGCCGAGCCAGCCCCAACGCACGCCAGAGCCAGTACCATAAAAGCTAATGAACGAATCAAGCGACTTAGACGTAATGGCACCCTCGTTGCTCATAACGATGCCGCCGCCAACGTAGATACCCACATGACCGTAGATAAGGCCCGGAGCACCCGTGCCGCTGTGCGAGGAATCGGCCACGATCATGCCCACCTGCAGCGCCGAGCGGTCGGAGCTATAGCACCAGGCGTTGAACATGTCACACGCGTTGCCGCCAAAATAGCCCACGCCGGCATTGCGGAAGACGTTGGTAACCCAGGCAGCACACCAGCCCTGGCCGGGAGAAGGCGTCGAGTAGCACGCATTGACGACGGCCTGCTGCTTGCCCGAACCGCCCGTCTGTTGCGGGATGCCGCCGGCATACGAGCCGCCACCCGAGCTCGAGCCACCCGAAGAAGAGCCCGTGTTCGCAGAGGCCGCGGCTGCCGCAGCCGCCTTCCTAGCGGCCTCCTCAGCCTGGGCGGCAGCGAGGATCTCGGAATCGCGCTGAGCCATGAGCTCCTTGACGTCGTCGGAAAGACCGTTCAGTACGGTCTGGACTTCTTGCTGCTTGGCCTGCATATCCTGCATCTGAGCCGTCTGCTGGTCCTTGAGTTTCTCCAGGTCGGCCTTTTGTGATTCGAGCTCGGTCTTCTGTGCGTCGAGCTCGGCCTGAATCGTCTGGATGTCCTCGATGGCATCGCGGTCGCTCTTGTTGATCTTCTCAACGTAATGCGCGTTGGCGACGAGTTCCTCAAACGAGCCAGAGGCCAGCAGCAGCGACAGGATGTTCGTGCCGCCGGACTTGTAGCTGGCGGCCACGCGATCGGAAAGGTCGTTGCGCTTCTTCTTGAGCTCGGCCTTCTTTTCATCGATCTGGGCCTGCGTGTCGTCAATCTTGCCCTGGACATTCTCGATGTCGTTGAGGGTCTGGGCATTCTTGTTGGCCAGCGCCGCATACTCATTTGCGATGCTGTCGAGCTGGGCCTGAACCTCGTCGAGCTGGGCTTGGGCGGCATTCAGTTTATCGGTGGTTTCTTTGGATGCCTCCGCCGCATGGGCGCGAGTGGGCAGGCCAAAAAGAAATGCCGCAGAAGCGGCGCCGAACAGGGCCTTGAGGGCAGTGCGGCGCGAGAGCTCCTGGGAAAGGATGGAATCGCTGTTTGGTGACATATGTACTCCGTTACATGCTTATTTATATGTCGCTCAACTCATACATATTAGCGTACATATGGCGCGTCCCAACGATTTCCACGAACGGCAGGAAACTGCAAGGTCGGCGGCTCGTAAGCAATTGTCAAATTTGAGGTAACAATTGAGCAAGCTCTTCTATGAGTACGTTAACATACTCCTCTGCTTTTCCTACAGCGCACGATTTGGGCGTCCCCGCCTGCGCTATACTCCCCTCTAGAAGTGTTCCTGATTCGATAGGAGACTACATGTCCAAAGCACTCGACCCCAAAGACACCTGCGTCCTCGTTACCGGTGGCGCCGGCTTTATCGGCTCGCACACCGTCGTTCAGCTGCTCGAGGGTGGCTATCAGGTCGTCATCGTCGATGATCTCTCCAACTCCAGCGCCGTCGCCGTCGACCGCGTCAAGACCATCGTGGGCGACGAGGCCGCCAAGAACCTCACCTTCTACGAGGCCAACGTGCTCGACCGCGATGCGATGAACAAGATCTTCGATACCCATCAGATCGACCGCGTCATCCACTTTGCCGGCTTTAAGGCCGTCGGCGAGTCGGTGAGCAAGCCCGTCGAGTACTACCACAACAACATCGAGAACACCCTGGTGCTCATCGACGTCATGCGCAACCATGGCTGCAAGTCCATCATCTTCTCGAGCTCCTCGACCGTCTACGGCGACCCGGACAACCCGCCCGTCACCGAGGAGGATCCCAAGAAGCCCGCGACCAACCCCTATGGTTGGACCAAGTGGATGATCGAGCAGATCCTTATGGACGTCCACACCGCCGACCCCGAGTGGGACGTCGTGTTGCTCCGTTACTTCAACCCCATCGGCGCTCATCCGTCGGGCCTGATCGGCGAGGATCCCAAGGGCATCCCCAACAACCTGGTGCCCTATGTCGCCCAGGTCGCCGTGGGCAAGCTCGAGGCCGTTCAGGTCTTTGGCAACGACTACCCCACCCCCGACGGCACCGGCGTGCGCGACTACATCCACGTGTGCGATCTGGCCTCTGGTCACGTTGCCGCCCTTAACTGGATGAACGGCAAGACCGGCGTCGAGATCTTTAACCTGGGCACCGGCACCGGCACCTCGGTACTCGAGGTCGTCGCCGCCTTCTCCAAGGCTTGCGGCAAGGAGCTGCCCTACGTGATCCGCGAGCGCCGCGCCGGCGACATCGCTGCCAACTGGTGCGATGCCTCCAAGGCCGAGCGCATGATGGGCTGGAAAGCCCAGTACGACATCGCGGACATGTGCCGCGATAGCTGGAACTGGCAGAGCCACAACCCCAACGGCTTCGCCGACGCCGAGTAGCAAAAACCTACATACCGTTCTTGCCCCGATCTCACGTTGTGAGGTCGGGGCTTTTTCATGGCATGTAGCCATTCGCCGAAAATCGACCAACTTTTTTATCTTGCCTGTACATGTTTAAACAACATGTTTTACAATAGGCGTATCGAATCAGAACATCGGAGGCGGACTGCATACCCATCGGCAGGCCGACCCCACAACAAGAAGGTTGGTGAGCGCATTCATGGAGCGTGCAAGCGGCGTCCTCATGCCCGTCTCATCTCTGCCCGGACCATACGGAATCGGCGGCTTTGGCTGGAATGCCTACGACTTCGTCGATTTTCTCGCCTCGTGCAAACAACATTACTGGCAGATTCTGCCCCTTACGACGACCAGCTATGGCGATTCGCCCTATCAGTCGTTCTCGGCCCGCGCAGGCAACCCCAACTTTATCGACTTTGCCGAGCTTATCGAGGCAGGGTATCTGGAGCAGCGCGATATCGATGGCGTGTATCTGGGATCCGACCCCAGCAATGTCGACTACGGTGCTATCTTTGGCGGCCGCCGTCAGATTCTCGACCGCGCCGCTGAGCGCTTTGCTGCCGACAAGCCGGCCGATTTCGATGACTTTATCCAGGCCAACGAGGACTGGCTCATCCCCTACTGTGAGTTCATGACCGTCAAAGAGGAGTGCGGTCTCAAGGCGTTTTGGGAGTGGCCCGCGGAGCTCCGCACCCGCGGCGAGGCTACCGCCAAGGTCTGCGCCGACCATCCGGCGCGTATGCTCTACCACCAGATGACGCAGTACTTCTTCGATCGCCAGTGGAGCCGCCTCAAGGCCTATGCCAACGAGCGCGACATTCTTATCATCGGCGACCTACCCATCTATGTCTCGCGTGACTCCGTCGAGATGTGGGCGACACCCGAGCTCTTTAAGATCGACGCCGCCGGCAATCCCGTGAGCGTCGCCGGCACGCCGCCCGACCAGTTCTCGGCCACCGGCCAGTACTGGGGCAACCCCATCTACGACTGGGACGCCATGGAGGCCGACGGCTTCTCCTGGTGGGAGGGCCGCATTCGCGCCGCCCTCGACATGTACGACGTCATCCGCCTGGATCACTTCCGCGGCTTCGAGGCCTATTGGGAGGTGCCGTTCTCCTCGCCCGATTCGTCCTACGGTTCGTGGACGCAGGGTCCCGGCCTCAAGCTCTTCAAGACGCTCGAGGAAAAGCTCGGCACGCTGCCCATCATCGCCGAGGACCTGGGCTTCCTCACCCCCGGCGTCATCGACATGCGCGACAACTCAGGCTTCCCCGGCATGAAGATCCTGCAGTTTGCCTTTGAGGGCACCAACTCGTACTACCTGCCGCACAACTACATTGCCAACACCGTCGCCTACGTGGGCACCCACGACAACGAGACGGCGCGCGGCTGGTTTGAGGGAACGGCCACCCCGCGTCAGCGCGAGCAGGCAGCCCTGTACACCCATCAGCAGGCCGGCGAACCCATGGCAGATGCACTCAATCGCACCATCGCCGCCAGCGTGAGCGACACGTGCATCTACACCATGCAGGACCTGCTTAACCTGGGCAATGAGGCGCGCATCAACACCCCTGCCACCCTGGGCGGCAACTGGACCTGGCGCATGCTCGACGGCGCCATCACCCGCGAGCTCGAGCACAAACTCACCGACTGGACCGAGACCTACTTCCGCATCCCGTCGGAAGCCGAAATCGAGCTTCCTCAATAGGAGCTACCGCGCCCGACCCCTCCCCACCGTGCGGACGCGCTTGCTTTTCCCGCGCGAGGCCACCCCAATCCCCTCGCGCGGGATTCTTTTGAATTTCTGACATGTAGTCAACTCACCACAGGAGGAAACATGCCCCGCATCAATCTCGCGGATCTTGCCGAGCAGTCCTTTGGAACTTCGCTCGAGCAACTCGATGACCGCCGCATTTACAAACTGCTGGTCAAGCTCGTGCAGGAGCGCTCTGCCGCCTGCCCGCTCAACAACGGCAAGAAAAAGCTCTATTACATTTCCGCCGAATTTTTGATCGGCAAGCTGCTCATCAACAACATGATCGACCTCGGCATCTACGACGAGGTTAAGGACCAGCTCACCGCCGCAGGCCACGACCTCAACAAGATCGAGGAGTTCGAGGTCGAGCCGTCGCTCGGCAACGGCGGCCTGGGCCGCCTGGCCGCGTGCTTCCTGGATTCCATCGCCACGCTGGGCTTGACCGGCGATGGCGTGGGCCTCAACTATCACTACGGTCTGTTCCGTCAGCGCTTTGTCGACAACCAGCAGAAGGCCGTCCCCGACGAGTGGCTCGGTGAGCAGGACATCCTAGTCGACGATGACCGCTCCTACACCGTCGAGTTCGGCGATTTTGCCGTTACCTCCAAGCTCGTCAACATCGACGTGCCCGGTTACGGCCAGCCCACCAAGAACCGCCTGCGCCTGTTCGACCTGGCGAGCGTCGACGACGGCCTGGTCCCCGGCAGCTCCATCGACTTCGACAAGACCGAGATCGCCAAGAACCTCACCTTGTTCCTCTACCCCGACGATTCCGACGAGCAGGGCCGTCTGCTTCGCATCTACCAGGAATACTTCATGGTGAGCAACGCCGCCCAGCTCCTGATCGACGAGGCCATCGAGCGCGGCAGCAACCTGCACGATCTGGCCGACTACGCCGTGGTCCAAATTAACGACACGCACCCCACCATGGTCATCCCCGAGCTCGTTCGCTTGCTCACCACCGAGCATGGCATCGAGTTTGATGAGGCCGTGACCATCGTACGCTCCATGGTCGCCTACACTAACCACACGATTCTTGCCGAGGCGCTCGAGAAGTGGCCGCTCGCCAGCCTGCAGAAGGTCTCCCCTGCCATCGCCGACATTATCGTCAAGCTCGATGAGATCGCGAAGGCCGAGCACGATGACCCGCGCGTCGCCATCATCGACGAATACGACACCGTCCACATGGCCCACATGGACATCCACTTTGGCTTCTCCATCAACGGCGTAGCCGCCCTCCACACCAAGATCCTGGAGGACACCGAGCTTCATCCGTTCTACGAGATCTATCCCGAGAAGTTCTCCAACAAGACCAACGGCATCACCTTCCGCCGCTGGATCCATGGGGCCAACCCCGCGCTCGCCAGCCTGCTCGACGATGTGATCGGCACCGACTGGCGCAGCACCGGCGATCTGAGCAAACTCGCCAAGTTCGCCGACGACAAGGATGTTCTTGAGCGCCTGGCCGCCACCAAGACCGAGGCCAAGGCCATCATGCGCCAGTTCATGGCGCTCGAGCAAGGCGTGACTATCCCGTCCAACGCCATCATCGATGTTCAGGTCAAGCGTATCCACGAGTACAAGCGCCAGCAGATGCTCGCACTCTACATCATCTGGAAGTACCTCGATATCAAGAACGGCAACAGACCTAAGCACCCCGTCACCATCATCTTTGGCGGCAAGGCGGCGCCTGCCTACACTATCGCGCAGGACATCATCCATCTGATCCTGACGCTGTCGCAGTGGATTGCAAACGACCCCGACGTGGCTCCCTACCTGCAGGTTGTCATGATCGAGAACTACAACGTCACTGCCGCCGAGCGCGTGATCCCCGCCGCTGACATCTCCGAGCAGATCAGCCTGGCCTCCAAGGAGGCGAGCGGCACCTCCAACATGAAGTTCATGCTCAACGGCGCCCTAACCCTGTGCACGCTCGACGGTGCCAACGTGGAGATTGCCGAGCTCGTGGGCGACGAGAACATCTATACCTTTGGTGCCTCGTCCAAACAGGTCGAGCAGCTCTACGCCGACGGCACCTATGACGCCGGTGTGCTCTACCGCAAGCCCGGCATTAAACTGCTGGTGGACTTCATCACCAACCCGGCCTTTATGGCGACCGGCAACGCCGAGCGCCTGCAGCGCCTGCACGACGACATTAAGGGCAAGGACTGGTTTATGGCCCTGCTCGACATTGAGGAGTACATCCAGACCAAGGAGCGCGTGCTGGCCGACTACGAGGACCAGGACGCCTGGATGCGCAAGGCGCTCATCAATATCGCCAACGCCGGCACCTTCTCGTCCGACCGTACGATCTCCCAGTACAACGACGAGATCTGGCACCTGAGCTAGCTCATTCCCCTTACCCATCCTCTTGAGAAACGGAGTCGTGGCAACACGGCTCCGTTTTTTGTGCCCGCACGTTACCCTGTGATCCGACTCGGCCAAACAATCTCGATCCGTAACAATTACTCAACCAAAACGGTCCCAGCCGTTACAGATTGAGACATACCGGCCCCTCCCCTTGGGTTTATCTCAATCTGTAACATCTAGCAGGTGTAATTCGCCTTTGGTGTTACAGATTTAGATGAAATGGTTGGCACAGCGGAACCGTCTCGATCTGTAACATCTAACGTCCGAAATCGGCCCTACCTGTTACAGATCAAGACAAACTGACAGACGGAAAGCCCCAACACAAAGAAAGGCTCCCCTCTCGCCCAGTGGACAGGAGGGGAGCCTTATATGTGACCACGGCAAAAGGATGGCAAAGCCGCAGTCGCCCAAAGGGAGGGCCTGGATGCACCGGGCCTAGATAAGGTTCTTGCCAGACACCTTATCGAAGAGATGAGTCGCGTTCTTCTCGAACTTGAACCAGATGGTGTCGCCCGCCTTGAGCGCGCCCTTGGCCTCAAGGTCGACAACGGGAATGATCAGGACGAACTGGCCATCGGGAGCAGTCACGTGGACATGCTCGGTCGAACCCATGAGCTCGGTCACCTCGACGGTGCCCTGGAGCGCACCCTCCTCGCCCTTGTCGGCAAGCAGGATCTGCTCGGGGCGCACGCCGGCCGTGATCTCCTTCACGTCGCCGCCGTCCCAGTTGAGAGCAAGCTGAGCGCAGGTCTCGGGGGCCAGCGCGACATTCATGTCGTCGGTCTTGACGGTAAAGCCGTTGCCCGAGCGCACCAGCTGGGCATCGAAGAAGTTCATCTGCGGCACGCCGATAAAGCCGGCGACGAAGATGTTCGCGGGATGGTTGAAGACCTCCTGCGGGGTGGCGATCTGCTGGACGACGCCGTCCTTCATGACCACGATGCGGTCGCCGAGGGTCATAGCCTCGGTCTGGTCGTGGGTAACGTAGATGAAGGTGCCCTTGATCTCGTGACGCAGCTTAATGAGCTCGGCGCGCATCTGGTTGCGAAGCTTGGCATCCAGGTTGGACAGGGGCTCGTCCATCAGGAAGACCTTGGGGTCACGCACGATGGCGCGGCCGATGGCGACGCGCTGGCGCTGGCCGCCAGAGAGCGCCTTGGGCTTACGGTCGAGGTACTCGGTAATACCCAGGATCTCAGCAGCGGAGCGAACCTTACGGTCGATCTCGTCCTTGGGGACCTTCTTGAGCTCGAGCGTAAACGCCATGTTCTCGTACACCGTCATATTGGGATACAGAGCATAGCTCTGGAACACCATGGCGATGTCGCGGTCCTTGGGAGCGACGTCGTTGACGCGCTTGCCATCGATGAGCACATCGCCCGAGGTGATGTCCTCCAGGCCGGCGATCATGCGCATCGTCGTGGACTTACCGCAGCCAGAGGGGCCAACGAGGACGATGAACTCCTGGTCGTGAACGGTGAGGTTGAAGTCCTCTACAGCAAGCACACCGTCCTCGGTAACCTTGAGGTTGTGCTTCTTCTCCTCGGTCTTCTTCTTTTTGCCAAAGAAGCCCTTCTTTTTTGACTCGTTGTTGGGATACACCTTCTGAACATGTTTGAGAACGATCTCGGCCATGTCTTTACCTTTCGATACGCGGCGCCGCGCTGAGGGGCGCCGCCAAAACTTGCAAAACAGTTACGGCATCAGCCCTTGACGGCACCTGCCACAACGCCGTCAATGATGTACTTCTGGCAGAAGATGTACATGATGACGATGGGGATGACGACCATCATGATGCATGCCATCATGGGGCCGAGCTCGACGTGGCCATAGCCGCCACGGAAGTACTGGATCAAGATAGGAATGGTCTTGTACTTGGTGGAGTCGAGCGTAAGGTAGGGCAGCAGATAGTCGTTCCAGACCCACATGGTCTCAAGGATGCCGACCGAAAGATAGGTGGGCTTCATAATGGGAAGGACGATCTTAAAGAACACCTGGACCGGGTTGCAGCCGTCGATCATGGCCGCTTCCTCAATCTCGAGCGGGATGTTCTTGACGAAGCCGGCGAACATAAAGACCGCGAGGCCCGCGCCAAAACCAAGGTAGATGAAGCAGATGTTGAACGGCGTGTTGAAGCCGATGCGGTCCGCGAGGTTGGACAGCGTGAACATGAGCATCTGGAACGGTACGACCATCGAGAAGACGAACAGGTAATAGAAGAAGTTCGAGATCTTGCTGTTGACGCGCACCACGTACCAAGCGCACATGGAGCAGCACACCAGAATCAGCACGACCGACGTGACCGTGATGATAAGCGAGTACATAAACGCCGAGGCAAAGCCCTGCTCGTTAAGGGCGTGCATGTAGTTTGCGAGGCCGTTGAACGTCTCGGGCGTGAGCAGATCGAATGCCGTGGTGGTGCTGATTGCAGTTGCCTTTTTAAAGGAATTGAGCGCAATCATGAACACGGGATAGATCCACGCGAGCGACAGAATCGTAAAGAAAATCGAGAGCGCGCGGTTGATAACCTTATCGCGTTTCATTACTGCTGCACCTCCTTGGACCTCGTGGCCTTAAGCTGAATCATGGAGATGGCTACGACCAGGATGCAGAAGATAACCGCCTTGGCCTGACCGATGCCCTGCCATGCGATACCGGCACGCGAATAGAACGTGTTGTAGATGTTCAGGGCGAGCATCTCGGTGGAGTGCGCCGGGGCGCCACCGGTAAGGGCGAGGTTCTGGTCGAACAGCTTAAAGCCGTTGGTGATGGACAGGAACAGGCAGATGGTGATGGTCGGCATCAGGTTGGGGATCTTAACCTTCCAAAACGTCTGCCATGCCGTAGCGCCATCGACCTTGGCGGCCTCGATGTAGTCAGACGGAATGGACTGCAGACCGGCGATGTAGATGATCATCATGTAGCCGACCTGTTGCCACAGGGTCAGGATGATAAGGCCCCAGAAGCCAGCGGCGGAGTTGAGGGCGATAAGCTGGGCACCCACGTTGGAGAGCAGGCAGTTGATCAGAATCTGCCAAATGTAACCCAGTACAATGCCGCCAATCAGGTTAGGCATAAAGAAAATCGTACGGAAGATGTTGGTGCCCTTGAGCGCCTTGCGAGTGAGCGCCTGCGCAATGGCCAGCGCGATCACGTTGATGAGCACCGTCGACAGGAAGGCAAACGCCACGGTAAAGAAGAACGACGTGGAGAACTGCGGGTCGGTCAGTGCGCGCACGTAGTTCTCGATACCGACAAAGTGCGCGTTATTGATGGTAATAAACTGGCAGAACGAGAGATAGAAACCCTGGATAAAGGGAATCACGAACCCGATCATAAACGCCAGGCACGTGGGCAGCATAAAGAGCGGCCACCAGCGCTTGAGTGCTTTGCCCATAGAAGGGTCCTTTCAATATGCAGGGGGCGGGCAAACCTACGTCTGCCCGCCCCCTGTCGCTAATCAGATAGCTTGGGCAGCAACTGCTTACTCGGAAGCAGCCTTCTCGGTCTTCCAGCCATCGACGAAGGCGTTCTTGACGCCGTCCCACTTGGTGTTGTCGGCAGCATAAGCGATGAGAGCCTGCTTGAGGTTCTTCTTCCACTCCTCGGAGGGGATGTAAACGAAGTCCCAAGCGACGGTCTTCTTGCCGTCCTTGGCCATGGCAACGGCCTGCTGTGAGAAGACGTTGGTGGTCTCCTTAGCGCTCTTGAACGGGGCGGTCAGACCCATCTTGTCAGCGATGATGCTGGTGGCGGTGTCAGAAGTGACGCACCAATACATGAAGTCCTCGGTGGCCTTCTGAGCATCCTCGGAAGCCTGGGAGCTCACGCACCAGTAGTTCTCGCCGCCGGAGCACAGGCCCTGGTTCTCCTCGCCGTCAACGCCGATGTAGATCGGCAGCATGCCGAGCTGATCGTCGGTCATACCGGCCTTGGTGAGGTCGGCGTAGGCCCAAGAGCCGTTCTGGTAGAAGACGGCCTTGCCGGTTGCGAACTCGTTGGTGGCGTCGTCACCGGTCTTGGAGGCGAGCTGCGAAGGATCGCAGGTGGAGTCGGTGATGTACAGGTCGAAGATCTGCTTAAAGTTGTCGAGATACTCGCCCTTGATCTCGTCGTCCTCCTGGTTGTGCTCCTTCTCGAATTCGTAGTAGAGCGGGAGGTTGGCGAGGTGGGTGGTGTAGCGCCAGCTGGAGGAGTCATCCATGCCGGCGGAAGTGAAGGCACCGTCAACGCCGAGCTCGTCCTTGCGGGCCTGGATGTCATCGGCGCAAGCCTTCAGCTTGTCGAAGGAGTTGATGTCCTCGGCCTTGTAGCCAGCCTTCTCGAGGAGCTCCTTGTTGTAGATGATGCCGTAGCTCTCCTGAACCCAGTCGATACCCAGATCCTTGCCGTCGGACTGCAGAGCCAGGGAGTCGTCGATGAGCTCGCCGCGGAGCTTGGTGTCGGACAGATCGGCGCAGTAATCCTTCCAGTTCTTAAGACCGGTGGGGCCGTTGACCTGGAACAGCGTCGGAGCGGAGCTCTTGGACATCTCGGACTTGAGCTTCTCCTCGTAGGTGTTGGAGGCGGCGGTCACGATCTTGACCTCGACGCCCTTCTCCTTCTTGTACGCCTTGGCGATCTCCTTCCACTCCTTGTCGACCTCGGGCTTGAACTGGAGGAAGTAGACCTCGGCAGCGTCACCAGAAGCAGAGGAGCCAGAGCCGGCAGAACCACCGCAGCCCACGAGGCCTAGACCAAGAACCGCAGCCGCGGAACCAGCAAAGCCCAGGAACTGCCTTCTGCTCATTTCGTTCTTCATTACAATCCACCCTTTCACACCGTGGCGGCACCCTTTGCCGCCGCCTTCGGAGATTGGCTCGGGGACTTTGCCCCTTTTGCTGATTTGTACAATACGCTATTTGGCTAGTTGTTTGAACAAGTATTACTAGAGCGGTAGAAAAACTTCGGTGAACGGTAATTTCGACTTGATACTTGACAAGTTTTGTATAAACAATTATTTGTTATCGAATGCAGAGAAAACGCCCGGTCAAGCCGATGCATCGTCGGTTTGACCGGGCGTTTTCTCTTTGAGGGCATGAGTCTCGTCAGGCTGCGAGCTAGCCGGCTATCGCTTGGAGTTGACGCGGTAGTGGAAGATCTCAGGATGCGTGCGGGCATGCGTGACCTCGAACAAGATGCCGTCCGAGGTGTACGACTGGCTCTCCATAACGGCGACGCAGTTGTACTTGCCAAGGTCCAAGTAGCTGCAGTCCTCATCGTTGGCAAGCTCGACGCTCACCGTACGGCGGCTCGCCATCACTTTGACGCCACGCTTGTGCTCCAGATAGTCGTAGATAGAGCTTGCCGCAATCTCGGGGGTCAGGCCCTTGGCGATCGACTCCAAAAAGTAGCCATGGTCCACCTGGCGCGCGCTGCCGTTGAGGCTTCGGACACGCACGACGCGAATCAGCTCCTCGCCCACCTTAAAGCCAAGGCGGCGCGACAGTTGCTCAGTGCAAATCAAATGTTCAAAAGACTTGACCTCGGTCGATGCGACGGCATTGTTGCGTTTTGCGAACTCGCCAAACGACTCAACCTCTTCGAGTGCGCCCAACATGTCGGTTTCGCCCTTAAGCCAAATAACGCGCACGCCCTTGCCGTGTATGGGCTGCACAAACATCCCGTCGGCCAGCATACCCAGGGCGCGACGGACAGTATTGCGAGTACATCCGAACTCCGCGGTCAACTCAGCTTCGGTTGGCAGCATCTCCTGAAACGCATAGGTCCCATTAATGATGCGTGAGCGTATTTCTCGGTAGATTCCTTCGTATATCGCTTTTGGCATGACTTCACCTCTAATGAATATGTATGGCTAGGCACGATAGCATTTCTTTGGGTTGTTTAAACCGATTATCGGTAAAGCACGGATTATTTACCGTCGACGGTTCCCCCGAAACCCAAATCGGACCGAATCAAAACCGTCAATGCGGCAAGCAGCCAGTCCTCTACAATGAGTTCATTGTTTAAACGTTCTTGCTCGCACAGCATGTTGCATCCGGAAGGCATATTATGCTGCAAAAAATCCAACGCTTTGGCGGGGCGATGTTCGCGCCCGCCATGCTGTTTTCTATATCAGGCCTCATGGTCGGCATCTCCGCCCTCGCCACGACCGTAGACATCGTCGGTGACCTCGCCGTATACGGAACCCCTTGGTACGTTTTCTGGACCATCATCCAGCGCGGCTCGTGGACGGTCTTTAAACGTCTCCCGCTCCTTTTTGCCGTAGCGCTGCCTATCGGTCTTGCCCAAAAGCAACCGGCACGCTGCTGCCTCGAGGCGCTCGTGGCCTATTTTGCCTATTGCTTCTTTTTGAGCGAGATCATTAAGCTGAGCGGAGACAACCTTGGGCTTAAGTACCCATCATCTTTGACCCCCGCCAGCGGTATCACCGTCATCGACGGCATCAAGACGCTCGACACCGGCATTATCGGCCCGCTGGCGGTATCGGCAACCGTCGTCGCCATCCATGACCGCTTCTACGATGCCAAGGTTCCCGATTGGCTCGGCACCTTCTCGGGTTCCTCGCTGGTCTACCTCATCAGCTTTTTTGCCGTGTTTGCCCTTGCCGCCATCTCGGCCGCCATCGTGCCCTTCGCATACGCTGTGACCGAAACGCTGCGCCACGCACTTGCGGGCGTCGGCCCCTTCGGCGTGGGCATCTTTGTGTTTTTGGAGCGAGCACTCGAGCCCATGGGGCTGCACCACCTTCTCTATATGCCCATCTATTACGACAATCTGGTCATTCACGACGGTATTTACGCCACGTGGACCAACCTGCTCCCCATTCTCTCCCATAGCACGCGCCCTTTAAATGAACTTGCGCCCTGGGCAGGTTTTACCGCCACCGGCTGGGGCAAGCTCTTTGGCCTTCCCGCCATCGCGGCAGCATTCTATTTCACCGCCAAACCCGAACGCCGCGCCGGCCTTAAGGTCATCCTTTTGCCCGCCATCGTCGCCTCGGTGGTCTGCGGTGTCACCGAGCCGCTCGAGTTTCTCTTTATGTTCACCTATCCTGGACTCTTTTTGCTCTACGCCGTCCTATCCTCCTGCCTTGCCATGACCATGAACTTCTTTGGCATCGTCGGCATCTTCTCGGGCGGTCTCATGGAAATGACGGCCTTCAACTTCATCCCACTCATGCGAATGCATGCCGGCTCCTACCTTTTGGCGCTCGGTATCGGTCTTGCCTTTAGCCTCATCTTTTTTGTTAGTTTTCGAGCACTCATCTTGGTCTATGACCTTAAGACGCCGGGCCGCGAGGATCATGTCTCCAATCGCGCGGCAATCGACCGTTTAACGGGAAGCGGCTTTGCCAAAGAGCAATCTCCCAATGGCGAGGTCAGTATTCAATCCGATCAAGATCACGTCCTCGCTGAGCGGGTAATTCAGCTTTTAGGTGGCGTTGGCAATATCGTGGGCGCAACCAACTGCGCCACGCGCCTGCGCGTCGAGGTCGCAGACCCTTCCATCGTTGCAGATAATGCGTCGTTTGTCGCGGTGGGCGCCAAGGGCCTCATCATTACGGGCAAGACCGCCCAGGTGATTATCGGCATCTCCGTTCCCCGCGTTAAAGAGCATTTTGACCAGATCATGGGCCTCGAGCCGGGATTTGTGCCCACCACCTCGGCCTCCCCTGCCGCCAGCGCAGCCCATAAGCGCGGCGATATCTGCTTCTTCGACATCGACGGCACGCTCGCCTGGCAAGACCCTCGAGTGGCACAAGAGCTTCCCGAGGATGAGCGAGACCTCTCCCCCTATCCCAATGAAGCGGTCTCGCAAGCCATCCGTGATTTTGTTGCCAAGGGCAATATGGCGTTTATCTGCACAGGGCGCACGCTGAGCTGCATCCATCCAAAGCTGCTCGAGCTGCCCTGGACCGGCATCGTCTGCCTCGCGGGTGGCTATGTCGAACTTGAGGGACGCGTGATTCGCGATTTGGCGATGACGCCCGGCATGCTGCAGCGCCTTGCTCCCATTCTTGAGCAATCGGACGAAGTGATTCGTTTTGAGGGACTCAATGGCGTCGTTCGCATGAGTGCCGATGCGCCCGACGCCCCCGGATACGCCCGCACCGTGGGCGATGCAATTACGCAGCTGCAACATTACAGCGCCTACAAGATCTTAATGTCCACGTCGCTTGCCAACCGCATCGCTCAGGATCAAGCGTTTGAGCCGCTGCTCTGCTTTAACGAGCTCGAACTCGAGGTAACCGAAATCTCGCCCCGCGAATGCACGAAGCGCGGGGGCATCCAGTCTGTACTCGACGCCCTCGATCCCCACCACGGAACCGTATACGGCATCGGCGACGCCAGCAATGACGTCTCGCTGATGAACGCCGTCGACGTTGGCATCGCTATGGGCAACGCACCGGACTTCCTTAAGGAAAAGGCCGACTATGTCACCGACAGCATCGACCACGACGGCGTCGTCACCGCGCTCGAACACTTTGGGCTTATCTAGCCAAGCCCCTACCGCACTTGCGGCCGCATGGACCAATCGTCTTCAACCGCCGCGCTCGACGCCCTAATGTGGCAATATGTTGTCTGCATAATGCAACGATGCAACCTATCAAAGAATGCGAGAACCCGTGTCCAGTCCGTTTACCAGCTTTTTAGCCCAGCACTTTGACCAGATTAACGACTATCTGGCCACGTTCTTTGACGGACAGGCGACTTCCGCCGATATCGAGCGCTACCTGTATACCCCGCTCTCGGCATTTACGGCCAACGCCGGTAAACGCCACCGCCCGCTCATCTGCATGCTCGCCGCCACCGCGGTGGGCGGCAGCTTTGAGAGCGCCCGCAGCGCAGCGGCGGCCATCGAGCACTTTCAGTCGGGCGCACTCATCCACGACGACATCGCCGACAACGGGCAGATTCGTCGCGGCAAGCCCTGCATGCACCTTACCGAGGGCACCGGTCTTGCCATCAACTGCGGTGACCTGGCGCTCACCATGGTCACCAAGACGGTTCTCGACGACCCCACACTCAACGCAGACGTGAAGCTTCGCGTGCTCCACGAGCTTACCGAGATGATAGTCCGTACCATCGAGGGCCAGGCGCTCGACCTGGGCTGGGTCCGCGACGGGCGCTTTGACATTTCGGTCGACGATTATCTGGACATGGCGACGCACAAGACCGCGTACTACAGCGGAGCGACGCCGCTTGCCGCCGGAGCCATCATTGGCGGAGGCAGCGAGGAGCAAATTGAGGCACTGCGCGCCTTTGGCCTGCACACGGGCCTTGCCTTCCAAATTCAAGACGACCTGCTCAACTTGATCGGCACCAAGGAGGCCGCCAACAAGGACTTCCGCACCGACATCACCGAGGGTAAGCGCACGCTCGTTGCCGTGCACGCCCTGTCTGATGAGCGCTATCACGACGAGATTGAAGCGATCCTTTCCTCGGGCACCGAGGACCCCGCGCAGCTCGCACGCGCCGTGGAGATCTTCCAGGAGACCGGCTCTATCGATTACGCCCACACTTATGCGCTCGACCTGACCGCCAAGGCCAAAGCGGCCATCGAGGACGTTTCGCTCGACCCGCATGCACGTGAACTGTTCCTCTCCATGGCAGATTTCTTTGTGGAGCGCCTTAACTAGCGGGGGTTATAAAACCTGTCAGCAGCGTATTTGGGTACAACTTGCTACACTGTTGAGTGCATGTTTATGCATCCCTTTGCGTTGTCTATCCGACACACGCTCAAATAGTACGAATGGTACGCCGAAAGGGGTTCGTTCATGGAACCTATTACAACGGGCATGCAGGGAGCAGCCGTCGAGGACGTCCAGTCCCGCCTTCTGCAGCTCGGCTATACAATCGATGACACCGAGGTTGCCGACAAGCGCTTTGGCACCACCACCGAGCAGGCCGTCAGCACCTTCAGGCTCGACAGCGGCCTTGCTGCCGGTCATGCCGTCGATATCCCCTGTTGGAGCGCCCTGGTCGACGCCTCGTATAAGCTGGGCGACCGCACTCTGTATCTGCGCATGCCCAATTTCCATGGCGCCGATGTGCAGGCCCTGCAGCGCGCTCTCAACGTTTTGGGCTTTGCCTGCGGCGAGGACGACGGCTACTTTGGTCCGCATACCGAGGCCGCCCTGCAGCAGTTCCAGGAAAATGTCGGCCTGTTTGCCGACGGCATGGCCTTCCAGGACACCTACGCCTACATCAACCGCCTGCACCATGTGTGGGAGGGCAAGCCCTCGGTCACCGAGGCCGAGTCCCGCATCGGTTTTGCTCGCGCCGCCAACGTGCTCGAGCGCTTCCAGATTGCCGTTATCGGCGAGGACCCCATCGCGCGCAGTGTTGCGTCGCGCATGTGGAATATCGCCACGGCAACGACCGACAACAGCGGCATGATGCTCTGCGACTCCGAGGTCCCAACCAACGTTGACCTGGTGCTCGAGATCGCAAGCGACGAGCTGCCCGCCGACGCCGCGCCACGCGCCACGATTGCCCTCGCCGAGTGCCACAACCTGGCCCAGCGCATCCGCACCGCCAATGTCGCCGCGCAGCAGAAGCCGGCTCGCATTCGCATTGAGCTCACGGGCATGACGCGCTACAACGGCACCTTCACGGCCAGCGACGCGCAGACGCTCGCCGTACGCCTACTCGACGGCGTTTGCGATGCCCTCGCAGATTAGGTAAACTAGACGAGTTGCTTTTGAGCAACACCACACATTGGGACGTAGTTCAACGGTAGAACTCCGGTTTTTGGTGCCGGCTGTTGGGGGTTCGAATCCCTCCGTCCCAGCCATTAAAACTGAGCGCCCTAAGCCCATAACGGCCCAGGGCGCTTTCTTGTGGGCAAGCGGAGGAATTCGAACCCGCAAGGGTGCGGAGCTGAGGAAATGCGAAGCGTTTTCCAGCGCAGCACGCAAGGAGCGAAGCGACGCAGCGGGGCGCGGCCGCCGACCAGGCGGACGCGGAATCCCTCCGCCCCGTATCAGCCGAGAGTGCCTCGCATCAAGAAATATCAGCCCCGATCCAAAAAGCGAGCCGTAATCTATAAAATGGCGTGTGGCCCCGACGGGCCGAGCATTAAGTTTGTCGCGAGTTCCGCACGCAAAGAAGGCCACGTGACATCGATGTTTTGGACGTGGCAGCGAGAGGGGTCCCGGTATGGCAAGGTGACGTGAAACAAGGCGGCGCTGACCTTCTGGTCGCGCCGCCGAAGTTGAACGTCAGATTGCCGTGCCAGGGCCCCTCGCAGCGTCAAGGAGTCCGCCGTTCGGTAGAACGGCGGAATTTAGTTGTTCAGCATGCGGTCGAAGCTTCCCGAGTCGCCATCCCGATAGTCGGCGGTCATCAGAATCTCCTGCGGAATGCGCCCGCCCTCGCGCAGCACATTGCGGAACTGCACGCGCGTGACCATGGGCAGATCCTTGATCGTCGCCGCCAAGTTCTGCGGCACGCCCTGGTTGGCAGCCGCGGGCTCGCACTCTCCGCCGGCCTTCACGCGACGCTTGTGCTCGGCGAGCATGGCGCGGTACATGCCGGCATGCAGGCGGATCTCAACCACATTGGCATTGCGAGCCTGCTCGACGATGCGCGCGCCCTCGCGGTCGATATCGCCCACGTAGTAGACGTAGTTAAAGCGATAGCCGATCTCGGCCAGATAATCGTCCAGGGCATGCGAGACGCTCGCCTTGCATCCGCCGCCAAAAATCACGCCGCCCACCTTGATGCCAAAGAGCTTGGCGTGCTTGCGGCCACGCAGCAGCTTGACGATCTCGTCGTAGGTATCCAGGTTCTCAACCATAATGAACGGCTTGTCGGCGCCCAGCGTAAAGAAACCCGTAAAGTGCACGGGGCGGTTGGGGGCGACCTTAATCGCCTGCATGCTGATGCCCTTTTCGGTCATACGCCGAATTAGGCGCTCGCCGTGCTTGCCGTCAAAGGCCTTCTCATCGTTAAAAATCTGGTAGGCGCGCTGGCGACGCGAAGCAACCGGCGTATCGGCACCTCGGTTCTGCTCGATCCAAGCCTGGATGATTGCAATCTCCTCGGCAATCTTGCGGTTGGACATCTCGTTGTGCTGGGTGCGCTGCGGCGCCTTTTTGCCGTCCTTGCCCTCGACCTTAACAATTTGAGTCTGCTGCTCCTTGATCTTAGAGAGCGCCGTAGGCGTAGGGACAACTTTGAGCAGCTGCCTGCCCAAAACGCGGGCAAGGGCAAACGCCGATACCTCGCCGTGGACGGCCGACTCGGGCTGCTGGGTAGCAGTATCTGCTACGGCAGACTCCGGCTTCTTCTGAGACTTGCGCTTAGAATCGCCTTGGGAATTGCGCTCGCGCTTCGGCATAGACGCCTGCTTCTGCGGGCGATCGGACTTGCTCTCCTTCGTCGGCTGACGCTTAGGCTGCCCCGAAGAAACCTCGGCCTTCGCATCCTCGTCCTGCGGCGTGGTCTTCTCGGCTGCAGTCTCGGCATGGGAACTGCGGCCCCCGCGATGGCGACGGCGGCGAGGCTTGCTCGACGCGCCCTGCTCCGTCTGCTCATCAGTAGGCTGCTCGCCCTTGGCCTCGGCATCAACCTCAAGCTGCGGCTCAACAGGCTTCTGTTCGCGAGCCGCCGGCTCAACGGTTTTCTCGGTTTGTTCGGCCTTCTTGTCCTGAGTGGTCGAAGCCGGCTCGCCCTTCTCCTGACGCCTTACGGGATACGCGCGTCCCACAAAACCGCGGCCGGGACGACACGAACCCGGAGCCCTCTTGGCAGACTCCTCAACATCGTCTGCAACCTCGGAAGGCTCTTCAGCCTCATGCGCGACATCCTGCTGCGCAGCCTTAAAGTGAGCACCGCGACGACGCTTGGGCTCTTGGGCCTCCACGGGCTTTTGCTCCTTCGCGGGCTTCTGCGACTCGGCAGCAACCTCGTTCTCAACAGCCTCGGCATCCGTCTCACCCTTTTGAGCAACGGCGCGACGGAAGCGCTCCTGCTGGGCGCGGCGCTGCGCATCGCGCTTGCCACCCCCGCCAAAACCGCCGCGTCCTGCCTTGGCCGTAAAGGCGCGCACGACGTTCTCATCGAGCAACTCATCGGTATCGACATGCTCACGCGGAGCAACTTCTTCCACAGCAGGCACGTCAGCGGAATCCTCGACGACAAAATCTTCGACGGACTCGGCAGGCTGCTCCTGGGCATCGCGGATCTCGACATTGATGGTATAGAACGCCGGGCGTCCGTTAATGCCGCTACCCTCGATCTTGGTCACGATATTTGCCGCGATAAGCTCATCGCGCATCGCCTTGGTGTCGCATTCCTTATCGACGGAGCGGAAAATCTGCGCCAGCGCACTCGACTTAATCTTGAGCGCCTTGCGGCAAAGCAGGTCGTAGGCAACCAGCTTGGCACGCTCAGCAGAAAGCGACGTCTGGCTGCTCAGGCGCTCAGCCAAAGCATCGACATTGTTTTGATTATCGGAATATACCGTCTTGGCCACGGGGCCCCTTTCATATGTACACATATACGTCTATATGGTACAACGCGCGCCCTTATCCACGCAAAACATCTGCGAGAACACTCGAGCGTCACCCGCTTTCGCATGAAAAAAAGACCGGGTCCGCTTGATTGCGGACCCGGTCTTTCCGAGTCAAATAGATGGGAGATTCAACCCGTCCGACCGACTAGGCCTTGGCGGCCTCGGCGTCGGCAGGAGCTTCAGCGGCAGCGGCGCGACCGTACTCGGCCTTGCCCATCTCGGACCACTCGGGCTCCTCGTCAGGCATGGAGCCGGCCTCCTTGCCGAAGAACTCCTTGAGGCAGTTGACGGCGACGATGAGGCCCAGGACCATCAGCAGGACGGCGAAAACGAGCTGCAGGCCCTTGGTGGCGGCGACGGAGACGGCGGCCGTGGTAGCGGTAGCCGGGATGGTGCCGAAGAAGCCGTAGGCCTGGACGGCGGTCATGCAGCCCATGGCGCTCTGGACCAGCGAGGTGAAGGTGCAGCAGAGCAGGAAGGCGACGGGCACGTAGAGCATCCAGCCCTTGCGGCCGGTGCACTTGCAGAACACGGCGAGGGTGATCATGGTCATACCGCCGAGCAGCTGGTTGGAAGCACCAAAGAGCGGCCAGATGTTGGCATAGCCACCAAAGGCAAGGGCGAGACCAGGAAGCAGGGTGACGACCGTGGCGAACCAGGGGTTGCCGAGAACCTTCATGTAGCCGGCCTTGGACTCGATGGCCAGGGCGTCGTTGGTCTGGGCAAAGAACTCGGAGAACGAGGTGCGGGCGATGCGGGCGACGGCATCGAGCGAGGTCAGGGCCAGAGCGGAAACGTTCATGGTCATAAAGACGGTAGCGAGCGTGACGTCAACACCGAAGGCCTGCATACCGCGGGAGATGCCAGCGGCGAAGATCTGGAATGGGGTGGAAGCGACGCCGGCGTTGAGGGCACCGGTGCCGGCGGTGTTCATGTCGGAGAACATGATGCCGGCGACGATGATGGCAAGGATGCCGACGAAGGACTCGACGATCATGGCGCCATAACCGACCTTGACGGCGTCCTGCTCCTTCTCGACCTGCTTAGAAGAGGTGCCGGAAGAAACGAGGCTGTGGAAACCGGAGAGAGCACCGCAAGCGACGGAAACGAACAGGACCGGGAACATCATGCCGGAGGCAGTGGAGAAGCCGGTGAAGACCGGAGCGGTGATGGTGGCCTGACCGTTGACACCCAGGACGACGATGCCGAGGACAGCGCAAACGATCATGACGATCATCATGATGGAAGTGAGGTAGTCACGCGGGGTCTTGAGCATCTGGATGGGCATAGCGCCAGCGAAGACCAGGTAGACCATGACGACGGCGAACCACTGGAACTTATCCAGGTAGACCGGGAACTGCATACCGACGGCGAACATGAGAACCATGAGGACCACGCCGGTGACGAACTCGGCGGCACCGGTGAGGTTGAACTTCTTCTGGGCCCAACCAAAGGCGATAGCGACGAAGGTGAACAGGATGGAGATGGTGCCAGCGCAGCCAGCGGCATAGGACTTGGTGAAGTCGATGGCACCGGTAGCGGCGCCAGAAGCGTCAACGGCCGGAGTGAACATGAACGTCTTGCAGACCATGTCGGTGAAGGCGGCGATGACGATGATGCAGAACAGCCAGCAGAACAGCAGGAACAGGCGACGGCCGGTCTTGCCGATGTACTTCTCGATGAGCTGAGCGAGCGACTTGCCGTTGTTCTTCATCGAAGCGTACAGAGCACCAAAGTCGTGGACGGCGCCAAAGAAGATGCCGCCGACGAGGACCCAGAGCACGACGGGCAGCCAGCCAAAGGCCATGGCGACGATCGTACCCGTGACAGGGCCAGCACCGCAGATCGAGCTGAACTGGTGCGAGAACGCGGTAAAGGCGGAGACGGGCGAGAAGCTCTTGCCGTCCTTCATGCGCTTGGCCGGCGTGAGGGCTTCTTTGTCAACGCCCCACTTGTTGGCCAGCCAGCGGCCGTAGCCCAGATAGCCGCAGGCGAGCACCGCCGCGGCCACAACCATGAGCAAGACTCCGTTCATTACATTTCCTCCTCTAAAAAGAACTTCCTAGACATAAAAAATGAGGGCCGTCGGTTGCGCTCGACGGCCCTCATCTTCATCAGCCGCCCGTTATCGTACGGGCTAGCTGTATGTGCTAACCCGCATCAGATAATTACTACGCTGATAATGTTTAGCTGATGCGTGAACATGTCTAAGAAATCCTCTTCAATCATGATGCGAACGATCCGTGCGGTTCACATCCCCCAGTGGATGAAAAGCAGTATGAAACTTTAGTTACCTAAAGTCAACGCAAATTTGTAATGAATTTTCAACTTTTTTGAAATTCTCGGTATAAAACGCCACTGACCTCGAACTTTACCCAACAAAAGTTTTTGCACGAGAGATGCCCCTCGGGAGCGGGCGGGCGTATACAAGGTTTCCTGCTCTACAGTCCTGCTCGCACGGAGAGCACATTAAGTGCTCTCCGGCTCGTGCGGAACTCGCGATAAACCTTGTATACGCCCGCCCGCTCCCGAGGGGCTCCCATCCCAAATGCGGAGCAAAGCTCCGCATGCCATCTTTTCTTTCAGCTAAAGCACGCCGGAAATTCGACGCTGGCTTGTTAACCTTGCTGGACGTTGTCGACGTCGATCCAGCTCAGAAGCTATATCGATACAGAAAGGTCCCCGGCGCTGCCCGGGCGCCAGCGGCCGCATATGAACTTTATCGCGAGTTCCGCACGAACAGGAGGCCACTTAATGTGGCCTCCGTCGTGAGCAGGACTGTAGAGCAGGAAAGTTCATATGCGGCCGCTGGCGCCCGGGCAGCGTCGGGGACCGCACCCGTACGACTACAGCGCCATGTTTGGATCGGCGTCGACGTCGAACGACGAGATTTCACCTCGGTCGAATTTGCGGCGGGCGACCTCCGCGATCATGGCTGCGTTATCGGTACAGGCAGACAAGGGCGGCACCGTTACGCGGATTCCCTGACGCCCAAGCTTCTTGATCATCATCTCGCGCAGATGCGGGTTGGCCGAGACGCCGCCACCGATGCAGTATTCCTTGCATCCGGTAGCGTGCAGTGCGTTTTTGGCCTTCTTGTACTGCACGTCAAAGACAGCTGCCTCAAACGAAGCCGCCAGATCGGGCAGGTGAATCGTGCGCCCGGCCTTGGTCTCCTGCTCGATGTAGAGCGTCACCGCCGTCTTGAGGCCCGAAAGCGAGAAGCGATAGTCCCCCCTGCTGTTAAGCGCGCGGGGAAAATCGATCGCCTTGGGGTTGCCCGTCTCGGCCAGCTTGGAGATGATGGGGCCACCGGGATAGCCCAGACCCAACGCCTTGGCCACCTTGTCGAAGGCCTCGCCCACAGCATCGTCGAGTGTCTCACCAAGTACCTCGTAGTCGCCCCATGCCTTGACGTGAACAAGCATGGTATGACCGCCCGAGACGAGCGTGAAGATAAACGGCGGCTTGAGGTCGGGCTGCGCCAGCAGGTTGGCAAACAGGTGCCCCTCCAGATGGTTGACGCATACGAGCGGCTTACCGGCAGCGTAGGCAAAGCCTTTGGCAAAGGCAACGCCCACCACGAGCGCGCCCACCAGGCCCGGACCCTGCGTCACGCCCACGGCGGCAAGCTCGCTGGGAGCAATGGCTCCACCCTCAAGACCAAGCGATGCTGCGGCATCCTCGAGCGCCGCATCCACGACACTCACAATCACCTCAACGTGTTTGCGCGAGGCAATCTCGGGCACCACGCCGCCAAAGCGGGCATGAAAATCAATCTGTGTCGACACCTGGTTGGCCAGCATATTGCCATCCGCATCGATAATCGCCACGGCCGTCTCGTCGCAGGAACTCTCGATAGCGAGCACTAGGCGGCGGCGCTCAATTTCGGCACGCTCCCCCTCGGAGCGCCCAGGCGCAGGCAGCGGCCATACGCGCTGCTCTGCCGCCGTCGGCTCGGGCGAAGCATTGTCGACCGGAAGCACCAGGGGCAGCGGAGCCGTCATGACGATGGCATCCTTGCCGGCACCATAGTAGCCGCGGCGCCGTCCCGCCTCGGTAAAGCCCAGAGCGTTATAAAGCGCGATCGCTCCCTCGTTGCCATCCTCGACCTCGAGCGAAGCCGTGGTGCAGCCGAGCATCTGGGCATCATAGCTCACATGCGACAGCAGCTTGCGGGCAATGCCCTCACGGCGATGTGCCGGGTCGACGGCGACATCCAGAATCTGCACATCACCGTCCACGACCATACCGCCGGCAAGGCCCAGCAGCTTGCCGTCGTCGTGTGCCACCCACCAACTACGCGGCGCAGCGACGTCCTCGCCCAGCTCGGACAGGAACATGCCCGGCGTCCACGCCTTGTGTCCGGCACCTTCAAAGCAGGCAGCCTCCAGCGCGCTTGCGCCCTCGGCATCCGCCGCGCCCATGGGACGGAACTGCAGATGACGACCGGCGAGCTCATCGGCAACGCCCGTAATTTCGCTCTGCGCACTCTCGGCAAGACCAAGACGCTTGCGCTCGTTTTCCTCGGCATCCGAAAGGCGCGTGTAAATCGGCAGGACGCGAGCCGGATCGCCGTCACCCGCAGCGTGCGCAAGCAGCAAGCCCTCGCCCGAAGGCCACCACAGGTCGCGCTCCACGCAGCGGGCGGTCTCGTCCTCACCCAGCAGCTTGCCATAGCGCACGAGACCGTCACCGGTCAGCTGAACCTGGTCCCAGTCCGCTGCTTGGCGCCACTCATCGAGCGCCACGGCGGCCTTGACCACGTGCTCGCGCTCAAATTGACGCTCGGGACCATCATCGACCAGCATATACAGCGCCGGATATACCTCACCGCGCATAGCATCGGCCAAGATACCAAGCTTGCCGCGCACGCCAGCCTTCCACGCCGTCCAAGCGCAAGCATCGAGCGTCGACACGCCCAGCAGCGGAACATTGGCACCACGCGCGAGGCCCTTGGCAGTGGAGATGCCGATGCGCACACCCGTAAACGACCCCGGGCCGCGGCCGACCACGTAGCAACCAACATCGCTGCGATCCAGACCGGCTTGGGCCAACACGCCATCAACGGTATTCACGAGCTCAACGTTGGCGTGACGGCGACACATGTGGTCGCCACTCACGAGCTTCGTCTCGCCCGTCTGCCCATCAATCCAGCTTGCCGCGCAGGCAAGCATGTCGGTCGAGGTATCGAGCGCCACCACCAGCGCGTTGTCGTTATGCAAACTCATCTTGTACAGCCTTATCAATCAAATGGAAAAGCTCCATTGCGCGGTCACCGTGCGCCTCGAGCGTTATCGTTCGCACATCGCTGTCGCCCTCATCACGCTTGAGCGTCACCGAAAGATACTCATCCGTCAGCTCGCCCTGGAATTGTTCGCCCCATTCCAGCAGGCAAGCACCCTCATAGCCCAGCACATCGAAAATGCCCGTATCCTCGAGCTCATAGGCATGCTCCAGGCGGTATAGATCAAAGTGAAACAGCGGAATACGACCTTGATCGTGAACGGCCATGAGCGCGAACGTAGGGCTCGTAACCATATGCCCATCGCCCAGCCCGCGCGAGACGCCCTTGGTAAAGTGAGTTTTGCCCACTCCCAGGCCACCAGTCAGGATGAGCACATCGCCGTCCTCAAGGCACGGTGCAATTAGCTCGCCAAAGTACTCCGTATCGGCAGCGCAAGTCGTTTTGTAAGTACCTACCCCCAGGCGCTCCAGGGACATATATGCTCCTTATTATTCCGAGGCGTCCTCTGGTGCGGGATGTCGCTCCAGATAGTCGCCCAGCATCTTAAAGTCTTCCTCCAGCAGCTCCTGCCACGCCGGATTGCGTAGCGCTGCTGCCGGATGGAACGTGGGCATTACCACAAAATGCCCCATCTGGTGGAACCTGCCGCGCAGCTTAGTAATGCCGATCTCGGTCTTAAGCACAAAGTGCGTCGCGGGATTGCCGAGCGTCACGATGATATCGGGCCAGATGCTTCGAATCTGCTCACGCAAAAACGGCGAGCAAGCCAGCACTTCCTCGGGACGCGGATTGCGGTTTCCCGGCGGGCGGCACTTAAGCACGTTGGCAATGTAGACGTCTTCGCGTTTGAGCCCCGCCAGCGACAAAATGCCGTTGAGGTCCTCGCCTGCCGCCCCCACAAAGGGCTCGCCCTGCAAATCCTCATTGCGGCCCGGCGCCTCGCCAATAAACATCACGCGAGCGTGGGGGTTTCCCACGCCAAATACGATGTTATGGCGCGACTGGTAAAGCTGGCAAAGGTGACAATCGCCCAGAACGGCCTCGATCTCCTCGAGTGCGACCTCACGCGGCGCCTGATGGCTATGGCCGGGGATGTGCATGACGCCCATAGCGACTCCTACACGTAGACCTTGTCGAGACGCATACCAAAGCCGCAAGCGACCTCGTAGTTAATCGTGCCGCGTAGGCGCGCCATCTCGTCCATGGTAATCTCGGCATCTCCATCGCGGCCAACAATGATCATCTCGTCACCATACTCGGCCTCGGGAATCTCATGCGCCGGGTTGGACTGAATGGCGACCATAAACTGGTCCATGCAGATATTGCCCACCTGACGCACACGCTCGCCGCGATACAGCACGTCCATACGATTGGAAAGCGTACGCGAAAGGCCATCGGCATAACCGATCGGAAGGGTGCAGATCTGAACGCGCGTGCGCGGTACGCGGTAGGTAAAGCCGTAGCCCACGCCCTCGCCCATCGCAGGATGCGCCACGCGCGTCACACGCGCGTGGACGCTCATGACGGGATCAAGCTGCATCACGCGGCCACTCAGCTCGCACGGCTGCATGCCATACAAGCCAACGCCGGCGCGGATCATATCAAAATGCATCGAGGGGTCGAGCATCGAGGACGGCGTGTTGGCGCAGTGCACGATACCGCACTCAAAACCCGCATCCTTAATGGCCTGAACGGCCTCGGTAAAGCGCTGACACTGCAGCTTGTAGTCCCAGCCCGAAGGTTCATCGGCCGTGGCGAAGTGCGTAAATACGCCGTCGCACTGAATACCGCGATGGAAACTGATGCCGCGTACAAAGTCGAGCACCTGCGTGTAGTGAACGCCGATACGATTCATGCCCGTCTCGATGGCGAGATGATACTTGCCCACTTTGCCCGCCGCGACGGCACATTCGCCATACGCAAGAGCAAAGTCAGACGTATAGACCGAGGGCATGATATCAAACTCGAGCAACGTCGGAATGGCCTCGATAGGCGGCTCGCTTAGGATGAGGATGGGTTTCGTAATCCCGCCCTGTCGGAGCTCAACGCCCTCGTTAACCGTCGCCACGGCAAACATGTCGGCACCGGCCGAATACATGATCTTGGCGCACTCAACAGCTCCATGACCATAAGCATCGGCCTTGACCACGCAGCACAGGCGCTGACGTGGATTCAGCAAGTTCTTATAGGCCCTCGTGTTGCGACGGAGCGCCCCGCGGTCGATCTCGACCCAGGACCAGCGCGTCAAATCGGCTTTATTCATGATTAGTCATCCGACCCTTCGTCCATGATTCCCAGATCTTCGAGCGCATCCTTTGCCGCCAGTTCCATGGCAGGACCGATCAAGTCGATAAGATCGGTCGCGATGACGCTCTTCTCACCATACTCCGTCGCCGCGGCAAAACCAGCATAGCTGTGAAGTGCAACGGCGTACGAATACAGTAACTCCCAACGATCCATCTCGTCGCGCATGGTGGCAAGCGTGCCGGCCAAAATACCCGCGAGAACATCACCCGAACCGGCAGTTGCCAGAGAAGCCGGACCCGAGAGTGGCAGCAGCACGCGCTCAACGCCACAGATAGCCGTCGTCGGCCCCTTGGCTATGACCACCAGATTGTCGGAGCCTGCAGCCCAGACAACCTTCTGCGCAGCTGCAATCGCGGTACCAAGGTCGTTCACCTCGTCACCGGCAACCAGACGCGAAAGCTCACGATAGTGCGGCGTCATAACCAACGGCTGCTCGCGACGATACATCTCGGGGTTACTATCAATACCGTCAATGGCAATCTTAGCAAGGCAGTTGAGTGCATCGGCGTCCAAAATTAGCGGTACATCAAGCTCGAGCAAGCCCGAAACCACCTGCATAGCGCCAGCAGACGTCGTCATACCGGGACCGCACAGCACGCAGCTGTACTTCTTTGCGATCTCGCACACCGTCATGCGCGCAGCGGCGCCAAAGGAGCCGCGGGAATCAGACGGAATAGCAAAGACGGGAATCGAAGGGAGTGCCATGCGAATGAGATTAGCGCAGGCGTCAGGAGCCGCGACTGCCACGTAACCAGCACCCGCGCGAGCTGCAGACTCGGCCGCCATAATGGCAGCACCAGGATATTGCGCAGATCCGGCGACAATAAGCACGGAGCCACGGGAATACTTATCGATATTCGATGGTAGCGGAGCAAAGTAATCAACTAAGTCACCGGGCTCGACAATCTCGGCGGCGTGGTCGACATCATCGATGACTTCGTCAAGACGGTCGTAAAGATTGCCGCAGATCAAATCGCCAGCATACTCAGGGCCATCAGCGCTATACAGACCAATCTTGGGCGCAATCATCGTCACCGTGCGCTCGGCACGAATGCAGTCGTCATCAACAACGCCCGTCTCGGCATTCAGGCCCGAGGGGACATCAATGGATACGACACAATCGGCGCATTCATTGACCGTAGGAATCCAAATGGAGAACGGCGCACGCAGATTCCCGTGGAAACCGGTACCAAAAATGGCATCGACAACAACATCGGCCTTATCGATCAAAACCTCGAGTTCGTCACGCGAAGGACCGACGCAAACGTGCACATCGCGACCGGCAGTTCGACGAGCAACATGACGTGCCAGAGCAGCAGGAATCTCATCCGGCTCAACCGGAGAAACGATATCCACGTCCACACCCTTGTGGCTCAGGATATCGGCGGCAACCCAACCGTCGCCGCCATTATTACCAAAACCGACCAGAACGAGAACCCGATCGGGATTGAGCTTCAAGACCTCGTTGGCGGCAAACTCACCCGCTAGCTCCATAAGCTCGGCCTTCGAAGTCCCTTCGCGTTCGATGATATCCTCGAGACGAACGACTTCTTCGGTACTCAAAACCGGTTTCATCTATGCTCCTAGCGTATCTTGCGAAGCATCGCCCAGGTGCTCCGTCAATGCTGAATTCTGCAGCTGTTCAAGCTCATCTAAAACAGAGCGAGCCTCTTTAAATGTCTGCGCAACGCGATTCTTGTTGCTCACTTTTTCTTCCTTAGGCTTAGGTCGAGCATCCTCGGTGATTGCAATGGCATTAGCGACAGCCAAGTCACCCGTAAGGGTAATAGAAAGAGCGACCTCGACAACACCCAAATCCTGGGCGATTTCGAGAGCACGACCAGAAAGCAGAGCCTTCGGTTTGCCGAGTTTATCACGCGTTACCGAAACATCCTTGCGACCCACGCCTTGACTAAAACCCGTGCCGAGAGCTTTAAGCACCGCCTCGCGCGAAGCAAAGCGGCTCGCATAGTGAGCAGCGGGACGCGATGATGCATCGCAATACGCACGCTCTTCTTCGGTAAACACACGCCGAGCAAACGACGGCGTCTTTTCAAGAATTGATTTCATGCGGGAAATCTCGACGATATCAACGCCGATACCAGCTTCAGCCATGTTCACCTCCATATCGCACAGACTAAGTTATTGTAGCCCGTTCACAGAAGAAGCGACAAACGAGGGTTATAAAACACAGCTACTATGTGAGACAAATTGCCCGAGATACAAAAAAGGGGGAGGCCGCGAGGCCTCCCCCTTCTTCATTCTCGATGACGGCTCGGTGCCGTCCACCGGTCAGCGGCGCCCTGGCCTCCCACGGGCTGACCCCGCAGTACTCTCGGCGCGATGGGGCTTAGCTTCCGGGTTCGGAACGGGACCGGGCGTGCCCCCCATGCTCTGGCCGCTGACCGGTGGGCGGCGCCCACCGTTACGGTGTCCGGTGTCTACTCACGTGCCCTGGGGGCCGCATGGCGCATAGGAAAGTATGACTCGGGGGCATCCTCGTGCCCGGACCGCGCGCATGAGCGCTCAGTCCCGCGGGCCGCGAGGTGCGGTTCCGGAAGAGCTCGGGCGATTAGTGCGGCTCGGCTGAGGCTGTCGCCAGCCTTGCACCTGCCGTCTATCGACCAGGTAGTCTACCTGGGCCCTTACCGGAAGGAGAACTAATCCCTGGAACGGCTTCCCGCTTAGATGCCTTCAGCGGTTATCCGCGCCGCACGCGGCTACCCGGCCGTGCCGTTGGTCGACAACCGGTTCACCGGAGGTGCGTCCACCCCGGTCCTCTCGTACTGGGGGCAGCCTCCATCGATTCTCCTGCGCCCACGGAGGATAGGGACCGAACTGTCTCACGACGTTCTGAACCCAGCTCGCGTACCGCTTTAAACGGCGAACAGCCGTACCCTTGGGACCTGCTCCAGCCCCAGGATGCGATGAGCCGACATCGAGGTGCCAAACCTTGCCGTCGATGTGGACTCTTGGGCAAGATCAGCCTGTTATCCCCGGAGTACCTTTTATCCGTTGAGCGACGGCCCACCCACTCGGGGCCGCCGGATCACTAGAGCCTGCTTTCGCACCTGCTCGGCTTGTGGGCCTCGCAGTCAAGCCCGCTTGTACTCTTGCATTCAAAAGGACGGTTGCCGACCGTCCCGAGCGGACCTTCGCGCGCCTCCGTTACCCTTTAGGAGGCGACCGCCCCAGTCAAACTGCCCGCCTGGCACGGTCCCCGAGCCGGTTGACGGCCTCGGGTTAGGACGCCGGTCGCGCGAGGGCAGTATTCCAAGGGCGGCTCCCCGGGGGCTGGCGCCTCCGGATCTGTGCCTCCTGCCTATCCTCTACACGCGGGACCAGCGGCCAATGCCAAGCTGCAGTGAAGGTTCACGGGGTCTTTCCGTCCTTCCGCGGGTAAGTCGCATCTTCACGACCAGTGCAATTTCACCGGGTCCATGGTCGAGACAGCGCCCAAGTCGTTGCGCCTTTCGTGCAGGTCGGAACTTACCCGACAAGGAATTTCGCTACCTTAGGACCGTTATAGTTACGGCCGCCGTTTACCGGGGCTTGGCTTCGGGGCTTCGCCTTGCGGCTAACCCCTCCGCGTGACCTTCCGGCACCGGGCAGGCGTCAGACCCTATACGTCGCCTTGCGGCTTCTGCAGAGTCCTGTGTTTTTGGTAAACAGTCGCTTGGGCCTCTCCACTGCGGCCCGCCTCCGCTCCCCGGGCAAGCCGGTTCACGTACGCGCGGGCACCCCTTCTCCCGAAGTTACGGGGCCATTGTGCCGAGTTCCTTGACCATGGTTGACCCGATCGCCTCGGTATGTTCTACCCACCCACCTGTGTCGGTTTGCGGTACGGGCGCGCACGCGCCTGCCTAGGGGTTTTTCTAGGGACCTCGGGCTCACTCGCTTCGCTCAATCGCTTCGTCCGGAGCCTCGCCCTCGTGCGGACCGGATTTCCCTGGTCCGCGGGCCGCGCTCCATCACGGGGACGTCCAGAACCCCGCCGAGCCACCCCCATCCGTCGCCCCGTCGGTCGTAGCGCCGCGTGCGCGGTGCAGGAATGTCTGCCTGCTGCGCGTCGGCTACGCCTACCGGCCTCGCCTTAGCCCCCGACTGACCCTGGGAGGATTAGCCTTGCCCAGGAAACCTCGGGTTCACGGCGGACGAGTTACTCTCTCGTCTCTCGCTACTCATGCCAGCATTCTCACTCCCATGCGCTCCACCGTCGGTCGCCCTCCGGCTTCTCCGCCCATGGGAAGCTCCCCTACCGATTCTACTTAGGTAAAATCCCGCCGCTTCGGTGTCCAGCTTAGCCCCGTGTATTGTCGGCGCATGTCCACTCGACCAGTGAGCTGTTACGCACTCTTTGAATGCATGGCTGCTTCTAAGCCAACATCCTGGTTGTCTGGGCGGACGCACATCCTTTGCCACTCGGCTGGAACTTGGGGACCTTAGCGGGCGGTCCGGGCTGTTTCCCTCTCGAGCACACAGCTTAGCCCACATGCTCTGACTGCCGCGCTCTGGGCCGCCGGCATTCGGAGTTCGGTTGGATTCGGTAGGCGGCGAAGCCCCCTCGTCCATCCGGTGCTCTACCTCCGGCGGTGAACGCGCGACGCTAGCCCTAAAGCTATTTCGGGGAGAACGAGATATCTCCGGGTTTGATTGGCCTTTCACCCCTATCCGCAGGTCATCGCCGCCGTTTTCAACCGACGTGCGTTCGGCCCTCCACGGGGTCTTACCCCCGCTTCAGCCTGCCCACGGATAGCTCACCCGGCTTCGCGTCCGCGGCGCGGGACTCAAGTCGCCCTGTTAAGGCTCGCTTTCGCTCCGGCTCCCTTTCGGTTAACCTCGCCCCGCGCCAGCGACTCGCTGGCTCATTCTACAAAAGGCACGCCGTCACACCACAAGGGTGCTCCGACTGCTCGTGGGCGCACGGTTTCAGGTACTGTTTCACTCCCCTCCCGGGGTGCTTTTCACCTTTCCCTCACGGTACTGGTGCGCTATCGGTCACAGGGTAGTACTCAGGCTTGGATGGTGGTCCACCCAGGTTCGGACCGGGTTTCACGTGCCCGGCCCTACTCAGGGACCGCGTCGCGCCGTCCGGTCTGGGTTCGCGTACGGGGCTGTCACCCGCTGCGGCCGGCCCTCCCATGCCGTTCCGCTCCCCAGCCGGACCTGCGCCCGGGGGCGGCAGCCCCCGGATGCGCGGCCCTGCAACCCCGTCGGCGGAACCCCTGCCGGGTATGCCCGCTCGACGGTTTGGCCATCGGTCCCCTTTCGCTCGCCGCTACTCGGGGAGTCTCGAGATTGATTTCCTCTCCTCCGGGTACTTAGATGTTTCAGTTCCCCGGGTTGTCCTCCCCCCGCCTATGTGTTCAGCGGGGGGATATGCACACTGCTGTGCATGGGTTCGCCCATTCGGAGACCCCCGGGTCGAAGGATGTGTGCTCCTCGCCGGGGATTATCGCAGCTTGCCGCGTCCTTCATCGGCTCCCTGTGCCAAGGCATCCGCCGTGCGCCCGTGGTATCTTGCGGGACCGCATCGGGCCCGCGGGATATCCACGTGTCGCTAATTAAGTCAATTAATCGATATCATGAATAGCGCTCGTATGTCGCAATTCGGGTATCTCATACCGCGGCACAGTCTTGACTGTGCTCGCGATCAGATGCTCCTCACTCATAATTAAGTGAATTCTTCTTGTTTGGATCGGATGAATGATTGCTATCATTCTGTCTTTAAATCGCAGAAAAGAATCGAGTCTGGAAGATTCGGATCTTCCATCTCTCTCCTATCGCTATGCGGCTCTCAAGGTACGCGGGTGCGACCCCGGGGACCGGGTGCTGCGGGGAATCATCCGTGGCGGGACATCTACCGGACGGGCTCCTGCCCTCTATTCGAGTTAAAGTGTTTCTCTCTAAGAATGTATCTCCCTAGAAAGGAGGTGATCCAGCCGCACCTTCCGGTACGGCTACCTTGTTACGACTTCACCCCCCTCACCCTCCACACCTTCGGCGCCTCCCCCCTTGCGGTTGGGCCGGCGACTTCGGGTGCAGACGACTCGGGTGGTGTGACGGGCGGTGTGTACAAGGCCCGGGAACGCATTCACCGCGGCATGCTGATCCGCGATTACTAGCAACTCCGACTTCATGGGGGCGGGTTGCAGCCCCCAATCCGAACTGGGGCCGGCTTTCCGGGATCCGCTCCCCCTCGCGGGGTGGCATCCCTCTGTACCGGCCATTGTAGCACGTGTGCAGCCCAGGGCATAAGGGGCATGATGACTTGACGTCGTCCCCGCCCTCCTCCGCCTTGACGGCGGCGGTCCCGCGTGGGTTCCCGGCATCACCCGATGGCAACACGCGGCGGGGGTTGCGCTCGTTGCGGGACTTAACCCAACATCTCACGACACGAGCTGACGACAGCCATGCACCACCTGTATGGGCTCCTCTCGGCCACGGGGTCTCCCCCGCTTCACCCATATGTCAAGCCCTGGTAAGGTTCTTCGCGTTGCTTCGAATTAAGCCACATGCTCCGCTGCTTGTGCGGGCCCCCGTCAATTCCTTTGAGTTTTAGCCTTGCGGCCGTACTCCCCAGGCGGGACGCTTAATGCGTTGGCTGCGGCACGGGGGGATCGTCCCCCCACACCTAGCGTCCATCGTTTACGGCTGGGACTACCAGGGTATCTAATCCTGTTCGCTCCCCCAGCTTTCGCGCCTCAGCGTCGGTCTCGGCCCAGAGGGCCGCCTTCGCCACCGGTGTTCCACCCGATATCTGCGCATTCCACCGCTACACCGGGTGTTCCACCCTCCCCTACCGGACCCAAGCCGCGGAGGTTCCGGGGGCTTCGGGGGGTTGAGCCCCCCGCTTCGACCCCCGGCCTGCCGGGCCGCCTACGCGCGCTTTACGCCCAATGAATCCGGATAACGCTCGCCCCCTACGTATTACCGCGGCTGCTGGCACGTAGTTAGCCGGGGCTTCTTCTGCAGGTACAGTCTTGACTCTTCCCTGCTGAAAGCGGTTTACGACCCGAAGGCCTCCGTCCCGCACGCGGCGTCGCTGCGTCAGGGTTCCCCCCATTGCGCAAGATTCCCCACTGCTGCCTCCCGTAGGAGTCTGGGCCGTGTCTCAGTCCCAATCTGGCCGGTCGGTCTCTCAACCCGGCTACCCGTTGTCGGCACGGTGGGCCGTCACCCCGCCGTCTACCTGATGGGCCGCGGAGCCATCCCCTCCCGTCGGGGCTTTAGCCGGGGTGCCATGCGGCACCCCGGGGTATCCGGTATTACCCGTCCTTTCGGGCGGCTATCCCGGGGGAGGGGGCAGGTTCTCCACGTGTTACTCAGCCGTTCGCCACTCGCTTCCATCCGAAGATGGGTGCCGTTCGACTTGCATGTGTTAGGCGCGCCGCCAGCGTTCATCCTGAGCCAGGATCGAACTCTCCGTCCAAAATGTATGGGCTTCGAGCCCGTCCGGTCCTCTCAGTTCATCGCTGATCGGTTCCGTTCGATTCATATGGTTTTAGTATAGGAAAAGGAATTTCTCGGGGCCGCCTCTCGGCGGCCTTGCGAAAAACAAATCCAAGTTAGACCATTTCAAATGGTTCGATGTCTGCCCGGATGCGACACTGAATGTGTCCATCCTCGCAGTATCCGGTTCTCAAGGTGCACGCCTGGCGGCTGGTCCGGTCCGACCGGGCCGCGCGGCAAGGAGATATATTGCCAGACCGGAGGGGCCCCGGGGGCGGGAATCTCGCACTCCATATTTTGTTCACAAATCAATTAACTGGGCTCCGAGTTGCTCGGAGTCACACATATGGTCATAAACCTTGGACAGACCGTATGACCTCGGGAATCTTGCTGTCCACTGTAGACATAGCATCTTTATACCCTCGTCGGTCACCGCTAGTTAGCCCGTTATAAATTGAAGGACAACGTTAACAAATCTATAAAACGCCAGCGGGGGCTCTATCACTAATTAGGTAGAGCCCCCGCTGGCAGAGTGTATTTGATTGAAACAACGTCCCCTAATTGATTTACTGGAAATAAGGAGCAAAAGATCCGTCCGGATATACGTGGCGACAGAACCCTGGAGCCGACTGAGCGCCACCAGAAAGCGACATAAGCAAAAAGATCGGCTCTACCTCACCGCGAACGACAACGATGCCCTCGACTAAAGACAATCCGAGCACTCCTGAAACAGATAGGGCAAATGTCAGCTTATATAGCGCAAAAAAGGGGGAGGCCGCGAGGCCTCCCCCTTCTTCATTCTCGATGACGGCTCGGTGCCGTCCACCGGTCAGCGGCGCCCTGGCCTCCCACGGGCTGACCCCGCAGTACTCTCGGCGCGATGGGGCTTAGCTTCCGGGTTCGGAACGGGACCGGGCGTGCCCCCCATGCTCTGGCCGCTGACCGGTGGGCGGCGCCCACCGTTACGGTGTCCGGTGTCTACTCACGTGCCCTGGGGGCCGCATGGCGCATAGGAAAGTATGACTCGGGGGCATCCTCGTGCCCGGACCGCGCGCATGAGCGCTCAGTCCCGCGGGCCGCGAGGTGCGGTTC